>NZ_SBIR01000008.1:0-198932 GCF_004521895.1 Halorussus marinus
CCTGGAAAAGAGATACCACTGAGACCACTCGTAGAAGACGAGTTCGATAGACTCGGGATGTACGCGCCGAGGCAACGAGGCGTTGAGTCCGCGAGCACTAACAGGTCGAAGCCACACACTCATTTGACTCGCACTGGGATCCGGATTGCTCGGATCCAGGCGCAAACTGGATTGCACGTATCATACGGTTGTTAGGAATCGTCGAATCACCGATTGTGGTCAGTTGGTCGCGGTTCGATTCCGCGAGTCGGCGTTAAGGCGGCCAGAGCGGCGGGGCGACACCCGTACCCATCCCGAACACGGAAGTTAAGCCCGCCTGCGTATCGAGGAGTACTGGAGTGGGCGACCCTCTGGGAAATTCGATTCGCCGCCTGCCATTCATAGGTGTTAAGCCCGCACGGACATCGTGTCCGTGTGGGCTTTTTTCATATCGATCGCGAGCTACAGCACCCGTCACACAAGCAGATCGTACGACGTTTCAAGCGCGAATTTCCGGCCGAGAATCACTCACGACCCAGTCGGATCGCGAAACACAGCACGCTCACGAGCAACAGCGCGACCGCGAGGCGTGCCCGCCACGCCGGTACCGAGATCGACACCGATCCCATGACGAACCCGGTCAGCGTCGCGACCGCGACGCCGGCCGCACCGACCAGCAGGCTTCCGACGGCGTGGGTCGCCTCGCCCGCCCGCGTCTCGGCGACGGGCCCGATCTGGGTACCGAGCGCGACCGCGTTCGAGCCGACGTCGAGCACTGCGAGCGCGCCGGCTACCGCCGTGAACACTGCGAGCGCGGACGCACCGCCGTGCGCCGCGAGGAGCGCGGCGACGACGAGCGCGGCCGCGGCGGCCGCAAACCCGGCGGCCGCGTCGCTCTCGATCCACGGCCGGACGAGTCTGCCGATGACGGCCTGTCCGACCGCGACGGCGAACAGCGTGACCGCGACCCCGCCGGTCAAAATCGGCGTGACGCCGACGGCGGCGATTGGCTCGCTCCATGCCGGGCCTGCGGCCGCGGCGACGACGTCCGCGAGCGGAGACGCGCCCACGATCGCGGCCCCGACGAGCGCACCGACGCCGCCGGCGGCGTGCGAGAGCGCCCGGGGCGGATCGCGACCCGCCCACGCGACGAACAGCCGCTGGAGCCCCCGCCCGACCAGCACCGCGGCCGAGAGCGCCACCAGCACGCCGGCCGCCCCGTGCAGGACGCCCGATCGGAGCACCAGTCGGACGCCCGCCCCGAGCGTCGACAGCGATTCGAGAAAGCGGTCGAACCACCGCGGTCCCCACGCGGTGAGCGCGAGCGCGAACTGGAGTCCGAGAAACAGCCAGTAGCCTCGCGGCAGGTCGGCGATCCGGTACTCGAGGCGCCCGAGGGTCGCCGCTCGGTGTTCGCGCCGGTCGGGGAGCCAGTCGTCGAGCACCGGCACCGCCCAGTGGAGGAGTCCGAGACCGACCAGCAACTCGACCTGGAAGGCGAGCAGACGCGCGAGGTCGTGAGCGGTAGTGAGCGCCCAGACGTGTCCGGCGAGTATTCGCCCGAACGCGCCGAACGCTCCGGTCGAGAGGCCGGCCGCGAGCATCGACCCCGCCACGAGCACGGACGCCGATCGCGCGACCGTTCGACCGACGGGACGGGCGACGTCGGCGTCGAGCGAGACCGTCGCGTTGACCGCGGCCGCTCCGACGGCGAGGCCCGCGAGGAGCGCGACCGCGCTCTCGCCGACCGCCGCGACCCCGGCGACGACGAGCGCGCCGGCGACGATGCCCGCGCTCCCGGCCGCCCGCCGGTCGTTCGATCGGGCCTGAGATGCCCGGACGCCGAGCGCGGCGATCCCGGCGCCGAGCAGGCTCGCGACCGTCGCCCACCGGGCGCCGGCGGCCGCTCCGACCCCGAGGCCCGCGAGCGCCGCGACGAGGACGGCGACCGTCGCGCTGAACGCGGTCGCGCGCCGCGCCGGAGCGCTCACCGCGACCACCTCGCGGTCGCAGTCGAGACGGCCGTCCGGATCGGCTCGTCGGGCGACCAGCTAACGACCCGGACGTCGCCGCCCCGGACGGTTGCGACGCGGTCGTCGCGCTCGATGCGCTCGACCGCGCCGCCGGGGGTGTCGGTCCCCGTCACGTCCGGGCTGACGACTGTCACCGCGTGGCCGTACGCCCGGAACCGCCTCGCGACGTCGGCGGCCCGATTGTCGGCCAGCGGCGAGAGGAAGACGATCTGTGCCGAGTCGGGGAGGCGCCTGCGCAGGGCGTCGAACCGCGCGTCGTTGGCGCGTTCGCGCCGCTGTTCGCTGAACAGGCCGACCTCGCGTTCGCGGGACTCGGGGGTCGAGTCGAGCGCCGCCCGGATTCGGGCGGCCTGCTCGTCGCCGCCGGCCGGCCGGAGGTACCGCTCTGACGGGCCGTAGAACCCGAGTCCGACCCGGTCGTTCCGATCCAACAGCGCGGCGGCGAGTCGCTCGGCGGCGTACTCGCTCAGGGTCACCGCGTCGGGCTCGCCGTCCCGCCGCGCGACGTGGGCCGCGGTTCGGGCGTCGACCACGAGCACGACCGTCGCCGCCCGCGTCTCGCGGAACTCCACGGTACTGAGTTCGCGGGTACGTGCGTAGCGCTTCCAGTCGATCCGGCTCAGCGGGTCCGAGGGGTGGAACTCACGGGTGGCGTAGAACTCCACGCCCTCGCCGCCCGAGTCGGTGGTGACGTGGCCCGGATACGACGAGGTGTCGGCCGGGAGCGCGAGCGTCTCGGTCAGAGTCTCGCACGCGATCGAGTCGTCGACGCGGACCTCGAAGCGACGCTCTGTGGCGCCCGCGAGCGACCGGACGACGAGCGTCGTCGGCCCGAACTCGTGGCTTCCGCGCCGGGCGCGGACGGCGTAGGAGAACGAGACCGTCTCGCCGGGTCGGACGCTCGTACAGTGGCGCGGCGACCCCGACACGACCGCGAGGCGCTCGGGGACGCCGTCGACGATCCGGAGGTCGGGCAGCGACTCCTCGCCCTCGTTGTGGATTGTGACGGTCACGGTCGCCGTCCGACTCGGGAGCGGCGAGCGGTCGTCGATCTCGCGGTCGACGACCAGCGGGGTGTCGGGCGCACGCGAGGCGTACCGGTACGCGGCGTAGGTGAACCCGACCGCGCCGGCGAGAAACGCCGCGGTGGTCCCGGTGAGCACGCCGACCGCGCCCGCGAGCAGCGCCACGGTGACCCCCGGATCCCACCGCGACCCGGCGGCGACGCTTTCGTCCTCGCCGGACGCGGCGCGGTCGGCGTCGGCCGCGTCGGGAGCCGACTCGCGATCTGACTCGCGGTCCGGGCCGTCGGCCGATCGGTTCCGGCCCAGCGCCGGCTCGAAGTCGACGATCCGGTCGCTCATCGGCGACCCTCCCCGTCGGCCAGCGACTCGGTCTCCGCGACCGCCCGGGTCGCCCACCGCTCGAAGCGCTCGCCGCTCGCCCAGTCCCGGATTCGGAGCCCGAGCGGGGCGTGTGTCGCCCCCCCGAGGAACGCCGCGGCTCGCGGGTCGTCTGTCCACGTCCCGGCGTCGACCCGTTCGGCGGCCCGCTCGCGATCACACCGCTCGGCGGCCGCGATCGCTTCGATAGCTCGCTCGCGGATGCGTCCGCGCGCGACGGTCCGCTGGTGGGCGAGTCGCTCTCGCTCGTCGGCGTCTGCCTCCGGGTCGACCGCCAGCGCCGAATCGATCGCACTGCCGGTGGTCCGGTGGTCGTCGTAGTGGGCGCGCTCGGGAACGCGTTCGGGGACCCACGTCTCGGCGCGGCTCTCGCCGGTCGCCTCCCGCCCGAGCGCGAGCGCGCCAAGCCCCCCGGCGGCGAGGCCGAACAGGGCGACGAGCGCCGGGGCGGCCGCGACGTCCGCGACCGGCCGGAACACCGACGCGACGAACAGTCCGGGGAGAAAGACCACCCCGAGCGCCAGCGCCAGCGCGAGACCCCCGACCAGCGAGAGCGTCCGCGGTCGGCCGAGACGAGCGCTCGCGCGCCCGAGCAGTCGCGGAATCATTCGTTGTCGCCCTCCCGGTGGCTCCGGATGCGGTCGAGCGCCGATCGGGCGATGGACGTGCGGTCGGTCCGCGCCAGGTCGCCGTACCGCACCTCGCGGAAGGCGTCGGTCAGTCGCCCGACCGCGTCGTCGGGGTAGCCCCGCTCGACCGCGGCGCGGGCGAACTCGCCGGGCGTCCGGGCGTCCGGGTTCCGAAGCCGGACTCGCTCGGCCATGGCGAGCCACGCCTCCTCTACCGACGGCGGGCCGGCGTCCCCCCCGTCGGCCTCGGAACTGGCGACCGTCCGTGCGGTGTCGTCGCGCTCGCGGCGGTCGAGACCGAGGCTCCCCAGCCCCGATCCGCCGATCCGCGAGAGGAGGCTCGCGCCGCCTCCGAGGCCCGCGAGCGCACGCGGGACGGCGACGGCGATCGCGGCTAGCCCCGCGGCGCCGACCCGGAGCGCGCCGGCGGTCGTGCGAGCGAGCGCGCCCGTCGCGGTCGAGAGGCCGCGGGCGACCTCGCGGCTCAGCGCGGCGGCGTCGTCGACGATTCGGGGCACCGACGCCGAGAAACCGACCACGAGCGCCATCGTCCGAGCGGGGATCGCGCCGATCAGCGAGCCGATCGGAGTGTCGCCGACGGTGATCGTGATCGGGATCGCGCCCGCGGTCGTCGCGGTGACCGCGAGCGCGCCGGTCCAGAGCCCGACCGCGGTGATCGCGCCGAAAAGCGCGAACACCGCGCCGAAGAGGGCGCCCGCACCGGGACCGCTGGCTCCGTTCGCGGGGTCGGTGGCGGCCGCGGCGGTCGTCGTCTCGGTCGCGGTCGGTTCGGCCGTCGTCGCGGGCTCCGAGTCGGCGGTGGTCGTCGTCGAATCGGCCGGGGCGCTCGCGGTCGGCGAATCGCTCGCGGGGTCGGGGGCCGGCCCGCCGGCGGGCGCGTCGGGGCTCTCGCCGACTCCGACGCCCGCGGGCTGGCTTCCGAACCCGCCCGCGGGGAACAGCGAGGCGGCGAGGGCGACCGCGAACACGCAGAGGGTGGCGAGGGCGGCGCGGCGGCGTGCGCGTTTCACGCCTAACATGATAAACCGTTCACCAAATATATCTTGGCTCTCCACGTAGCCCGCCACGTCTCCGCGACTATGATACGAACCTCCGCTCGGTCTCGGCGCGTCGCTCTCACGCTCGCGGGGTTGCTCGCCGCCGACGCCGCCCTTGTCGCGGTCCTCGCGTACCTCCTCCGACCGTGGCTCGGGCCCGTCGTCGGCGATCGGGCCGGGCTCGTCGCCGCCGCGGCGGTCGTTCCCGCGACGGCCGCGCTCGCGGCGGGTCAGCTCCGGTACGCCAGACGCGAGACGCTGGCCGCCGCGGACGCCAGACCGCTCGACGACGGCGAGCGCCCGGAGCTTCGCGCGCGACTGGCTCGGCTGGCCCGGACAGCCGACGCCCGGGTGCCCGAGCTCGCGATCGCCGAGACCGACGCGCCGAACAGCCTCACCGTCGGCGGCCTCGGGCGGGCCACGGTGGTCGTCTCCACCGGCCTGCTCGATCGGCTCGACGGCGACGAACTCGACGCGGTGTTGGCCCACGAGCTCGCCCACCTCCGGAACCGCGACGCGACCGTGATGACGCTTGCGACTTTCCTACCGGCGCTCGCCAGCGAGGACCGCTCGACGCTCTCGGCCCTCGGCGGGCCGGTCGAGCGCCGGCTGGCGGTCGGGCTCGCGCTGGTCGTCGGCTACGCGGTCAGCAGTTCGCTCGCGTCGGCGCCGGCGTTCAGCCCCGCCTCGGTGCTCGCGTTCGGCGGACTGGTCGCGTTCACCGCGCTGTTCGGCGGCGTCGCGCTCGGGGTGCTCGCGATCCCCGCGGTCGTCCTGAGCGGTCGGCTCTCGCGCGAGCGGGAGTTCGCCGCCGACCGGGCGGGGGCGCTCATCTCGGGCGAGCCCGCGGCGATGGCGTCGGCGCTGGAGCGACTCGACGCCGGGGCGGACGGTCGGCCGTCGGTCGATCTCCGGGCCGCGGGGATCCGCGAGCTCTGCTTTCTGCCCCACGGCCTCGGCGACCGCCGGCGGGAAGCCGACGACGGCGGCGGCCTCGGCGCGGGCGACCCGCTGGCGGAACTACCGCTGGCCGTGGCGACCCATCCGCCGACCGAGGAGCGAGTGGCTCGACTCCGAGACGTAGCGGCGCGAGGAGAAGCGGCGTATCAGCGTTCGTGAGTCGGTTCGGAGCGGCGCTCGATCACTTCGGCGTCGGGCGGTCGGGATCGCGGCCGAACAGTAACGCCGCGAACGCGATGGGCGACAGCAGTCCGAGCAGGATGCTACCGCCCGCGGCCGCCGTCCACGGGTCGCCGAGCACCGAGCCGAGGAGTCCGCCCGACTCCGACGCGCCGCCGATCTCGACGTCACCGACCACGAGCGCGCCCTTCATCCCCATGGTCTTGTGGGGCGAACAGGCGTACGTGACGATCCCCGACTCTTCGGGCGTATACTCGAAGGTGTGGCCCGTCTCGTCGGTCAGCTCGCTCTCGAAGTCGCCGTTCTCGGCGACGACGTTGTGGCTACCGCCGTCGCCGGTCCACTCCCAGACGACCGTCGTTCCGGGGTCGACCCGAACCGCCGCGGGGCCGAACGCGAACCCGCCGCCGTTGCCCTGCGCGCCGACCGAAATCGTCACCTCGTCGGAGCCGGTCTCGTCGACGACGCCGTCGTAGTTGCCGACGTCCTCGAACCACGCCGAGAGGTTGGCGTCCGACTGGGCGGTCGCTCCGCCCGCGGCCGCGCCGGCGCCGACGGTCGCCGCGGTCGCCGTCGCCGCGCCTTTCAGGAAGTCGCGTCTCGTGGTGTCTGACATCGTCGATTAGCCCTCGTAGCCGGCGTAGTCCATCAGCTGTGCGAAGATGTCGGTGTCCATCACCGACTCGTAGACGATGCCGGTGAGCATCCCGCCGGGGTACGACCGGCCGTTCATGACGTGATTGACCTTGTGGCAGTGCATCAGGTAGGCGCCGGGGTCGGCGTCGGCCGTGAACTCGATGGTGTGGCGTTCGGCGGGCGCGATGTTGGTCACGTCCTCGGGATAGCGGGCCGCCTCGGGGATCGTCCCCCCGTCCTTCGCGGTCAGCTGGAACCGGTGGTTGTGGATGTGCATCGGGTGGGACATGTAGCCGGCGTTCACGAGGTGGAGCCGGACGTCGTCGCCCTCTTGGACGATGATCGGCGAGCCCTTCTCGGGGTGGAGCGTGCGGGGCGCGCTCTTGCCGTTGACCGTGAACACGTCGGGGCGGCGGTTCCGCGGGTTGTAGTTGACGTCCTCGCCGGCCATCTGGCGGGGGAGTCGCGAGTCCCAGTCTTTGAACGTCAGGAAGTGCTCTTTGTCGGCCTCCTCGTAGCCTTCGGGGTCGACTCGGAGGATGCCGTACATCCCCATGTCGATGTGACGCTGGGTCTGGAAGTGGCAGTGATAGAGGTGCGTGCCGGCCACGTTGGCGGGGATGTCGTAGGTGTGTTTCTCGCCGGGCTTGACGGTGATCCCGGTCGTGGTCGGGACGCCGTCGTTCTTCCACGTCTTCGTGACGCCGTGGAAGTGGATGGTGTGGGCCCGCTTGCCCTCGGTGTTGTCGAGCGTTACCTCCATGTCCTCGCCCTTCGTGGTTCGGAGGATGGGACCGGGGACGCTCGGGTCCAGATCGTCGGCCTGGAACGCCCACACTCGCGGCAGTTCGACGGGACCGCCCATCGACTCGCCGGGGTGGACGTCGTGGCGCGCGGGGAGGGTCTTCATCGTCACCTGTCCGCCCTGTTCGTCGACGTTGACGATCTGGGGCGGGCTCGTGGTCGGAAGCGAGTCGTCGCTCTGCATCGCTTCCTGTCGGGTCGTCTGTGCGGTCTGTTCGTTCTGACTCGGGGCTGCACAGCCTGCGGTCGCCGCGAGGCCGCCAGCACCGGTCGCCTTCAGAAAGTCGCGTCGAGACGGTCCGTTTCCGGGGGCGCCGAAAGTGGTCATGATGCAATTGAACCTTGGACACCACCACTTAAACGTTGGCGAAGCGATTCCCACGAAATGAAAACGGATCCGAACGGGTTCGCCCGCGCTCCGGACCCGAACCGGTTCGGTCGTTAGCGCCTCGCTCCGGGGTCGGCCCAGGTCGAACGTATTATGTGTCGGGTGGGGCAAGGTCAACTTGGATGGTACGAGACCCGGTGGGAGCCGAGGAGGACCCGGATCTCCAGGCGGTCCTCGACGCACTCGACGACCCGGACTGCCGGGCCATCGTCAAACAGCTAGACGAACCCATGACAGCCAGCGAACTCGCGGAGGCGACCGACATCCCGCTCTCGACGGTGTACCGGAAGCTGGACCTGCTGAGCGACGCCTCGCTCCTCAGAGAGCTCACCGAGGTCCGGAGCGACGGTCACCACACCACCCGGTACGACCTCGATTTCGAGGACGTGACGCTGGCGGTCACCGACGCCCGGGAGTTCGACGTCACGGTCTCCAGACCCTCTCGGTCGGCCGAAGAGCGACTCGCGGACATGTGGTCGGAGGTGCGCAAACAGACATGACTCACGAGGCTACTCCACTCGTCGCCACGCTCGTCGTCGTCCTCAAGACCGTCACGCTCATGCTGGGCGGCCTCATCAGCTACTTCGCGTTCAAAGCCTACCGTCGGACGGCGTCGCCCGCGCTCCGGGCTCTCTCGATCGGGTTCGCCGTCGTGACCCTCGGGGCGTTCCTCGCCGGCCTCGCGGATCAGGCGGTCGGACTCGACCGGAGTTTCGTCTTGGTCATCGAGAGCGGGCTGACCGCGGTCGGGTTCGCGGTCATCACCTACTCGATGTACGTCGACTGAACCGCCCGTTCCGCGCGCTCTTTATATCGTGGCGCTCCGCTCGGCGACGACGAGCGTCTCGCCGCCTTTGACCGCGACGACGGTGACCGCCACCCGGTCGCCGTCGTCGAGGTTCGGATCGTCCCACGCGCGGACCGCCCCCGAGTTCACGGTCACGCCGCCGTGGTCGACGACGACGCTGTCGCCGACCGCCTGCAGACTCACCGTCCGGCGGTCGTCGCCGACCCGGACCGTCACCCGGAGGCGATCGGCGTTCGCGTTCGCCATCCAGGTCGCGCTCACTCTGTCTTCGGCGGGTTCGTGGCTGATCGAGGCGCTGGCGAACGCGCCCTGGGTCGCGCTGTCGGCGAGGCTGAACATGCCGGTGCCGGCGGCGGTCGCCAGCAGGACCGTGACGCCGACCAGTAGCGTCGCGCCGATCGCCGGGGACGTGGCGCGCTCGTCGGGGAGGGCGGCCGCGAGTCGTCTCATTACTCGGCCGGAACGTCGGATTTCCACTTTGTTATACGCGGAATGTCTCGGCTCAGCCCGCGACTGTCCCGATTCTCGGGCCGACTACGCGGCGGTAACAGCGACCTACTGTCACTGTGAGACGATAACGAACCCCACAATTATTCGGCGCCCGACGCCCGGCGTTCGAACGTCGACGACATCGCCCGCAGGCCGCCAGAGCCCACTTGTATTCGAGCGGTGTACGCCAAACACGCACGAGTGCTGTCTAGTTTTACCAATCACCATATACTACACGATAAATAATTAGATACAAATGTGCGTTCGTCGTCTCTCCGTTGGGATGTCCGAGAAATCCAACATGTCCCGCCGTCGCTTCCTCGAAGCGACGGGCGGGGTCGCGACGGCGACAGCGCTCACGGGCACCGCCGCGGGCCAAGAGACCACGACCGAAGGGGGCGACGGGCAAGACGGGGGTGGGGACGGCGGCCAGCTCGATCTCATCAACCGATCGATGACGACGATGGACCCGGTCGCCGCGACCGACACCGCCTCGGGGACGGTGATCCAGCAGGTCTTCGACCCGCTGATGAACTATCCGGACGCCGCGCTCGAAGTCGAACCGTTACTCGCGGCCGACTATCAGCAGTCCGAGGACTTCACGACGTACACGTTTACCGTTCGGGAGGGCGCGACCTTCCACAACGGCGAGGAGGTCACCGCACAGGACTTCGTGTACGCGTGGGAGCGGCTCGCGGCCTCCGAGAGCTCTCGGCGCGCGTACTTCATCCTCGATTCGATCGGCATCGAACACGAGACCGACGACGAGGGCAACTACGTCCCCGGGAGCATGGCGGTCGAGGCCGTCGACGACTACACCATCGAGATGACGCTCTCGGAGCCGTTCCACGCGACGCTCCCGATGCTCGCGTACACGTCGTTCGCCGCGGTCCCCGAGGGGCTGGTCGGCGACATCGAGGGCTACGACGGCGAGATCACTCAACAGGAGTTCGGGACGAACGACCCCGTCGGCGCCGGCCCGTTCGAGTTCGAACTCTGGACGACCAACGACGAGGCCGCCGTCACCCGGTACGACGACTACTACGGTGAGACCGCGAACGTCGAGCGGGTCCACTGGGCCATCATCTCGGACCCAAACGCCCACTGGACGTACGCGATGAACCAGAACGCCGACTACTTCAGCATCCCGACGCAGTTCTACGACCCGGCCAACCTCAGCGTCGAGAACACCGACGACAGCGGGGTCCAGACCGGGACGTACGGTCCGGTCCGGAACGGCGAGACGCTCAACTACGTCGGGGTCCCGACGATCAACGCCTTCTACGTCGGATTCAACACCGATCAGGTCGAGAAGGCCGTCCGGCAGGCCGCCGCGTACGCGATGAACCAACAGCAGGTCGTCGAGCAGATCTTCAAGGAGCGCGGCGAGGCCGCCTACCACTTCACGCCGCCCGCCATCTACCCCGGCGGCCCCGACGCCTACCAGCAACACGCCGAGGAGAACTACCCGTACGGTTACAACGAGACTCGCCTCGATCAGGCCCGACAGGTGATGGAAGAAGCCGGCTACGGGCCGAACAACCGCTACGAGTTCACGTTCACTGCCTACCAGTCGTCTGACACTTGGGCGAGCGTCGGACGACTCCTGCGCGACCAGCTCGCGAGCGCGCACATCGACATGAACATAGAGCGCGCGCCGTTCTCGACGCTGCTCCAGCGCGGCCGGAACGGCAACCTCGAAGCCTACACCCTCGGGTGGGTGATGGACTGGCCCGCACCGGACAACTTCCTCCAGTTGCTCAATCCGCCCCAGACCGACACGTCCCAGCCCGCGCCGATCTCGTACGTGAACTGGTCCGAGACCGACGCGGCCAACCGGGCCGAGGAAGCGTGGCAGACCGTCGAACAGAACGCCGCGCCGACCGACGAGGCCGAGCAGGCCCGCAACGAGGCGTACGTCGAGATCGAGGAGGCGAACTGGGAGGACGTGGTGTTCCTCAACACGTACCACGAACTCGACGAGCGGTTCTGGTACCAGGGTCTCGACATCCCGGCGTACGGTGCGGCCGGCCCGAGCCGACAGATGTACAACGGCGCTCGGCTCGAATAGCGCGCGTCGGTACGCGATCGCATCCTTTTTTCCCAGTGGTCGCCGAAAGTCGCGTCGCCGACCGCCGAGAAACGAAACGAATATTGATACAATAACCGGTTTATTTAAGTTCGAGACGGGTCTTGGCCGGCACATGGACCGAGCACTCGCGGTCGTCGACGCCAAAGAGTCCACCAAAGCACTCGTTCGAGAGGCGGGCGAACTCGTCGCCGCAGTCGGCGGGGAGCTCGTACTGTTGCACGTCACCACCGACGAGGAGTACGAGAGCAAGCGCCAGGCGATGGAACAGATCCCCGAGAGCGGGGTCCAGTACTCCGCCCAGCAGGTCGAGGGCGGCGCCGAGCAGTTCGCGGCCGACGTGGGTCGGGAGGCCCTCGACGGGATCGACGTCTCCTACGAAGCGGTCGGCGCGCTCGGCGACGAGCAAGAGCAGATCCTCAAGACGGCCGACCGACACGACTGCGATCACCTGTTCATCGCGGGCGAGAAGCGCTCGCCAACCGGGAAGGCGCTGTTTGGCGACCTCACCCAGTCGGTCATCCTCAACTTCGACGGGCCGGTGACGGTCGTCACCGAGTGAGCGCGGGATACCTTTTCGTCCCCCGCCCGCGAACGATCGGCCATGAGTTACTACGATCGACTCGCGGACCTGCCGGTGACCGTCGACGCCGTCGACTACGAGCGTCGCGAGCGCGAGACGCCGGCGTTCACCCGGGCGACCACCGCGGTCTCGCTGTCGGGCGACGGCGAGATCGGCCGGGGCGAAGACGTGACGTACGACGCCGACGAGCACCCGATCTCCGACCGATTCGACCTCGCGGGCGAGTACACCGTCGACTCCTTCTCGGAGACGCTGGCCGACCGCGATCTGTTTCCGGATAGCGACCCCGACCACGCGGTGTTTCGAAACTACCGCCGGTGGGCGTTCGAGAGCGCCGCGCTCGATCTGGCGCTCCGGCAGGCCGACACCCACCTCGGGGCCGCGCTCGACCGGAGCTACGACCCGGTTCGGTTCGTGATCAGCCCCTCGCTTGGCGACCCGCCGAGCGCCGACGCGCTCGATCGGTTCCGCGAGCGCGACCCCGACGCGGCGTTCAAACTCGACGTCGGCGACGACTGGACCGACGAACTGCTGGCGGCGCTGGCCGACGCCGGCGTGCGGACCGTCGACTTCAAGGCCCACTACGAGGACAGCGAGGTCGCGGGGAGCGTCGACCCCGACCGATACCGACGGGTGGCCGAGGCGTTCCCGGACGCCGTCCTCGAAGATCCGGCGTGGACCGACGAGACCAGCGCCGCGCTCGACGCCGCCCGCGATCGCGTCTCGTGGGATTACCCGATCACCGACCTCGCGAGCGTCCGGAACCTCCCGTTCGAGCCCGCGTGGCTCAACGTCAAGCCCTCGCGGTTCGGGTCGATCGAGTCGCTGCTCGCGGTCGTCGAGCACTGCGAGGAGCGCGACGTTCGGATGTACGGCGGGGGTCAGTTCGAACTCGACGCGGGTCGGCGACAGATCCAACTGATCGCGTCGGTGTTCTACCCCGACGCGCCGAACGACGTCGCCCCCGGCGGCTACAACGACCCCGAGCCGCCCGCCGACCTGCCGACCAGCCCGCTCTCGATCTCGGACGTCGAGGGCTTCCGGTAGCTACCCCGTCGTTATCTCGAACCGGACGCCGCCGGCGTCGCCGTCGCGGACCGCGACGTCCCAGCCGTGGGCGTCGACGATGTCGTCGACGATGGCGAGCCCGAACCCCGAGCCGTCCTCGGCGGTGGTGTAGCCCCGCTCGAACACCAGTTCGCGCTCGGACTCGGTGATCCCCGGCCCGTCGTCGACGACGTAGAAGCCCTCGGCCGGCCGGTCGGCGGCCGCGGGCCCGCAGAGCGGTCCGACCTCGACGGTGACGTCGCGGCCGGCGTGGTCGATCGAGTTGCGAAACAGGTTCTCGAACAGCTCGCGGAGGCGGTTCTCGTCGGCGTCGAGCCGGCCGAGTCCGTCCGCCACGACGAGGTCGGCCTCGCCGGTCGAGACTACCGCCCACGCGCGCCGAACCACCGATTCGAGGTCGAGGCGCTCGGTCTCGTCGACGTCGTGGCCCTGTCGGGCGAGTTCCAACAGCTCCCCGGTGAGCGACTCCATCCGGTCGAGCGCCCGCTCGGCCTTCTCGAAGTGCTCGGGGTCGCCGGTCTCGCGCGCGAGGTCGAGGTAGCCCTGCGCGACGTTGAGCGGGTTCCGGAGGTCGTGGCTGACGACGCTGGTGAACTCCCGGAGCTGTTCGTTTTGGCGCTTGACGGTTCGCTCGCGCTCGCGGCGGTCGGTCACGTCCCGAGCCGATCCGAGGTACGCCGTGTCGTCGCCGTAGCTGATCGTCTGAACGCTCACGTCGAGGTGTCGGACCTCGCCGCGGTCGGTTCGGATCCGAATCTCCTCGTGGGGCGCCCCGTCCTCGCTCTCGGTGCCCTCGAAGAACTCGCGGGCCCGCTCGCGGTCGTCCTCGTGGACGAGCTCCCAGACCGACAGCCCGAGCAGTTCCTCGCGGTCGTAGCCGGTGAGCTCGGCCACCCGGTCGTTGACGAACTCGAACGACCCGTCGCCGTGGATGAAGATCGCGTCGTGGCTCCCCTCGACTAGCGTCCGGTACTTCTGTTCGCTCTCGCGTAACGCCGCCTGAGACTCGATCCGGTCGACCCCTTCGCCGACGTGGGACATCAGCAGTTCCGCGAGCCTTACGTCGTCCTCGTCGAACGCGTCGGTCTCCCGGGACCCGGCCTGAAAGACCCCGCGGTCGCCGACCGGGACGCTCAGGATCGAGCGGTACTCGTCTTGGATCGGCTCGGCCGCGTCCATGGCTCGCACGTCGGGGATGGAAAACGACTCGCCGCGCCGGTACGTCCGGCCGGCCAGCCCGGTATCGGTATCGATCGTGTCGTACCCGTCGGCCGGCATCTCGGTCGACGTCGCCTGCGGGACGAGCGAGCCGTCTTCGACCTCGTCGATCCCGCAGATGTCGAACTCCAGGATCTCCTCGGCGGCCTCGACGCCGAGGCGGTACGCCTCGGGCTTGGAGTCGCAGGCCTGCATCCGGGAGGCGACCTCGTGTAGCTCCTCTATCTTCCGGTTTTCGTCGCGTAGCTCGTCGGTCATACCTTCGTGTCGTGTTGTGCGGCGGCGGTCTCGATCGACTGACTCCTCGCGGCCCGCGGTACGCTCTGGGTCCGGGCTGGCGGTCATCCCGCAGAGGTCCCGCGGGTCGGAACGCTCGGATCGGCCCGGCGTGCGAATGATGTTTTGATTAACATATATTCGAAGTTATTTAAATCTGCATGTCGCCCCGGCGATCGCCGGCTCTACGTGTCGGTGCGCGGGGATGCGATGTCGACTCGAACGGCGTTGAACTCCGTGGTCGACCGTACGGGGTCGACGACGAAAGCATCTACGGTGTGGGCGGCCGACTGATCGGGCCGTCGGTTCGACCGCGATCGCGGCGTCGGGCCCAGAAACAGAGGGGCAACCGCGTCCTGCCGGCTCACCGCAGCAGGTGACCGGCGACCCGGTCGAGGGTCCACAGCGCGCCGAACACCGCGCCGGTGACGACGAGGTGGTTGCCGAGCAGGCTCGTCACGAACCCGATTCCGCGGGCCGCGCTCACCAGTTCGGGGCTCGGCAACGCCCCGAGCGCCCACTTGCGGCCGTACCACGCCGCCATCGCGAGCGCGCCGACGTGGGGCGCGTGCCGGACCGCGGCCGCCAGTCGCGTCGATCCGTCGAAGTCGGCGAACGCCTCGGCGCCGAACACGAAGGGCACGTAGATGAACACCAGCGCGTACACGAAACTCGACCCGAGGACGTGTTCGGCCCCCTCGGCGTACCGGCTGGCGATAACGAGCACCACCGAGACGGTCAGCGTGACGAACGAGTACATGAACACCGCGTAGCCGAACACGAGCAGGTACTCGCCGTGCTCGCGGGCCCGCTCGGTGCACCGATAGGAGTTCCTGACGGCGAGGCCCGACGAGACCAAAAAGAGCAACAGCACCGCGCCGACCGAGCCGCGGGCGGTCGACGCCGACGCCTGAAACTCCATCAGGTACACCGAGAGCGCCCCGAACATCCCGATGATGGTGAACAACTGGTGGTTCGACTCGATGAACGCCTCCAGCGACGGCGGTCCTCGGTCGGCGTCGCGGTCGTCGTCGCCCGCCCGTCCGGCGAGCGCACCCCATCGTCCCATGGCGGGAAACGCCGAGGCCACCGCATAAAGCCGGCGCAACCGACGGGTGACAGGTCGGCGCGCCGACCGGTGGGAGTCGCCGCCCGCGCCCGTGGGGCCGCCGAGTCGGTCGCGCGCCGGATTTAAGCCGTCCGGAGTGCCAACTGGTAGCATGTCATCCCCCACCGACGTCGGACCGGTCGGCCTCGACGACTACCGGGAGTCGCTCGGGATCGACGCGCCCGACGACCCCGTCCACGCCGCGCTGGCCGACGACCTGCGGGCGGCCTGCGACGGCGCGGTCCGCTTCGACGAGTACACCCAGATCCTCTACGCGACCGACGGGAGCGTCTATCAGGCCCGGCCCGCCGGCGTCGTCTTTCCGACCGACGCCGGCGACGTGCGGGCCGCGATGTCGGTCGCGGCCGACCACGGAGCGCCGGTCCTGCCCCGCGGCGCGGGGTCGTCGCTCGCGGGCCAGTCGGTCGGTCCGGGCTGTGTGGTACTCGACTGCTCGCGGCACATGGACGCGATCCTCGACGTCGATCCAGACGCCGAGCGCGCGACGGTCCAGCCCGGAGTCGTTCAGGACGACCTCGACGCCCGCCTCGCCGAGCACGGACTGAAGTTCGCGCCCGACCCAGCCTCCTCGAACCGCGCCACGGTCGGCGGCGGAATCGGCAACAACTCCACCGGCGCCCACTCGGTCCGGTACGGCATCACCGACGCGTACGTCGAGTCCTGCGAGGCGGTGCTGGCCGACGGCACCCGGATCCGGGCCCGCGAGGTGGTCCTCGACGGCCCCGAGTGGGAGGCGATCGTCGCCCGCGACGACCGGGAGGCCCGCGTCTACCGCACCGTCCGGGGGCTCGTCGAGGACAACGCCGAGGAGATCGACGCCCGCTATCCCGAACTCAAGCGGTCGGTGTCGGGGTACAACCTCCACAAGTGCGTCTACGAGAACGACGCGGGCGAGCGGTGTCTGAACCTCGCGAAGCTGTTCGTCGGCGCGGAGGGGACGCTGGGCGTGGTCGTCGAAGCGACCCTCTCGCTGGTGTCGGTGCCCGAGGAGACCGCGCTCGGGCTCTACTGCTTCTCGGATCTGGTCGAGGCGATGGCGGCGGTGCCCGACGCGCTCGATCTCGACCCCAGCGCGGTCGAACTCATGGACGAGGCGGTGTTCCGGCTCGCCCGCGAGTCGAGCGAGTACGCCGCGTACGCCGAGCCGATCCCGGCGGACGCGGCCGCGGCGCTGATGGTGGAGTTCGACTCGGAGGGCCACGACGACCTCGAGGCCGCGGTCGCGGACGCCGCCGTCGAGTTCGTCGACTCCGGGGCGGCGTTCGACGCGCTGGGGGCCCACGACGACGCCGAGCAGGCCCGGCTCTGGAAGCTCCGGAAGGCCGCCATCCCGCTGTTGATGAGCATGGAGGGCGACCCAAAACCCTACCCGTTCATCGAGGACGCGTCGGTCCCGCCCGAGGAACTCGCCGAGTACGTGCAGGGCTTTATGGGCGTGCTGGAGGCCCACGACACCTCGGCGGCGTACTTCGCCCACGCCGGGAGCGGCACCCTCCACATCCGGCCCGTGTTGAACCTCAAAGACGACGAGGGGATCCAGAAGATGCAGTCGATCGCCGAGGACGTGACCTCGCTCGTGCTCGACCACCGCGGATCCTTTTCGGGCGAGCACGGCGACGGCCTCGCCCGGACCCAGTTCAACCCGAAGCTGTACGGCCCGGAGCTCTGGACGGCGTTCAAGGAGCTCAAGACCGCGTTCGACCCCGACTGGCGGCTCAACCCCGGCAAGGTGGTGTTCCGCGAGTCGCCGGCGGACGTCGGCCCGGACGCCGACCGCGGGGTCGGGGCCGACATGCGCGAACACCTCCGGTACGGGCCCGCCTACGCCTCGCTCGAACCGTCGACCGAGCAGGAGTTCTCCGAGGAGGGCGGCTTCTCGCACCTCGTGGAGCTGTGTAACGGCTGTGGCACCTGTCGCCAGACCGATTCGGACGTGATGTGTCCCTCCTACCGGGGGATGGACGAGGAAATCGCGACCACCCGGGGCCGGGCGAACATGCTTCGGGCGGCCATCTCGGGAGAACTCCCGCCCGAGGAGATCTTCACCGAGCGCTTCCAGCGGGAGGTGTTAGACCTCTGCCTTGGCTGTAAGGGGTGTCAGAGCGACTGCCCGACTGGCGTCGACCTCGCGAAGCTCAAGGCCGAGGTCAAACACCGCTACCACGAGCGGGAGGGCGCGGGGCTCCGCGAGCGGCTGTTCGCCGAGGCCGACCGGCTGTTGCGGGTCGGGTCGGCGCTCGCGCCCGTCTCGAACTGGCTGGCGAACGCGCCGGGGACGGGGCTGATCGCCGAGAAGGTCGCCGGGGTGGCCCGCGAGCGCGACCTCCCCGAGTTCGCCGACCAGTCGTTCGCGTCGTGGTTCGGGTCCCGGGGCGGCCCCCGAATCGCGCCCGAGGACGCCGTCGACCGGGTGGTGCTCGTCCCCGACACGTTCACCAATTACGTCTACCCCGAGACCGGGCGGGCCGCGGTCGCGGTCCTCGAAGCCGCCGGCGTCCGAGTCGCGGTCCCAGACCTCGCCCCGAGCGGTCGGGCGGCCTACTCGGAGGGGTTTCTGGACCTCGCTCGCGAGCGCGCCGAGGCCAACGTGGGGGCGCTCGCACCTCGTGTCCGGGAGGGCTGGTCGGTCTGTTACGTCGAGCCCTCCGACGCCGCGATGACCCGCGACGAGTACCTCGATCTGATCGACGACCCGGACGCGGACCGGCTCGCCCGGAACGCCTACGGGGTCTGTGAGTACCTCGATCGCGAGTCGGCCCTCGACCGACTCGATTTCGAGGCGCCCGACGACCGGCTGGCCTACCACGGCCACTGCAACCAGAAGGCGCTCGGCACCGACGGCCACGCCGCCGAGGTCCTCCGGCGGGCGGGCTACGAGGTCGAGGCCGTCGACTCGGGGTGTTGCGGGATGGCCGGGAGCTTCGGCTACCGCGCCGAGCACTACGACCTCTCGCAGTCGATCGCGGGACTATTGGGCGATCAGCTCCGGGACGCCGACGCCGACGCGGTGGTCGCGCCCGGCGCGTCGTGTCGGACTCAGCTCGCCGACCGGCGGCCGGCCCACCCGATCGAGCGGCTGGCGACCGCGCTCGATCGCTGATTATCCTCGCTGATACCGCCGGATAGCTTTAACAGGCTGTGTTGAGTAGGCTCAGGGGACCGAATGCAACCGATGGAAATCGTCTACGTCGCTCTCAGCGCCGCCCTCGTCGTCGTCGGGCTCACGCTCGTCGCGAAGGCGGCCCGCGCGTACGTCGAGACCGAGCGCCGGTCGATGTTGCTGCTGATGGTCGGCTTCTCGCTCGTCGTCGCCGCCGCGGCCGCCACCACGTTCAGCGCGTTTCTCACGGACTTCTCGAACAGCAAAATCCTGCTGACGGTCAACTACGCGGTCACTACGGTCGGGTACCTGTTCATCGTCGCCAGCGTCCGGGCCGACTGACCGCTGTCGCCTGCCGGCTCGCAAACCTACTTGCCGCGGGCCCGCGACGATAGGTCCGTGACAGAGTTCAAACGCCGGCTCCGGCGGGGCGACCCCGTCACGGGCCAGTGGCTCTCGATCGGCGATCCCACCGTCGCGGAGCTCTGCGGTCGGGACGCCGACTTCGTCGTGATCGACACCGAACACGCCCAGACCGACGTCGAAGCCGTCGCCGACGCGGCCCGCGCGGTCGAGGCCGCCAGCGACGGCGCGGCCGCGACGCTCGCCCGCGTGGCGTGGAACGATCCGGTCCGGGTCAAGCGCGTGCTAGACACCGGCGTTTCCGGTGTCCTCGTCCCGATGGTCGAGACCGCAGAGGAGGCTCGCGAGGCCGTCGAGGCGGTCCGGTATCCACCCGAGGGCGTCCGGGGAATCGCCGGCTCGCGCGCGAACGACTACGGTCGAGACCTCGCCGCGGCGGTCGAGGACGGCGGCGAGGAACTGGTGACGGTGGTGCAGGTCGAGACCGAGCGCGCGGTCGGGAACGCCCGCGACATCGCGGCGGTCGAGGGGATCGACGCCCTGCTCGTGGGTCCGGCGGACCTCTCGGCGTCGCTCGACGTGTTCGGGGCCTACGAGTCCGCCCGGTTCCGCGAGGCGGTGACCGAGGTGCTCGATGCGGCCCACGGCGTCGACACCCCGGTCGGGACGCTCGCGACGACCGTCGAGGAGATCGACCTATGGGCCGACTACGGCTACGACTACCAGCTCGTGGGCGTCGACGCCGGCTACGTCGCGGCGGGCGTCGAACGCGCGACCGACGCGTACGAAGACGCGATGGGTGAATGACGCGGCTCGTCTGCTATCGCTGCGGCGAGACCGCCGCGTTTCCCGAGCGCAAGCGGTGTGAGTGTGGCGAACCGCTGTGGTTCGACACCGACGGCGCGGCCGCGGGCTTCGCGTGGCCAGACGGGGACGCCCCGGGACGGACCGGCGGGCCGTGGCGCTACGCAGACCTGCTACCGGTCGAGCGCCGCGACGGCGTCGGCGCCGGCGCGGGTGACACCCCGCTGGTCCGGGCCGCCGGCCTCGACGACGACGCGGGCTGTCGGCTCTGGCTGAAAGACGAGAGCCAGAATCCGACGGGGAGCTTCAAGGACCGCGGGAGCGCGGTCGGGGTCGCGTGGGCCGCCGCGAACGACCGCCCGTGGGTCGGTACGGTCTCGCACGGCAACATGGCGATCAGCACCGCGGCCCACGCCGCGGGCACCGACGCCGACTGCGTCGTGTTGGTCCCCGACGACATCTCGGCCGAGCGACTCGCCGCGATCGCGCAGTACGACCCCCGAATCCTGCGGGTCTCGGGCGACTACGGCCGGCTCTACTACGACGCGCTCGACGCCGACGTCCCGGTCGAGTTCGTCAACTCCGACACCCCGCTCCGGGTCGCGGGCCAGAAGACAACCGCGCTCGAAATTTGTGCGGCGTTCGCGGCCGGCGCGGGCGACCCCGACCGGACGGCGCCCGACGCGATCGTGTTACCGACCAGCAGTGGCGGCCACGCCAGCGCGTCGTGGAAAGCGCTTCGGGAGCTCGAAGCCGCGGGCCTGCTCGACGCCGACTCGCTCCCGCGGCTCTGTCTCGTGCAGGCGGCGGCCTGCGACCCCATCGCCGAAGCCTACCGCGAGGGCCGCGAGGAAGTGACCGCCGTCGACGCCGGCGAGACGGTCGCCTACTCGATTGCCAACGCCGACCCCCCGAGCGGAACTCGGGCGCTCGCCGCGGTCCGCGCGACGGGCGGGGCGGTCGTCTCGGTCCCGGACGAGGAGATACTCGACGCTCAGTCGACGCTCGCGGCCGAGGCCGGCTTCTGCGCGGAGGTCGCCTCCGCGACGACGCTCGCGGGGATCCGGCGGCTCTCGGCGGCGGGCGAACTCGCGGCCGACGACGCGGTGGTCGCGGTGCTGACCGGGACCGGGTTCAGGGAGCTCGACGCCGACGGCGAGACGCCCGAGGCGGTCGATCTCGGGACCCTCCCCGAGCGCCTCCGGGCGCTCGCGGAGTAGCTCGCCCGGAGACGAGTCGGCCGCTTCTCCTCACTCGTCGGCGAAGACGATCTCCTCGATCTCGCGGCGCTCGCCGTCGGCGTCGTCGCCGTCGTACTTGTAGACGGTCTCGGCCGCCTCGTCGTCGGTCGCGCGGTGCGAGCCGTCGCAGAACGGGTACGATCCCGACAGGCCGCACAGGCAGACCGCGACGTCTCCTTTCTCCTCGTCGAGGTCGCTCTCGTCGAGCTTGAGCGGGCCGGTCGCCTCGTGGGTGATCTCGCGAGCCATGGCGGCGATTGGACCGCCCGTCACCTAACGCTGGCGTCCTCTCGCGTACGGGTCGCCTCCGGGGCGAGCGCGTCGCTCCCGTCGGCTTCGACCGCCGACCGGTTCGTGCGCTCACTCCTCGCGCGCGCCGGTTTCGGCGTCGCCCGGCAGTTCGTACGCGCCCGCCCGGTCGAGTTCGCCCCGCTCGGCCAGCACCGCGGGGGTCCGACAGACGCCGCGGGCGCCGGTCGCCTGCGGGACGGTGCAGTTGTTGCAGTTCTCGCAGAGCGCGCCGGCGTCCTCGCTGTCGAGGATGCGGGCGGGGAGTCGCGGCTCGGCGTAGAAGGGCCGGCCCATCCCGACCGCGTCGCAGGCCTCGCCCACCAGCCGGTCGATCTGCTCGTGGTCGCGGATCCCGCCTTCGAGCAACACCGGGATCGAGACGCGCTCGCGCACCCGTCGAGCGAGGTCGGCGTTCCACCCGGGCTCGAAGTCGTAGGCGAGCGCTTCGAGCCGGTTTGCCGCGGCCACCGCCGCGGCCCGCCACCGGCCGCCGAACGCCGCGGCGTACCCCGACCGGAAGCGGTCGTCGCGCCACGCTCGCTCGGGGAACTCCCCGCGGACGATGCTCATGTCCCAGAACGTCGAGGCCGTCACGGGCACCACGGCGTCGTAGCCGATCTCGTCGAGGCGGGCGCAGATCTCGACCGCGTCGTCGGCGCCGAGTCGCCTGCGGACGAACGGCGGCGCCTCGGTCTCGGCGGGCACCTTCGCCATCAGCGCCACGTCGCCGGCCCGCGCCCGGATCTCGTCGTGGACGACCGACAGGAACCGGACGCCGTCGGCGAACTCGTCGTCCCGACGGTTGTAGAACGGCGAGAGGAACTGCTGGACCAGCCCCATGTTCGCGCCCGCGATGTGGACCCCGTCGTAGCCCGCCTCGACCGCGGACGCCGCCGCGCGCCCGAAGTCGGCGGCGAGGTCGTACACCGCCTCCGTGGTGAGCACTTCCGGGTCGTAGCTGAGAAACCCGAGCCGGTCGAGCGCCCGGAGGACTCGGGGCGGCCGCGAGACCGCGAGCTGGCGCAGTTCGGGGTGTTCGCGGCGGTACTCGGCGTGCCACGTCTCCATGCTCCGGAGCCCGCCGTGTTCGAGCTGGACGAAGATCCGGCCGCCGTGGTCGTGGATCGCGTCGGTCAGCCGGGCGAGTCGGGCGACGAACTCGGGATCGGCGACGCTGGTCATCCCCGGGGCGGCACAGCCGCCCTCCTCGCGGACGATGGTCGCGCCCTGACAGACGAGGCCGGCGCCGGCCGCCGCGGCGGGTTCGAGCTCCCGGATCAGGGTGTCGACCGCGTCCGGGCCGTTGCCCGCACATTCGAGCAGTGGCGCGCGGTAGAGCCGGTTCGGCAGGCGGAGTCCCCCGATTTCGAGGGGGTCTTCGAGCGCTGACACGACGAGGCGTTCGACGCCCGGTGAGGAAAGCGTTGTCCCCCCGCGGCGGGTATCCGGCGTGACAGCCGCCCTCGCTGGCGGGGTCGGCTCCTCGCGGGACGTTCTCGCTGGCCGCCGCGGCGTCGGCGGGCGGCGCCGGGACTCGCCCGCGCCCGACTCCGAACGCTTGGTCTCACTTCCACTTGATCGAACAGCCCCGCGAGGGCATGAACTCCAGGTCCACGTCCTCGCCCGCCAGCACCGCGTCGATGGCGTCCCGGACGTACACTTCGGTCGCCTCGTCGTCGGGGTTGAGCGCGTCGTCGAGCCGGCCGTGGTACGCTAGCGTGAAGGTGTCGCCCTCGTTGCGCAGGACGAACGGATCGGGAGTACAGACCGCGCCGTAGGCGTCGGCGACCGCCTGTGTCTCGTCGCGGAGGTAGGCGTCGTACCGGATCGTACCGTCCTCGACGTATTCGACCATCTTCTCGAACGAGTCGTCGGGGTACTCCTCGGCGTCGTTGGGGTTGACCCCGACGACCGCGGCGTCGTCGTACTCGGCGGCCACGTCGTTGAGCAGTTCGAATTTCGCCTGCGCGTACGGGCAGTGGTTGCAGGTAAACACCAGCAAGACCGCCTCGTAGTCGGCGAACGACTCCAGCGTGTACGTCTCGCCGTCGGTCCCCTCCAGTTCGAAGTTCGGCACCGGATCCTCGCGCTCCAGTTCCGTCTCGGATTCTTTCATCACCATGCGCGGCGTTTGGGTGGCCGTCCCAAAGTAAATTGCTCTACTCGGTCCGCCAGTCGGCGCGCAACAGCCCGTACCACAGCATATCGCGGTACTCCCCGCGGAACCACGCGGCCTCGCGCAACCGGCCCTCGCGCTCGAAGCCGAGCGACTCCAGCAGGCCGATCGAGGCGTCGTTGAACGCCCCGACCCGCGCGCTCGCCCGCCGGAGGTTCAGATCCTCGAACGCGTACCGGACCAGTTCGGCGACCGCGTCCGAGCCGTACCCGTTTCCGTGGTGTTCCGGGGCGACGTAGTAGCCGATCTCGGCGGCCCGCGACCGATCGGTCGCGCCCGGCCCGTACTCGGTGCCGGTCAGCGAGACGACCCCGACCGGCGCGTCGCCGTCCCAGATCAGACAGTGGACGTGATCCTCGTCCGAGAGCACGTCCTCGAAGAACTCCGTTCCCTGTTCGCGGTTCATCGGGGTCGCGTCGAGCGCGGGCCGCCAGACGCGGGGGTCGTTCATGCAACGCTGGACGAACTCGACGTCCGCGGCCTCGACGGGCCGAAGCGTCACCGCGTCGGCCTCCAGAAAGACGGGTCCCGGCATGGCCCGGGCTTGTCCGGCGGCCGAAAAAAAGCTACCGCGAGCGTGCGAATCAGTGCCAACCACTCCGTCCCGCCGTCGCCCTCACCGTCCGGGGTCGACGAGCTGGACGGGGTGGCGCGACGGTCGCGAGAGCAGCGAGTCGAGCTGTTCGAGACACGAGGTGCCGCTGGCGACCACCGTCCGGTCGCGGGCGTCTGGCTCGCGGAACTGCTCGCCGAGGTCCTCGCCGACCGCCCGGCTCAGATCGTAGTATTCGGACTTGTAGCCGAAGCTCCCCGCCATCCCGCAACACTCCACGTCGGAGGTGAGCACGTCGTAGTCGAGCGCCTCCAGCACCGCTTCGGTGTGGCCCGCCAGCCCGAGGGTGCGCTGCTGGCAGTGGCTGTGGTAGGCGACTCGCTCGCCGTCCCCGCCCGCCAGCGCGTCGCCGGGCGCGCCGTTCTCCAGCAGGCCGTAGACGTACTCCATCACCTCGTAGCTGGCGTCGGCGAGTCGCTCGTGGGCGGCCTCGGGGAGCAGTCGCTCGTACTCGCGGTGGAACATCGCGAGGTCGCTCGGCTCGATCACCACGACGTCCCGACCCGCGTCGACGTGCTCGGCAAGCGCCGCGTAGGTCTCGCTCGCCAGCTCGTCGGCGGTCGCGACCATCCCCTGCGAGAGCGGTGCGCGCCCGCTCTCGGGGGCTTCTGTCACCCGGACCCGGACGCCCAGCGCCTCCAGGGTCCGGACCGCGGCCTTCCCGCGCTCGGTCTGGATGTGGTTGGTGTACACGTCGGGGTACAGCACCGCCTCCCGGTCGGCCGCCTCGGGGCCGACCCGCGGGCCGCGGTCGGCGAACCACTCGACGAGCGTCTCGCGCTCGAACGACGGGAGCTCGCGCCGGCTGTCGATCCCGACGAACCGCTCTAACAGCCGACGGGAGGGGTCGGCGCTCGCCAGCCAGTTCGAGAGCGGCGCGGTCGCGCTCCCGAGCTTCGCGAGGGTGCCGAAGTTGCCGAAAAAGCGCTTCTGGATGTCCAGCCCCGACGGCTCCGCGTCGGGCGAGAGCCCGTCGACGAGGAACTCGAACTCGCTGGGGGCGCCCTCGCGGTTGAGCCGGTCGCGCACCACCGTGTTGATCCACGGGATGTCGATCTTCACCGGACACTGGTTCACACAGCGCGAACAGCCCGTACAGAGGTCGTTGAACTCGCTGGCGCTGTCCTCGCCGTGGACGCCGGCCTCCCACCCGGTGGCGATGCCGCCCGAGTAGGTCTCGCCGCCGAAGGCGTGGCCGCCGACCTGCTGGAAGTTCGCACACGAGTTCGCACAGGCGCTACACCGGATGCAGTACAGCGTCTCGCGGAGCTGGTCGTCCTCGCGCATCGCCATCCGGCCGTTGTCGAGCAACACGAGGTGGAACTCCCGGTTGGCGTCCTGCTCGGAGAGGGTCGCCTCGCCGTCGAACTCGACGGTCGGCGACTCGCCGGGCGGCGAGAACAGCGAGATGTAGGAGGTGATGTCCTGGCCGGTCCCCGACCGGCCGATGAGTTCGACGAACGGGTGGAGGTCCCGGAGGTTCGGTACCAGCTTCTCGACGCCCGCGACCGCGACGTGGGTGTCGGTCGCCTGAACGGTCTTGCGGGCGTTGCCCTCGCTCGTGACGAGCGCGAGGGTGCCGGTGTCGGCCGCGACGAAGTTCGCGCCGGTCATCCCGACCTCGGCCTCCTCGATGCGCTCGCCGAGGTACTCGCGGGCGAACTGGGTCAGCTCCTCGGCGGTTTCGAGGGGCTCGTCGGGCTCGAAGTGGGCGTTGAACAGCTCGGCGATCCCCTCCCGGGACTTGTGGATGGCGGGCGCGACGATGTGGCTCGGGGCCTCGTCGGCGACTTGAAGGACGAACTCCCCGAGGTCGGTCTCCCAGACGTCGGTCCCCCTCGCTTCGAGGTGGTCGTTGACCTCGATCTCCTCGGTGGTCATCGACTTGCTCTTGACCAGCGTGTCGGCGTCGCGGTCCGCGACGACCTCCGCGATGTAGCGGTTGGCGTCCGCGGCGTCGTCGGCGAGGTAGACCGTCCCGCCGTTGGCCTCGACGCTCGCTCGGACCTGCTCGATCAGCTCCGGGAGCCGTTCGATGGCGTCCTCCTTGATCGCCCGCGCTCGCTCTTTCAGCCCCTCGTAGTCGTCGAGGCCCCCGACCGACTCGTACCGGCCCTCGTTGAACCCCTTGGTGTTCGCGGCGACCGCCTCGCCCTCCGCGGCGAGGGTCTGGCGGATCTTCGCGGCCTTGGCCGCCCGTGACTCGGAGCTCATCGGTCCTCCAGCACGACGACGTGGACGTCTTTCGGCCCGTGGGCGCCCTTCACGAGCGAGCCCATGTCGGCGGTCGCGCTCGGCCCGGTCGCGATGATGGCGTCGCCGGCCTCGTCGGTCATCGCGTCGGCGAGCCGCCCGAAGGCGGTCTCCATGTCGGGCACTACGTCGCTCTCGGCGAGCACCGCGACGTGGCGCTCGGGGTAGAGTGCGACCGGCTCGGTGCCGGGCGCGTCCGGTCGCAGGACGACCGACCCGTAGTCGGCGATGGCGAACTCGGCGGCGGTCACGCCCGTCGCGGCCGCGTCGAGTTCGGCCGGCGTCGGGTCGCTGGTCACGTCGGTCCCGGCCAGCGAGACGCCCTCGAACGGGAGGGCGACACCGACCGCCGGCCCGGTGACGGCGTCCGCGAGCGTCGCCTCGAAGGCCGCGGCCGTCGTCCGCGACCACGTCACCCCGAGTCCATCCAGCGATTCCTCGAACTCGTCGGTCGCCTGCGCGCTCATGGCTGGATCTTGTGAGGGGATCCAATTAGGTATTGTGTCACCGACCGCCCCTCGTCGGCGGCTCGACGGCTCGAACGGCAGGAACGCTCCGGGAAAATAATTATTTTTAATTAGCTTTATGTAGAAAGTTACTTACCGACATTATCGATCGGTTAAAACATGGAGGCACGCCAATGGTAAGCGTCGCTGTGCTCGCGCTCGCTGGAGCAGTGCCCATCGGTGCCGCGTTCGCCCTGCTCGTCGGCCTCAGGTGGTCGGCGGCCCGGGCGATGGGCGTCGGATGGGTGCTCGCGACGGTACTGGGTCTGACCCTCTGGGGGATGGAGCCGACGTGGTGGGCCGCGTCGGCGATCTACGGCGCGCTCCAGGCGGTCAGCATCATCCTCATCGTCTTCGGGGCGATACTCCTGATGAACTACCTCGACGGGAGCGGGGCCATCTCGACGATCAGGTGGTACTTCACCCAGATCGCCGAGGACCGCCGCATCCAGTTGCTCCTGATCGGGATCGGCTTCGAGACGATCATCGAGGGCGCGGCGGGCTTCGGGACGCCCGGCGCGCTGGCCGCGCCGCTGTTCATCGGTCTGGGCTTCCCGCCGCTGGCCGCCGCGGTGTTCGGCCTGCTGTTCAACGCCCCGAGTCCGCCGTTCGGCGCCGCGGGGACCCCCGTCCTCGGCGGCGTCGGGTCGGTCATCGGCGCGGAGTCGCTCCCGGCCGGGATGTCCCAGATCGAGTTTCTGAATCTGGTGTCTGCGTGGACCGGCGTCGTCACCGGGCTCACCTTCGCGTTCTGGGGCGTTCTCGCGGTCGTGTTGCTCGGCTACTGGTTCGGCGACGAGGACGAGCGCTCGTTCGCGGGCGCGCTCCGAGTCGCGCTCCCGGCGGTGCCGTTCGCGCTCGTGCTCGGCGTCGTCGCAGGCGTCTCGCAGGCCGCGGTCGCGTGGTTCCTCGGCCCGGCACTGCCCGACATCGCCTCCGGGTTCGTCGCGCTCGGCGTCGGGGTGCTCATGGCCAACCGCGGAGTGCTGGTGCCCGACGACGACTGGGAGTTCCCCGACGAGGAGTCGTGGACCGACTCGTGGCGCGGCGGCCTCGACCTCGACGAGATACAGACCGACAGCCCGCGCAAGGAGATGTCGGTGGTGCTCGCGTGGACGCCCTACCTGCTCGTGGCGGGGGTCCTGCTCGTCACGCGGTGGCCCGGCCTCGGCCTGCTCGACGCCATCCAGCAGTACACGGTCGGGATCGACAGCATCCTCGGCACCGAGCTCTCGTTCTCGATCCGGTATCTCTACCTGCCGGGGACGATGCCGTTCATCCCGGTCGCGATCCTGACCGGGGCGCTCCACCGGATGGACGCCGACGAGATGGTCGACGCGTGGCGCGACTCCATCTCGCAGGTCTCCTCGGCGGCGGTCACGCTCGTGGTCGCGGTGTCGATGAGCCAGGTCATGATTCAGTCGGCGACCAACCCGGAGGGCGTGATCGGGATGATGGAGGCGCTCTCGCGGGTGCTCGCGCTGGGCGCGGGCGAACTCCTGCCGATGGTCTCGCCGTGGATCGGCGCGCTCGGATCGTTCATGACCGGGAGCAACACCTCCTCGGACATCCTGTTCAGCGCGCTCCAGTTCGACGCCGCGGGCGACGTGGGCATCTCGCGGGTCGTCGTCGTCGCGCTCCAGAACGTCGGCGGCGGCATCGGTAACATGGTGTCGGTGCTGAACGTCGCCGCGATCTGCGGGGTCGTCGGTATCACGGGCCGGGAGGGCGACATGCTCCGCAAGACCGTCGTCCCGACCGCGATCTTCGCGGTGGTCGCCGGCCTGCTCGGGATGGCGTTCGCCTACGTGCTCGTTCCGGGGCTGTTCTGAGCCCGCCGGCCCTCGTCGCCGGCCCCGAGCCGGCAAACCGGTTCGGGATCGCGGCGTTTTATCCCTCTCAACTCCCAATACTCCGACATGGCCAGCAGACCGACCGGCTCCCGCGACCCCGCAGACGGCGGGGACTACGACTACCGTAGCGACGACGTCGATCGCCCCGGCTTGGTCTCGGATCTCGACGCCCGCGTGGCGGGCGACGTGCGCTTCGATTCGTACACCCGCCAGCTGTACGCGACCGACGCCAGCATCTACGAGCAGACCCCGATCGGCGTCGTGTTCCCGACCTCGACCGACGACGTGGCCGCGGTGATGACTTACTGCGCCGAGCGGGAGATACCGGTCCTCCCGCGGGGCGGGGGCACCAGCCTCGCGGGCCAGACCGTCAACGAGGCGGTCGTGCTCGATTTCACCCGCCACATGGACGGGCTGGTCTCGTTCGACCCCGACGAGGCGCTCGCGGTCGCCCAGCCGGGCATCACGCTCGGCGAACTCAACGCCGCGCTCGCGCCCGACGGCCTGAAGTTCGCGCCCGACCCGGCGTGGGGCGACAAGAGCGTCCTCGGCGGCGCGATCGGGAACAACTCGACGGGGGCTCACTCGCTGAAGTACGGCAAGACCGACGCGTACGTCGAGTCGTGCGAGGTCGTCTTGGCGGACGGCACCGTGACGACGTTCGGCGAGGTCTCGCTCGACGAACTCCGAGCCCGGGCCGACCCGGCGGCCGAGGACCTCCAAGCCCGCATCTACGCCGAACTCGTCCGTCTCATCGACGAGGAGGCCGACGAGATCGAGGCCCGGTTCCCCGACATGAAGCGCAACGTCTCGGGGTACAACCTCGACGTGCTCGTCGAGGAGGCCCGCGAGGCCCAGCGCGGCTCGGAACGTGCGAGCGGTGGCGCCCCGAGCGACGGTGGCTCGATCAACCTCGCCAAACTGCTCGCCGGGAGCGAGGGCACCCTCGGGATCGTCACCGAGGCGACGGTCTCGCTCGAACCCGTCCCCGAGACCAAGGCGGTCGCGCTCCTCGCCTACGACGACGTGATCGACGCGATGGAGGACGTCGCCCCGATCCTCGAACACGACCCGGCGGCCGTCGAGGTGATGGACGACGTGTTGCTCGACCTCGCGGCCGAGACCGACGAGTTCGCGGACGTGGTCGCGATGCTCCCCGACGGGACCGACTCGGTGTTGCTCGTGGAGTTCTACGCCGAGGACGACGCCCACGGCCGCGAGCAGGTCGCGGACCTCGTCGCCGATCGGGTGCCGGACGCGACCACCGCGGCCGCCCCGAGCGACGGCGCGGCGGCGACCACCGACGCGGCCCGGCGGGCGGTCGCGGCGATGGAGGCCCACGCCGACGACGAGCGCGCCCGCTTCTGGAAGATGCGCAAGTCCGGGCTCCCCATCCTGCTGTCCCGGACCGGCGACGAGAAGCACTTCGCGTTCCTCGAAGACACCGCGATCCCGCCCGAGAACCTCCCGGAGTACGTCGCGGAGTTTCAGGCGATCCTCGACGACCACGACACGTTCGCGAGCTACTACGCCCACGCCGGGCCGGGCGTGCTCCACATCCGACCGCTGGTCAACACCAAGACCGACGACGGGGTCGAGACGATGCGCTCGATCGCCGACGCGGTGACCGACCTCGTGGTGAAATACGACGGGAGCGTCTCGGGCGAGCACGGCGACGGCCGCGCCCGGACCCAGTGGAACCGCAAGCTCTACGGCGAGCGCCTCTGGCAGTCGTTCCGCGATCTCAAGACCGCGTTCGACCCCGACTGGCTTCTCAACCCCGGGCAGGTGTGTGGCGACGTCGACATGACCGAGAATCTGCGATTCGACCCCGACTACGAGTTCGACGCGCCGTTCGACCCGGCGCTCGACTGGGACAACGAGAACGGCTTTCAGGGGATGGTCGAGCTCTGTCACGGCTGTGCGGGCTGTCGGGGCGAGCAGGAGACCACCGGCGGCGTGATGTGTCCGACTTACCGGGCCGCCGACGAGGAGATCACCTCGACCCGAGGCCGGGCGAACATGCTCCGGCGCGCGATGACCGGCGACCTGCCCGACGAGGAACTGTTCTCCGAGGAGTTCGCCGACGAGGTGCTGGACCTCTGCATCGGCTGTAAGGGCTGTAAACACGACTGTCCGAGTGGGGTCGACATGGCGAAGCTCAAAGCCGAGATCGAACACGAGAACCACCGCCGGGACGGCGTCTCGATCCGCGACCGGCTGTTCGGCGACCCCGAGACGCTGCTGTCGCTGGGGAGCGCGTTCGCGCCCCTCTCGAACTGGGCGACGAAGCTCCCGGGCGCCCGGACGCTCGTCGAGAAGACGGTGGGCATCGCGCGCGACCGGACGCTCCCGTCGTTCGAGCGCGAGACGTTCCGCGAGTGGTTCGCCGACCGCGGCCCGCGGGTCGACCCCGAGGCGGCCGACCGGAAGGCGCTGCTCGTCGCCGACCCCTACACCAACTACAGCCACCCCGAGGTCGGGAAGGCGGCGGTCCGGGCGCTCGAAGCCGCGAACGTCCACGTCCGCGTCCCCGACGACGTCACCGACAGCGGTCGCCCCGCGTTCTCGAAGAGCCTCCTCGACCGGGCGCGCGAGACCGCCCGCGAGAACGTCGCCGCGCTCGCGCCCCGCGTCGCGGACGGCTGGGACGTGGTCGTCGCCGAGCCCTCCGACGCCGTGATGTTCCAGTCGGACTACTTCGACCTGCTCGGCGACGACCCCGCGGTCTCGGGGTCGGACCTCGACGCCGTCGCCGCCAGCGCGTACGGCGTCTGTGAGTATCTCGACGCGTTCGGGCTCGACGAGAACGCCGCGTTCGAGGCCCCCGGCGAGTCGCTTTCCTACCACGGTCACTGCCACCAGAAGGCGACCAAGAAAGACCACCACGCGGTCGGGGTCCTCCGGCGGGCGGGCTACGAGGTGGACCCGCTGGACTCGGGGTGTTGCGGGATGGCCGGGAGCTTCGGCTACGAGGCCGAACACTTCTCGATGAGCGAGGCCATCGGCGAGATCCTGTTCGAGCAGGTCGAGGACAGCGACGGCGACGTGGTGGTCGCGCCCGGCGCGTCGTGTCGGACCCAGCTCGGCGACCGGGATGGCGACGCCCCCGAGCCGCCCCACCCGATCGAGAAGGTCGCCGAGGCCGTCGCGGAGTGACTCCGCGACCGGCGCCGTCGCGCGCCGGACGGCCGACCGCGGGGCCGGGCTCGGGGTGTTCGAGCGATACAGTTATCCGGACGCCGCCCAATCGCAATCGCGAGCCATGAACCGGAGCGAGCTCGACGAGTTGCTCTCGTCGCTGACGCCCCACGAGTCGGCCGACACCGTGAACACGTACCGGAACACGGTCAGCATCGCGTGTCCGGCCTGCGAGGAGCCGTTCGACGATCTGGTCGTCTGCGAGGGCGAGTACGACAGCCTCGAACTGAGTCAGGTGCTCGACCTCTGCGTGACGACCGCCGACGACGACGTGTTGCTGTTCACCCACCAGCACTGACCGCGTTCGGCCCCGGCCCTCGTCGGATGCGGCCGGCGGTCACGCGCCGTACCGCGCGATCACGTCGTCGAGGTCGGCGTCGATCCGCTCGATCTCGCCGGCCGCCCGCATCGCGCTCGCGGCGTCTTTCAGCCCGTTGCCGGTGAGGACCGCCACCACCGACTCGCCGGCCTCGACGATACCCTTCCGGCGGGCCTTCCGAAGCCCCGCGATCGGGGCCGCTCCCGCGGGCTCGGCGTACAGGCCCTCGGTCCGACCGAGCGTCGCTTCGGCCGCCAGTATCTCCTCGTCGGTCACGAGCACCGAGTCACCGCCGCTGTCTTCGAGCGCCCGGCACGCCTTGACCGTGTTCCGGGGGCGCCCGACCGCGATGCTGTCGGCCACCGTGTCGGCGACTTCGTCGGCGTCGTCGGTCTCGCGGAACGCGTCGTGGATGGCGCTTGCGCCCTCGGCCTGGACGCCGAGCATTTTCGGCGTCTCGGCCACCAGATCGAGCTCCGCGAACTCCCGGAACCCCTTCCAGCCGCCGGCGATCGTACAGCCGTCGCCCATCGAGAAGACGAGCCAGTCGGGACAGTCGCCCCGAGTCTGCTCGGCGAGTTCGTGGCCGACCGTCCGCTTGCCCTCGACCTGAAACGGATTGATCGCGGCGTTGCGGTTGTACCACCCGAACTCCTCGGTCGCGTCGAGCGAGAGGTCGTAGGCCTCGTCGTAGCTTCCCGCGACCCCGAGCACGTCGGCGCCGTAGACGAGCGGCTGGGCGAGCTTTCCCTCCGGGGCGTCCTCGGGGACGAAGATCCGACAGTCGAGCCCCGCCCGGGCGGCGTACCCGCCGAGCGACGCCGCCGCGTTCCCGGTCGACGCGCAGGTGACGACCTCGCGGCCGGCGGCCTTCGCCTTCGTGACCGCGACGCTGGTCGCGCGGTCTTTCAGCACGCCCGTGGGGTTGCGCCCGTCGTCTTTGATCCGCAGGTCGACGCTCAGTTCCGCGCCCAGCCGGGGTGCCTCGAGCAGGTCGGTGCCGCCCTCGCCGAGCGACACCGGGTCGACGTCGTCGGCGACCGGCAAGAACGCGCGATACTTCCACTGGTCGGGAATCGCGCCGTCGAGGTCGGCGTCGAACCGCTCGCGGACGACGTCGTAGTCGTAGGTCACTTCGAGGATCCCGCGGACTCCCTCGTGGTTCGGGCAGGTGTAGACGACCCGTTCGGGGTCGTAGGTCTCGCCGCACAGCGTACATTCGAGCGCCGTGACGTGGTCCATGTGGGACCACTCCGCCTCGCGGGATATAATAGCACGCCCCGATCGCCGCCGGATTCATGACGTTCGACTCCTAAGCACCGCTAATGAGCTCCTCACCGCCGGGGCCGAGCGGAGAACCGCTGTTCGGCAGTAGCCGCCGATACGCCCGCGATCCGTTTCGCTTCCTCTCGGCGTGCGAACGGGCCTACGGGAGCGTCGTGCAGTTCGACCTCGGGCCGCTGAACACCTACCTCCTGACCGACCCCGCCGACGTCGAGCGGGTGCTGGTCTCGGAGGCCGACCAGTTCCGCAAGCCCGACTTCCAGAGCGACGCGCTCGGCGACCTGCTCGGGAAGGGGCTGTTGCTCAGTGAGGGCCAGACGTGGCGGAAACAGCGCCAGCTCGCCAACCCCGCGTTCGACATGGGTCGGCTGATGGGGTTCGCCGACCGGATCGTCGACCACCACGACGACCTGCTCGCCGACTGGGCCGACGGCGCCGGCGTCGACGTCGAACAGGAGATGACGCAGGTGACCCTCGCGGTCATCGTCGACCTGATGCTCGGCACCGACCTCGACGACGAGCGGGTCCGGACCATCCGGGAGTCGCTGGTGCCGCTGGGCGCGCGGTTCGAGCCCGACCCCGTCCGGTTCGCCGCCCCGCGGTGGCTACCGATGCCCGGCGACGGCGAGTACGACGCCGCCGTCGGGACGATGGAGTCGGTCATCGACGACATCGTGACCGAGCGACGCGGGACCCACGGCGACGCTGCCGCCGACGAGGGCCCCGACGACCTGCTGTCGATCCTCCTGCGCGCGCAGGATCGGGGCGAGCAGTCGAGCCGCCAGATCCGCGACGAGGTGATGACGATGCTGTTGGCGGGCCACGACACCACCGCGCTGACCCTGACCTACGCGTGGTATCTCCTCTCCCAACACCCCGAGGCCGAGCGCCGGGTCCACGCCGAGGTCGACGAGGTGCTCGGCGACGACCGGCCCACGATAGACGACGTGGGCGACCTCGCGTTCGTCGAGCAGGTGGTCGACGAGTCGATGCGGCTGTACCCGCCGGTGTACACCATGTTCCGCGAGCCGAAGTCGGCCGTCGAACTGGGCGGGTATCGCGTCCCCGAGGACGCCGCGATCATGCTCTCTCAGTGGGCGATGCACCGCTCGGAGCGCTACTGGGACGAACCGGACGCGTTCGACCCCGACCGGTGGGACCGCGACGTCGACCGCCCGCGGTTCGCGTACTTCCCGTTCGGGGGCGGTCCCCGCCACTGCATCGGCAAGCACCTCGCCAAACTCGAGGCCAAGCTCATCCTCGCACGCACCGCCCAGCGGTACAGCCTCGAGTACACCGGCGAGGAGGGTCTCGACCTCCTGCCGTCGCTGACGATGCACCCGCGAAACGGGATGCCGATGCGCGTCCGCGAGCGGTGAGCGCCCGACCGTCGCCCGATCAGTAGTCGCCGAGGACCCCGAGCCGCCGGGCCCGCCGGGTCGCGTACTCGAACACCAGATAGCCAAGCGCCACGTAGCCGACCGCGACCCCGCCCAGCACCGCCAGATCGGCCGCGGGGAACTCCCACAGCCGGGTTCCGTCGATCATCGCGCGCTGGAGGAGCGCGCTACCCTGCGCGAGCGGGAGGTACTTCGTCCACCCGAGGTCGAACGCCGGCGCCGAGATGAGCACGATGAACCCGAACTGGAGCAGATTGAGCCAGTTGCCCACCCGCTTGTAGAGGACGGTGATCCCGCCGGCCGCGAAGCCGAGCCCCAGCACCGAGGCGATGCTGAGCACCGCGACCGGGACGACGGTGAGGACGTTCAGTTCGAGGGTGGTCCCGGTGAGCACGAGCATGACCGCCAGGATGACCGCGGAGGTGACGAAGGTCCGGATCACCTTCGCGACGCCCTTGAGGAAGGCGACGGGCGCGAACCCGAACGGCGTCATGACGTGGCGTTCGAGGGTCCCCCACTGGACTTCGCTCCCGATGTCGTTGGAGATGGCGCTGTAGGCGCCGACCGACAGCGTCCAGAGGAAGTATCCGACCACGATCCCCTCGATCGAGTCGGTCAGCGCCCGGCCCGCGAGCATCCGGCCGCCGTAGAACAACAGCCCGAAGAAAAACAGCGAGACCACGATGCCGCCGATCGCGTTCGCGGGGTAGCGCACGAAGATCAGATACTCCCGGTAGAGGACCGCCTTCGCGAGCTGGCGGTAGCCCGCGCGTCGCCGATCGGTCGCGTCGCCGGCCTCCCCCGGGTCGGTCGCGACCGGGTCCGATCGGCGGGCGGTCACGGCTCACCTCCGCCGGCCGCCCCGGCGTCGCCCGTCATCTCGACGAACGCCTCCTCCAGATCGGGCTCGACCGTCTCGACCGAATCCAGCGCCACGTCGCGCTCCCGGAGGTGGGCGGCCAGCGCGTAGAAACCGTCGCTGTCGGTCGCGACCTCGATCTCGGTCTTCTCGCCGACGCGCTCGCGGTCGGTCACCTCGAACCGCTCGCGGACGCCGGCCACCACCTCGTCGGTGAGATCCGGGCTCGCGAGCCGGTAGCCCCGCGTCTCGAAGCCGTCGAGGAGCGCCGGGACGGTGTCGTCGGCGACGATCCGGCCCTCGCTCATGATGATCACTCGGTCACAGACCGCCTCGATGACGTCCATGTCGTGACTGCTGACGACCGCGGTCAGGTCGCGCTCGTCGACGATCCGGCGGAGTTCGCGCCGGAGCGTCCGGGAGCTCTCGACGTCGAGGCCAAGCGTCGGCTCGTCGAGAAAGACCACGTCGGCGTCGCTCGCGAGCACGCTGGCGAGCGAGACCTTCTGTTTCATCCCTCGCGAGAGGCTCCGGACCGGCTCGTCGGCCTTCGTCGCGAGGTCGAGCTTCTCCAGCAGTCGGTCGTGGCGGTCGGCGACCGAGTCGGGATCGACCCCGCCGATCGTCGCGAAGTACCGGAGGTTCTCCCGGACGGTGAGCCGCCAGTAGTCGTTGCGTGCGCCCTCCAGCATCGCGTCGACGCGGGCGTAGGCCTCGCGCGGGGCCTCGGCCACGTCGTGGCCGTGAATCCGGACCGTGCCCGCGTCGGGGAGCACCATCCCGAGGATCGACTTGATGGTCGTCGTCTTGCCCGCGCCGTTCGGCCCGAGCAGTCCGACGACAGATCCCGGCTCGATCTCGAACGAGAGGCCGTCGACCGCGGTGACCGCGTCGGGGCCGGTCCCGAACCGCTTGACCAGCCCGTCGACCGCGATCGCGGCCGGCGGCGCGTCGTCGTCGGTCGCGCCGCCGGCCGCGTCGGCTCGACCCGACCCCTCCCGATGTCGCTGGGCAGTCATCACTCGCCGTAGGGGTTTGACGCGTAAAAACACAGCTACCGTCGCCGTCCGGACAGTCGGGCCGGCGCGCTGACGAAGTACTTCGGCGCGGTCGCCGGCGAGGACGCGTACAAGTACCGCGCCATCGAGTGTCGCCAGCGACCCACCCCGGCGTTCGTGACCGACGTCCAGCGCGCGCTGATCGCGACGTTCGACGAGGCTCGCTCGCCCGAGGCGGTCTGCGATCGGCTCGGGCGGGCGCTCGACCGACTCCGAGCCGGCGAGGTCGACCCTGTCGCGCTCGCGCGACCGGGTGGCGTTGGCCGACGAGGCGGCGTCCTACGACGCCGACGAACTCATCCGGGCGGCCGAGACGTGCTCTCGCCGGTCGGCTGGCGCGAGCGCCGGATCCGGCGCTATCTGGCCGACCGAACGAACGCGAGCCTCCGGCGGTACGCTGACACCGTGCCCGAGTAGCGCGCGACGACCCCGGCCCGCGAGCGCCGCCGCCCGAGGAGTTTTCCGCGTCGGCGTCGTCCCGGGCAACCGCGCATGGCGACCGACGAACGGTGGTACGACGACGCGGTGTTCTACGCCGTCGACGTCGAGGCGTTCGCAGACGGGAACGGTGACGGCGTCGGCGACTTCCCGGGACTGATCGACCGACTCGACCACCTCGACGCCCTCGGGGTCGACTGCGTGTGGCTCCTCCCGTTCTACCCGTCGCCGAACCGGGACAACGGCTACGACGTGGCCGACTACTACGGCGTCGACGACCGCCACGGCACGCTCGGGGACTTCGTGGCGTTCGTTCGCGCGGCCGACCGCCGGGGAATCCGGGTCCTCGTCGACCTCGTGGTCAACCACACCTCCGACCAGCACCCGTGGTTTCGGCGCGCCCGCGAGGACCCCGACTCGCCGTACCGAGACTACTACGTCTGGGTCGACGACCCGCCCGAGTGGCCCGACCCCGACCGCGGCCCGGTGTTCCCCGGCGAGGAGGACACCGTCTGGAGCTACGACGAGGCGGCCGAGGCGTTCTACTACCACCGGTTCTACCACTTCCAGCCCGACCTCAACGTCGCCAACCCCGACGTGCGCACGGAGATCCGCAACGTCATGGACTTCTGGCTCCGGCTCGGCGTCGACGGCTTCCGGGTCGACGCCGCCACGCTCATGATCGACAACAAGGGCGGGCTCGAATCGACGCGGCTCGACGACCCTCACGGCGTCATCCGGGACCTGCGGCGGTTCGTCGCGCGCCGGGGCGACGACGCCGTGCTCCTCGCGGAGGCCGACGACGAGCCCGATCGGCTCGCCGACTACTTCGGCGACGGCGACGAGTGCAACGTCCTGCTGAACTTCCTGCTCGACGCGTACCTCGTGGCCGCGCTGGCCGAGCGCCGGGCCGACCCCCTCCGGCGGGTCCTCGACCTCCTCCCGGCGATCCCCGAGGAGGGCCAGTGGGCGAACTTCCTGCGCAACTACGACGAACTCAACCTCGGGCGCCTGCCGACGGCCGATCGGGAGGCCGTCTTCGAGGCGTTCGCGCCCGACGAGGCGATGGGCATCTACGGCCGGGGGATTCGGCGGCGGCTCGCGCCGATGCTCGGCGACCGCGACCGGATCGAACTCGCGTACAGCCTGCTGTTCTCGCTACCCGGCGCGCCCCTGTTGGTGTACGGCGACGAGATCGGGATGGGAGAGGACCTCTCGTTGCCCGGTCGGGACGCCGTCCGGACGCCGATGCAGTGGGCCGACGAGCCCAACGGCGGCTTCTCGCCGGCCGACGCCGACGACCTCGTCCGGCCGGTGATCGCCGGCGGCGGGTACGGCTACGAGGCGGTCAACGTCGCCGACCAGCGCGACGATCCCGACTCGTTGCTCCGGTGGTTCGGCCGGCTGATCCGGACCCGCCACGCGTGTCCGGCGATCGGCACCGGCGCCTGCGAGGTGCTCGACGTCGACGATCCCGCGGTGTTCGCCCACCGGATCGCCGGCGACGACGGCGCGGTCGTCGCGGTCCACAACCTCGACGACTCGCCGACGGCGGTCTCGATCGCGCTCGACGGCGACCCGACCGTGGCGTTCGGTCGGGACGGAGCGTCGGTCCGGCCGGCCGACGACGCGACCGACGGGAGCGAACGAGCGCGCGCGTGGCGGTTCGACCTCGACGGCTACGGTTACTGCTGGGTGCGCCCCGACTGAGCGTCACTCGCTGGCGCCGAATTCCTCTTCGAGAATCGAGACGTTTCGCTTGTTGGCCTTGAACACCGCGTCGAAGATCGTGCCGATCGCCGGGATCGAGCCGACGGCCGCGTCGACGCCGATGTTGACGAGCATCTTCGCGAGCGTCTCCCGGGAGGCGCCCATCTGGGCGGCCTCGGCGACGATGTACAGCGAGATGGCCGCCGAGACGCTGTCACCGCCGACCGGCAGGATCCCCAGAATCGGGTCGAGTCCGATCTCGTACCCGATCCCCGGGATCTCGAACGCCTCGTCGAGCAGGTCGCTGATCGCTCGGACTCGCTCCATCCCCGGCGGTTCGGCCGCGACCGATACGTCGACCGGCTCTCCGTCGATGTCTGTACCCATACGACGACGTAGCACGTCGGCGGCCAAAAGGTCGCTGGCCCGCCGGCTCGGGGGTGTCGAGGGCGGTCGGCGGGGCGGTCGCTCGGGTGGGCGCTCAGACCTCGCCGTTTACCGCGGCGGCGACGCGGTCGCGGTCGAACAACTGCTCGTCGGCGGGGATTTCGGGGTAGGGCTCGCCGTCGGTGTACCCGGGCCACTCGCCGAACGCCTCGGGGTAGAGCTGTTTGGCGGTCATCTCCAACTGGAAGAGGTTCATGATCGGGCCCTGATACCGCATTCCGTGGGCGTACACGCGGTCGTTCCTGACCGCCGAGAGCTGGCTCCCCACAGGGTGGTCTCGCAAGGTCCGGCGGGCCTCGCTGGTCGCGTACCGCGGGGTCATCCCCCAGAGGTGGAGGATGACGTCCGGGTCGGCCTCGGCCATCGCCTCGTGGCCGACCGTGCCCCAGAGATTCGACCACTCCTCGTCGGCGAAGGCGTCGGTCGCGCCGAGCGGCCGGGTGTCCGCGAGCCAGTACCCCGGCTCGTTGAGGTGGTAGGTGTAAAACTGGTCCTCGCTCACCGTCACCCGCACGGCGGTCGGCCGGTCGTCCTCGGGCGGGAGCCGCTCTTCGATCGTCGCCAGCAGGTCGGCGTGGACCGATTCGAGCGCCCGATAGCGCTCTCCTTCTCGGAACACCGCGGCGACCTTCTCGAACAGGTCCCACAGGTCGTAGTACTCGTAGACGTCCCGATAGCCCGGCGGCTCGGCCCGGGTCCCGCTGTAGAAGTTCCCGAACCACGGCCCCACGTCCTCGGCGACGTCCTCGACGTCGCTCTCCGCCCAGTTCGAGTCGCTGACGGCGTAGGCGGGGTCGAGGAAGTGGACGTCGCTGTCGAGGTCGTAGAGCTCCTCTTTGTTCAGCCCGTCCGCCAGCGGGTCGACGAGCCCCTCCCACTCGAAGGAGACGCCGTCGAGGTGGTGGTAGTAGTGGTTCATCGTCGTCCCGGACATCTCCGGGACGTAGACCGTGTTGACGGCGTCGCCGTGGCCGAGCGCCACCGCCATGTCGGCGTACTGGGGGAACGCGACGAACGCGCTCTCGGGCGGCGCGTCGAACGTCACCTCGCCCATCGGCGCCATCGTCACCGAGTGCGATTCGTCCGCGGTCGTGGTCGTCCCGTCGGTCGTCGTCTCGGTCGCCTCCGACTCGGTCGCGGTCGACTCAGCGTCTGTCTCGCCCGTACAGCCGGCGAGCAGTCCCGTCCCGAGGAGCGTGGCGCCGCCTTTCAGGTACTCGCGCCGCGTCGCCGGATCCAATCTCGCTCCGTCCATGTTTTAGGCAAACCTAAACAATGGGTTATTCCTTTCGGTACGCCGCGAGCGGACGGGGCCCGCCGACGGCCTGCCGGCGAACCCACCTTTATACGCTCCGCGAGCGACCGTTCGCGCATGGAGTACACCACGCTCGGCGACACGGGGACGACGGTGAGCCGGCTCTGTCTGGGCTGTATGAGCTTCGGATCGAGCGACTGGCGGCCGTGGGTGCTCGACCCCGAGGAGGGCGAAGAGATCATCGACCGCGCGATCGAACTGGGGATCAACTTCTTCGACACCGCCAACATGTACTCGAACGGCGAGAGCGAGCGCGTGCTCGGCGACGCGCTGGAGGGTCGCCGCGAGGAGAACGTCGTCGCCACCAAGGTGTACTTCCAGATGGACGACGACGACCCCAACTCCGGCGGGCTCTCGCGGAAGGCGATCGAACAGGAACTCGACAACTCCCTCGACCGGCTCGGGATGGACGCCGTCGACCTGCTCCAGATCCACCGGCTCGACCACGAGACGCCCATCGAGGAGACGTTGAAGGCGTTAGACGACGCCGTCCGCCGCGGCAAGACCCGGTACGTCGGGGCGTCGTCGATGTGGGCCCACGAGTTCGCCGACGCGTTGCACGCCAGCGATCGGCTCGGGCTCGAACGGTTCGCCACCATGCAAAACCACTACAACCTCGCGTACCGCGAGGAAGAACGCGAGATGCTCCCGCTCTGTGAGAACGAGGGGATCGGGGTGATCCCGTGGAGCCCGCTCGCGCGGGGGTACCTCACCCGGCCCCACGAGGAGATCGACGCGACCACCCGGGGAGACACCGAGGAACACATGTACGAACACCCCTACCGGGAGGGCGGCGGCACGGAGATCAACGAGCGGGTCCAGGAGCTCGCGGCCGACAAGGGGGTCACGATGGCCCAGATCGCGCTGTCGTGGCTCCTCCACAAGGACTGGGTCGACGCGCCGATCGTCGGCACCACCAGCGTCGAGCACCTCGAAGACGCGGTCGAGGCGCTCGACATCGACCTCACGTCGGGCGATCTCGCGTACCTCGAAGAGCCCTACGAGCCCGTTCGGGTGTCGGGCCACGAGTAGCGACGTCGACCGATCGGGTCGACCGCGTTGGCGAATCCTGATACGTCGGGCGCCCCAACGCCTCGGCATGAAGCCACACGCGGACGCGTTTCCGGCGCGAGTCGGCCCGGATTCGCTCTCGGCGCTGTCGGGGACCGTCCCCGCCGGCGACGACCGGCCCGGAATCGAGGTCGAGGCCCCCTACTCGGGCGCGCCGATCGGCGAGATTCCGGCCTGCTCGCGCGCGGACGTCGACGCGGCGGTCGAGCGCGCTCGCGACGCCCAGCCGTCGTGGGCCGACCGCTCGGCGGCCGAGCGCGCCGAGGTCGTCTCGCGGTTCCACGACCTCGTGCTGGATCGCCGGGACGAACTGCTCGACGTGATCCAACTCGAAAGCGCCAAGGCCCGGATCGACGCCTTCGAGGAGGTCGCTGACGTGGCCTCGACCGCGCGCCACTACGCCGACCGGGCGCCCGAGTACCTCGCGTCCGAGCGCCGGAAGGGCGCCTTTCCGCTGATGACTCGCACCGTCGAGCACCGCCGTCCGGTCGGGGTGGTCGGCGTCGTCTCGCCGTGGAACTACCCCCTCACGCTCGCGGTGTCGGACGCGATCCCCGCACTGCTCGCGGGCAACGCGGTCGTCCTCAAGCCCGCGAGCGAGACGCCGTTCGCCGCGCTGTCGATCCGCGATCTGCTCCGGACGGCGGGCGTCCCCGAGGCCGCCTTCGAGGTGGTGACCGGCACCGGGAGCGAGGCCGGCGGGGCGCTCGTCGACGCGGTCGACTACGTCTGTTTCACCGGTAGCACCGAGACCGGCAGGGCGGTCGCGCGCCGGGCGGGCGAGAACCTCGTCGACTGCTCGCTCGAACTCGGCGGCAAGAACCCCCTCCTCGTGCTCGGCGACGCCGACCTCGACGCGGCCGCGACGGGGGCGGTCAGGGGGTGTTTCGCGAACGCCGGCCAGCTCTGTCTCTCCATGGAGCGCCTCTACGTCCACCGCGACGTGCGCGACCCGTTTCTCGATCGGTTCGTCCGGCGGACCCGCGCGCTCGACCTCGCGGCGGGCTACGACTGGACGCCGGACGTCGGCAGTCTCGTCGGGTCGGATCAGCTGGAAAAAGTCGAGGCCCACGTCGACGACGCCGTCGAGAAGGGCGCCGACGTGGTCACCGGCGGCCGGGCGCGCCCCGATATCGGGCCGTACTTCTACGAGCCGACGGTGCTGACCGGGGTGACCGAGGAGATGGCCCTCGCCCGCGAGGAGACGTTCGGGCCGGTGGTCGCGGTCACGGCGGTCGACTCGGCCGACGAGGCGATCGAGCGCGCCAACGACTCCGAGTACGGGCTCAACGCGAGCGTCTGGACCGAGGACGCCGAGCGCGGCCGGCGGCTGGCCCGCCGGATCGACTGCGGGACGGTCAACGTCAACGACGCCTACGCCGCGGCGTGGGCCTCGACCGACGCCCCGATGGGCGGGATGAAGGACTCGGGACTCGGTCGACGCCACGGTCGGCAGGGCCTGCTCCGGTACACCGAGTCCCAGACGGTCGCCGAACAGCGCGCCGGGTCGCTCCACCCGCCCGAGGGCGTCCCCAAGGGGTGGTACGCCAAGGGGATGACGCTGGCGCTCCGGGCGATGGCGCGCCTGCCGGGGGTCCGGTGATGGGGTCGGTTTTCCTCACGGGCTTCCCGGGGTTTCTGGGCTCGGCGCTGGTCGAGCGCCTCCTCGATCGGTTCCCCGCGGACGCCCGGATTCGGTGTCTGGTCCAGCCGAAGTACCGCGCCGCCGCCGAGTCCCGGGCGGTCGAGATCGCCGGCGACGACGCCGACCGGATCGACCTCCACGAGGGCGACGTTACCGACCCGGACCTCGGGCTCGGCGACGACTACGAGGATCTCCGGGCCGACGCGACCGAGGTGTACCACCTCGCGGCGGTGTACGACCTCGGGGTCGCCCGCGAGGTCGGGATGGCGGTCAACGTCGCGGGGACCCGCCACGTCCTCGACTTCGCCGAGGGCGTTCCGGATCTGGATGGGTTCCACTACGTCAGCACCTGCTACGTCAGCGGCCGCCACGACGGCGTGTTCACCCACGAGGACCTCGACGTGGGCCAGTCGTTCAACAACCGCTACGAGGAGACCAAGTACCTCGCGGAGGTCGAGGTCCAGCGCCGGATGAACGAGGGGCTCCCGGCCACGGTCTACCGCCCGGCGATCACCGTCGGCGACAGCCGGACCGGCGCGACCCAAAAGTACGACGGGCCATACAACGTCTTGAGACTGCTGGCGCGCCAGCCCCGCCTCGCGGTGGTGCCGCGGTTCGGCGACCTCGACGCCGCGGAGGTGAACGTCGTCCCGCGAGACTTCGTGATCGACGCGATCGACTACCTGAGCGCCCGCGAGGACTCGGCGGGCGAGGTGTACCAGCTCTGTGACCCGAATCCGCCGACGGCCGGCGGGATGCTCCGGGCGTTCGGCTCGGCGCTCGACAAACGCGTCCTCACGGTGCCGGCTTCCCGGCGGGTCGCCCGCCGGGCGCTCGACTCGCTCCCGGGGGTCGCCGACGCGCTGGGCGTCGAACCCGCGGTGCTCGACTACTTCGTCCACCCGACGAGCTACACCGCCGCGAACGCGGTCCGGGACCTCCGGGGATCGGGGGTCGCGTGCCCGCCGTTCGAGAGCTACGTCGAGGAACTGGTGGCGTACTTCCGCGAACACCCGTCGGTCTCGGCCGAGGCGATGGTCTGAGCCGCCGGCGGTCGCACCGTCGGCTCCGGGGATCGCCGACTCGCAGAATCGGGCGTCGGGCGGGCGGCCGGCTACGCTTCGACCTCGTCCCACTCGGACGCGTCGTCGTCTTTCAGCAGTTCTGGCTTCCCGAGCGGGAGCGATCCGAACAGGGCGTAGTGGACCGCGAACCCGACCGCGAGCAGTCCGACGAGACCGTACAGGCCGCGTTTGAGCGTGGAGGCCATACTCGAATCTACGCGCTACGGGCAAATGAGGACACCGATTCGGCCGACCCGCGCGTGCGACCGAAACCATTTGGGAGCCTCTCCCGTACTCGCACGCATGTCCGACGACGACACCGCGCTCCAGCGAGCGAGCGACGCGCTCACCGAGGCCCGCGAGACGACCGACGACCCGGCGGCGAGCGAGCGGTTGGCGACCTACGCCGAGCAGGTCGAGTCGATGGCCGCGGCCGCCCGGGGCCCGGACCACGGCCGACTGGCGCGCTTCGAGCACGGCCTGCACGACGTTCGCGAGGGCCTCGACGCCGAGGCGGCGTCGCTGGTCGACGAGGCACTCGCGCGCGTCAGGGCGTACCGCGAGACCGTCGAGGGCGTATAGCGGTCCGGGGTCGTCCGGCCCCGGGGCGGCGACTGCCCGAGGCCGAACTATCAGATTCGCTACAATCGAGAACCACGCGGCGGGGCGGCGCCGTCACGGAAACTACCCCCGGCTTCGAAGGTTTCATTATCCATTATGACAACCTGTCGGTGTGTCTTTCGTACCCGGCGTCCCGACCTGGGTCCTGCTCGCGGTCTCGGTGCTGAATCTGGGACTCGCGACCATCGCCGTTCGGCGTCGCGAGGTCCGGGGGGCGATCCCGTTCGCGGCGATCCTCATCTGCGTCTCGCTGTACGCGCTGGGCAACGCCGTCCGGGCGGGCAGCACGACTCTCGCGACCTACCGGATCGGCTCTCTCATCAACTACGTCGGCTTTCTCGGGCTCCCGCCGACGCAGTTGTGGTTCGTGCTCGGGTATTCGGGGCGCGACTCGCTTCTCGACCGGCGGTTCGCCGCCCTCCTGCTCGTCGAACCGCTCGTCGTCTTCGCGGTCGTCCTGACCGCGCCGGCCCACGACCTGATGTGGACCCTCGACGGGTTCACGCGAGCGGCGCCGCTCGCGATCGCCGACCGCACGAACGGCCCGGTGTTCTGGCTCAACCTCGCGTACACGTACGGGATGATACTCGCGAGCTACTTCCTCCTCGCGCTCGTCGGGATCAGACGCCACCGCCGGTATCGGGTCCAGGTCGGGCTGATGCTGATCGGCGGGCTCGTGCCGCTGGTGTCGAGCCTGCTCCTCGTGTTCGGGTTCGCGCCGCTCGATGCGCTCGACCTCTGGATGCTCGACGTCGCACCCCGGGGGTCGGCGGACCCGACGTCGTTCGCGTTTACGATCTCCGGCATCGTCTTCGTGATCGCGCTGTTCCGGTTCGACCTCCTCGATCTGATGCCCGTCGCGAGACACACGCTCGTCGACGAAATCACAGACCCGATCTTCGTCGTCGATCTCGACGGACGGCTCGTCGACGTGAACCCGGCCGCGACCGACCTGCTCGACGCCGAGGAGGCCGCGATCGGCCGGCCCGCTTCGGAGGTCGTCCCGTCGTACGGCTCGGTCGCGGACGACGGGAGCGGGTCGGGCTCGGACGTGGTCGTCGAGACCGACGACGGCGAACGCTACTTCGACTCCAGCCGAACCACGCTGACCGACCGGGCCGGGTCGGCGGTCGGATCGCTGCTCATCTACCGCGACGTGACCGACCGCCACATCGTCGAGGAGCGGTTCCAGCGACTCATCGAGCGGTCCTCGGACCTCGTGACCGTGCTGGACGAAGACGGCACCATCACGTACGTCAGTCCGTCGGTCGAGAAGGTGCTCGGCTACGAGCCCGAGGAGCTGATCGGCGTGAACCTCGTCGAGCACGTCCACCCCGACGACCGGGAGGACATCCTCGCCGAACTGTCCGAGCACGTCGACGACTACAGCTACGCGGGGAGCCACGCCGCGAGGATCCTCGACGCGGCCGGCGACTGGCGGATCATGGAGGCCCGCGCGGCGAACTTGCTCGACGACCCGTACGTCGAGGGGATCGTCCTCAACTCCCGAGACGTGACCGAGCGCCGGCGGCGCGAACGCCGACTGGAACACCAGAACGAGCGCCTCGATCGGTTCGCCGGCATCGTCGCCCACGACCTCCGGAACCCCCTGAACGTCGCGATCGGCCGGGCCGACCTCCTCGAGGCGAGCATCGACGACGAGCACGCGGAGTCGGTCGAAAACGTCAGCCACCAGCTCGAACGGATGGAGGCGATCATCGAGGACGCCCTCACGCTGGCCCGGTCGGGCGAGACGATCACCGAGACCACCGAAATCAGGCTCGAAACCGTCGCCCGCGACGCCTGGGAGAGCGTCGACACCGGCGAGGCGACGCTCGTCGTCGAGGCGTCGCTCCGGGTCGAAAGCGACAGCGACCGACTGCGCAACGTCTTCGAGAACCTGTATCGAAACAGCGTCGAGCACAACGAGTCGACGGACCTGACCGTCCGGGTCGACGCGCTGTCCGACGAGTACGGCTTCTACGTCGAAGACACCGGCGAGGGAATCCCCGAAGACGAGCGCGAGAAGGTGCTCGAACAGGGGTACACCACCAATCAGGAAGGGACGGGTTTCGGCCTCGCCATCGTCGAAGACATCGTCAGAGCCCACGGCTGGCGGCTCTCGGTCGCGGAAAGCGACGAGGGCGGCGCCCGGTTCGAGGTCGAGTGTTACGAGACGCCGGTCGAGAAGCAACCCGGCGCGGTGTGAGCGTCGACCGCCGTCGCGTGCGGCCGTCGTAGCAGTCGGTGACGGCTACGCGACCGGCCGGAGCGACGCGCTGAAGTGGCGGAGCTCGGCCATCTCGGGCTCGTCGACGATTTCGAGGCCGGAGATCTCGCCGGCGTCGCGGCGCTCGGCGACCGCCCCGAACGTCTCGGCGACGTGTTCGAGGTGGTCGGCGCCGTAGGTCCGCCGGGGCAGGGCCAGCCGGACGAGTTCGGGGCGGTCGGTGTCGGGGAACGCGAGGCTCCCGAGTTCGACCGCGCGTACGCCGCCCTCCCGGTAGAGTTCACAGACCAGCGCCTGCCCGGGGAACCGCTCGGCGGGAATCTCGGGCAGGAAGGCCCCGGCGTCGACGTACACCGCGTGGCCGCCGGTCGGTCGGACGACCGGCACGTCCCTGTCGGCCAGCATGTCGCCCAGCCGCCGGACCTGCCCGATGCGGTCGTCGAGGTACGACGACTCGACGGCCTCTCGGAGCCCGACCGCCATCGCGGCCACGTCCCGGCCAGCCATCCCGCCGTAGGTGGTAAAGCCCTCGTAGAGGATCGCCCGCTCGCGGGCGCGTTCGAAGAGGTCGTCATCGCCCGGTCGCAGGCCGACGAACCCGCCGACGTTGACCAGTCCGTCTTTCTTGCCGCTCATGACGACCGCGTCGGCGTACGAGAGTTGCTCGCGCGCGATCTCGGCGATCGAGGCGTCGGCGAACTCGGGTTCGCGCTCTCGGACGAAGTAGGCGTTCTCGGCGAACCGGCAGGCGTCGACGACGAGCGTCGCGTCGAGGTCGTCGGCCGCGTCGCGGGCCGCCCGGAGGTTCTCGACGCTCACCGGCTGGCCCGCCAGCGAGTTGTTGGTGATCGTCACGACGATCGCGGGGATCCGGTCGGCGCCGACGTCGTCGGCGAGATCCCGGACCTTCCCCACGTCGAGGTTCCCCGCGAACGTTCGGTCGCCCGAGAGCGCGCCCTCGACCGGACAGTCGACTGGCTCGGCGCCCGCGTTCGCGATGTGGGCCCGCGTGGTGTCGAAGTGGGTGTTGTTCGGGACGTAGTCGCCCTCCGAGACCAGCGCGCCGTAGAGGACGTTCTCGGCACCCCGGCCCTGATGGGCGGGGAGGATGCGATCGAAGCCCATCACGTCCGAGACCGCCGCTTCCAGTTCGTCGAAGCTCTCGGAGCCGGCGTACGCCTCGTCGCCCCGCATCATCGCGGCCCACTGGTCCTGGCTCATCGTTCCCGTCCCGCTGTCGGTCAGCAGGTCGACGAACACGTCGGCCGAGTCGAGTTCGAAGGCGTTGTACCCTGCTCGTTCGAGGTTGGCCGCCCGCTCCTCGCGGTCGGGGAGTCGGATCGGCGCGACGACTTTCGACTTGTAGGCTCGCATGGTCGGACCGTCGGCGCCCCGCGACATATCGCTGTCGCGACAGTTCGGGGGGATGGTGGCCGCTCGCGGGGGATTCGGGACGGAACTGCACAGCGACGGACGAGGCTGTCGGCGGGCCGCTCGGAACGCCGTTTGCGTTTACGTAAACGAAAATGGGCGGTCCAGCCACGCCGGCTTCGCCGGATCGGCGCGGCTCTACCCCCGCCGGATCGGGGTCGTCATGCAGTGGATGCCGCCGGCGCCGTTGGTGAGCGCGTCCCGGGGCAGGCCCTCGCCGTCGGACAACACCGTCACGCCCACCTCCTTCATCGCCTCGATCGTGGGGTTGTCCTCCGGGCGGTACGCGCCGTCCTCGTCGGGTTCGTACAGCGGGACGACGACGCCGTCGTCGACCGCGAGGAAGTTGGTCGGCCAGCGTTCGCCCCACGAGACGTCGATCACGTCGAACCCCTTCTCGTCGCGGACGTATTCGAGGGTGTTCGTCGAGTGGTCGAACTCGTAGCCGTCGCCGCGTCTCGCGTACACGTCGACCTCGGCCGCCCGCGCGAGGTCCTCGTCGAGGATCGCCAGCCCCTCGGCGGCGATGTTGAACCACCCGAGCAGGTGCATCACCCGCGAGCCGGCGTCGTGCTTTTCGCGGAGCCGGCGGTCGGCCTCTAGTGGCGCCCGCACCAGCCCGAACTCCTCGTAGCCCACGGCGCCGTCCGCCATGAGGCGCTCGCCCGCGCCGTAGCTCGTCCGAATCACCTTCTCCTCGCCGTCGACCTCCGCGGAGACGCCGAGCAACGCGAACTCGCCGGCGGGCATGAACTCCCCGCCCTCGACGGGCTCGCCCGTCATCTCGTAGTGGATGTCGGCGCCGACGCCGTCCCACGCCTCCCGGACGATGGGGATCTCGGGCCGGCGGACCGGCTCGTACATCTCACAGAGTATCGGGCCGCGGTCGCCGAGGATGGTGGTGTCGCGCTGGAAGTAGACGTTCGAGATCGGCCGGTCGATCCGCAGTGAGGTCGCGGGACTGCGGTCGCGGTCGGCGGCGCCGCCCGGCACGCCGTCGCCGGGCGCGCCGGTCTCGGCGTGGGGCTCCATCGTGACCCGCGCGAGCGCGAGCTGGAGCTTCTCGCGGGCGTCGAACGACGACAGGACGCCCTCGACGTCGCCCGGCTCCTCGCCGTCGTCGGTCCGGACCGACACCGACTCGCGGACGAGGTCCTCGAGCGCGTCGGCGGCCGCGAGGTCGTCCGCGAGCTGGTGGACCTCCACGCCGGCGTCCTCCAGCGTGGCGACGATGCGCTCGTGCTCGGCCCGGGCCTGATCCGGCGGGACGTGGTTCTCGAAGAGGTTCGGTCCCGGGTCGAGGCTCCCGCTCCACAGTTCGATGCCGGGAGTGTGGACCCGGACGGACTCTAGGGGCTCCCACTCGGCGCGCACGGCGTTGTCGGTCATCGAGTCGGGGGTCTCCCGCGGCCGACTAATAGCTGTCGGGCCGACAGGTCGCGGCCGTCGGATCGACGCGGCGCCGGCTTGCCGGTCCCGCGACACTGATTACCCGTGGCTCCGTGGGCCTGCGCATGAACGTCGACAGCGAGCGACTCCGCGCCGACATCGAAGCCAACGCCGAGTTCGGCGACATCGACGCCGAGGAGGGCCGGGGCCGGACGGTCCTGACAGGGACCGAACCGAACCGCCGGGCCCGCGAGCACTTCGTCGAGCGACTCGAAGACGCCGGGCTGGACGTCCGGATCGACGCGGTCGGAAACGTCTCGGGGCGGTGGACTCCCGACAGCGCCGACCCCGACGCCGCGCCGGTCGCGGCCGGGAGCCACCTCGACTCGGTGCCCGAAGGCGGCATCTTCGACGGGCCGCTCGGCGTGTACGCCGCGCTCGAATCGGTCCGGGCGATGCAGGACGCCGGCCTCGACCCCGAGCGACCGATCGAGGTCGTCTCGTTCACCGAGGAGGAGGGCCAGCAGTTCGCGGGCGGACTGCTCGGCTCGTCGGTCGCGGTCGGCGACCGGTCGGTCGAGGAAGCGCTCGCGCTCGAAAACGACGCGGGGACCACGCTTGAGTCTGCGCTGGACTCGATGGGCTTTCGGGGCGAGGGCCGCCTCGACGCCCGCGAGTGGGACGCGTGGTTCGAACTCCACGTCGAGCAGAGCGAGCGCCTCGAAGACGCCGGCGTCCCGGCGGGCGTCGTGACCGCCATCACGGGCATCACCCACTGCGAGGTGACGATCCGGGGCGAGGCCGACCACGCCGGCGCGACCCCGATGGACGACCGGACCGACGCGCTGGCGGCCGCGAGCGAGTTCGTCCTCGACGTAGAGCGGGCCGCCAACGAGGTCGTCGCCGACGCCAGCGACACCGCGGTCGGAACGGTCGGCAAGCTCGACGTCCGGCCGAACGCGACCAACGTCGTCCCCGGACGGGTCGAGACGGGCGTCGACGTCCGGGACGTCGAGTACGAGTCGATGGAGGAGATCGTCGCCCGCGCGCGCCGGAGCCTCGCGCGCCTCGAACGCGAACGCGGGGTCGAGACCGACTTCGACCGGCCGTTCGACCTCGAACCCTCGCCGATGACCGAGCGCACCCGGCGGGCGGCCCACGAGGCCGGCGACCGGGCGGGTATCGAGACGATGGACCTCCACTCCGGGGCGGCCCACGACACCCAGCGCATCGCGGGCGTGACCGACGCGTCGCTCCTCTTTGCGCCCTCCCGGGACGGTATCTCGCACAACCCCCGAGAGTGGACCGACTGGGACGACTGCGCCGCCGCGACGCGGGTGATGGCGGGCGCGCTCGCCGATCTGGCGGGCGCTCGGTGAGGACGGGGCCGATAAGCCGGGCTTACGTCCGCAGTTGTCGGGCGTTACGCGGGTGAAACGCTCAGAACGGTTTGGTTCGTTTATCCGGCGTCGCACCGACTGTCCGGCCGAGAATGTCACGAAACGAGACGCTCGGCGCCGTCGCGGTCGCACTGCTCGTCGCGCTGGCCGGGCTGGCCGGGCTCGCCGTCGGGGCCGACGGCGTCGCAGAATCGAACGACGGAGCGCCGCTCGCCCAGGAGACGACGACCGCCGGGACGACGACCGACGCGTCCGACGATTCTCCCACCGGGACCGCGTCGGTCGCGTTCGGCGATCAGACCTCGAACGGATCGACGGTAGTCGTCGACGAGGCGAACCTCTCTTCGGGCGGATTCGTCGTGCTCTACTCGCAGGGGGGCACCGTGCTGGGCAACTCCTCGTACCTCGATCCCGGGACGAGCCAGAACGTGACGGTCGACCTCTCCGAGCCGCTGAACGGCTCGCAGGTCGTCGTCGCGGTCCCGCACATGGACACCAACGAAAACGAGACGTTCGACTTCAACACGAGCGCCGCCCAGGAGGCCGCCACCACGATCGAGGAGGGCGGAGACGTCTCGGTGACCAACGTCACCGACGCTCCGTACACCCAGAACGATCTCCCGGTGAGCGCCATCGCGTTCGTCACCGTCGAGGCCGACGCCACCGAGACCACGGCCGCCGATCGGTCGGCGGTCCGGCCGTAGCCGGCTCGGACGAGTCCGCCCCGACGCCAACGGTTAACTGCCTCTCGTGCGTTCGATTCGCCATGTTCGAGCTACTGCCCGACGAGACCGAGCGGTTCGTGACCGCGATGGTCGGCGACCGCGACGAGACCCTCGCCGAGATGGCGGCCCACGGCGACGAGATCGGCTTCCCGACCGTGGGACCGGAGGTGGGCGCGTTCCTCCGGCTCGCGGCCCGGATGGTCGACGCCCGACGGATCTTCGAGTTCGGCTCGGGGTTCGGCTACTCGGCCTACTGGTTCGCCGAGGCCCTGCCCGCCGACGGCGAGATCGTGCTGACCGAACACGACGACGACGAGCTCGAATCGGCCCGCGAGTACCTCGAACGCGGCGGCTACGCCGACCGCGCGGCCTTCGAGTCGGGCGACGCCCTCGACACCGTCGAGCGCTACGACGGCCCGTTCGACGTGGTGCTGATCGACTGCCACAAGAGCGGCTACCCCGACGCCCTCGACGCGGTCCGGGGGAAGGTCGCCGACGGCGGCGTGGTGATCGCCGACAACGCGATGGAGAGCGGCGCGCAGGACTTCGAGGCGATCCTCGACGCCGTCGAAGGCACCGACCAAGAGGCCCTCGACGCCGACACCCGCGGGGTCGCCGACTACCTCCTCGAGGTGCGGGACAGCGACGACTTCGAGACCGCGGCGGTCCCGCTCGGACAGGGACTGACGGTCAGCTACAAGCGGGCGTGACGCTCGGATTCGACGACCGTCTCGCCGCCGCCGAGACGCGGCCCGCGACCGCCGGCCGGGTCGGGCTCACCGCGCCCACTCGACCAGCCACGCCTCGACGCCCGCGCCCATCAGGAAGATGCCGATCGCCGAGGTGGCGGGCTCGGGGAACAGAAAGAGGACGAGACCGACGACGAGCGCCAGCGAGGCCAGCTCTCGTTCCCACCAGCTCTCGTCGGCGTCGGCGGTTCCCGCCTCGCCGTACACGCCCCCGTCGAACTCGTCGTCGCGCCGTCGGTCGGCGGCGCCGGCGCGGTCGCGGTTCGGGTCGTGGCTCATGCCCACCCGATCGACGGCGGAGGGGGTATGCGTTGGGGCCGAGGCCGGCGCTACCGCCGGCTCCCGGGCTGGGGGTCGACGTGGGGCTTGGCCATCAGGTCCTCGAACTGCCGGTCGTCGATCCACGCCAGCAACTGGGCCAACTGGTCGCTGGCGGCCTCGAAGAGGCGCTCGCCCTTCTCGGGAGTGGCGTCGGTCTGGTCGCCGAGCACGCCGTTGTCGGTGTTGTCGATCGAGTCGTAGAAGTTGCGCGCACCGTGGACGTACGTCTCGGAGTCGGGCCAGTCGGCGGCCCCGCCGTCGCGGGCGTCGGTCAGCTTCTCCTCGCGCACGAGGTCGGGGTCGATGTGCATCATCATCGCGGTCTCCTTCGGGCCGCCGTGGGGGCCGTTGGTCTCGAAGACCTCGTCGACGAGGTCCGGAATCGACTCGTCCCACATCCACTCGACCGCGTAGGCGACCTCCTCGCGCCGGAGGCGCCGGCCCACCTCCCGGAGGTGGGTCTGGTTGCCGCCGTGGGCGTTGACGTAGACGATGCGGTCGATCCCGTGGTACGCGAGGTTCCGCGAGAAGCTCTCGACGTAGTCGCGGAACTCTGGCGGGTCGGCCCACATCGTGCCGTGGAACTGCTTGTGGTGGGGGCTGACTCCGACGTCGACCGTCGGGGTGCAGAGATATCCCGTCCGGTCGGCGGCCTCGCGGGCCAGCGACTCGGCGATGCGGTGGTCGGTCGACAGCGGGAGGTGCGGGCCGTGCTGTTCGGTCGAGCCAAGCGGGACGATCGCGAGCGACTCCTCGGCGACGTAGTCGCCCAACTCGGGCCACGTCTGGTCGGCAAGGTACATATCGGATAACCGGGACGAACCCGCTTAGTTCTTCTCAAGCCGGAACTGCCTTCGATTCGGGGCGTCGCGAACTCGCCCGCCACTGCCGTCACGGGGTTACCTCGCGGTAACCTCGTTTCACCAGGGTTAGCAAACGTATAATTGGGTGGCGCGTCACGTTGGAGACGAATGACTGAGTGTCTCGATCCCGAAGCGCCGCCCAGCGCAAAGCTCATCGTCAAGGTACTGGAGTACGCCGACGATCCGCTGACACAGCAACAGATCGCCGACCGGACGCGGCTCTCTCCGCGAACGGTCCGGAGTTCGATCAAGCGACTCAAAGACGACGACGTGATCGAGGAGCGCGTCTACATTCCCGACGCGCGCAAACAGCTCTATCTCCTCTCCGAATCGGTCGAGGAGTGCCTGCAGGCCGGCGAGGCCGGCGTCGAGGGCGTCGAAGCGGTCTGATCGCGGCCGACCGTCGGTGCCGCGGTCGCCCCGTCGATCAGTCGTCGGCCGAGGGGTACTCCACGTCGAGATCCAGATCGACCTCGTGGGCGCCGGTCGGCGGCCGGTTCGCCTCGGCCGCCCCGGAGCCATCGAGGTCGGTCTCGTCGCTGATCGCGTTCATCTCGCCGTCGGCCTCGCGGGCGTCCTGATCGATGCGCATCGAGCAGAACTCGGCGCCGCACATCGAGCAAAAGCGGGCCTCCTTGTAGTTGTCGCCCGGGAGCGTCTGGTCGTGGTACGACCGGGCGCGCTCGGGGTCGAGCGCCAACTCGAACTGGCGCTCCCAGTCGAAGTCGTACCGGGCCTCCGAGAGGGCGTCGTCCCAGTCGCGTGCGCCCGGCCGGTCGTTCGCCACGTCGGCGGCGTGGGCCGCGATGCGATAGGCGGCAAGCCCCTCCCGAACGTCCTCGGCGTCCGGAAGCCCGAGATGTTCTTTCGGCGTGACGTAACAGAGCATCGCCGCGCCCGCCCGGGCGGCTTCGGTCGCGCCGATGGCGCTGGTGATGTGGTCGTAGCCGGGCGCGACGTCGGTCACCAGCGGCCCGAGCACGTAGAACGGCGCGCCGTCACAGACCTCCTGTTGGCGCTCGACGTTCGCCGCGATCTGGTCCATCGGGACGTGGCCCGGCCCCTCGACCATCACCTGCACGCCGCGGTCCTGTGCGACCCGAGTGAGTTCGCCCAGCGTCTCCAGTTCGGCGAACTGCGCCTCGTCGCTGGCGTCGGCCAGACAGCCGGGCCGGAGCCCGTCGCCGAGCGAGAACGTCACGTCGTACTCCGCGAAAATCTCGCAGATGTCCTCGAAGTGGACGTACAGCGGGTTCTGCTCGCCGTTCTCTTCCATCCACTCCGCGAGGATCGACCCGCCCCGCGAGACGATGCCGGTCTTGCGGCCGTCGGTCAGCGGGAGGTGTTCGGCCAGCACGCCGGCGTGGATCGTCTGATAGTCGACGCCCTGTTTGGCCTGCTTTTCGATCACGTCGAGGAGCAACTCCGGGGTGATGTCGGCGACGCTCTCGGCGCGCTTGACCGCCTCGTAGATCGGGACGGTGCCGATCGGTACCGGCGACCGGTCGACGTTGGCCGTCCGGATGCGATCGAGGTCGCCGCCGGTCGAGAGGTCCATCACGGTGTCGGCGCCGTAGTGGACCGCGGTGTGGAGTTTCTCTACCTCCTCGTCGACCCCGCTGTCGGTCTCGCTGTTGCCGATGTTGGCGTTGACCTTCGTGGCGAACTCCCGACCGATCACCATCGGATCGAGCCGGTCGTGGTTGACGTTGGCCGGGATCACGGCCCGCCCGTCCGCGACCGCCTCGCGGACGAACTCGGGGCTCACCCGTTCGCGCTCGGCGATCCGCTCCATGGCTTCGGTCACTGTTCCGCGTCTGGCGGCACGTAGTTGCGTCATCAATCACCTAGTAATACTACTTGGTAATAACTCTGTGGGCGTCGAGTCTCGTCCCGAACACGTTTAACGGGGGACTGAAAACCCAAACCCGATGAACTCGTGGCAGCGCAGAACCGCCTCTTATCTCGCCACGCTCGTGGTGATCATCCTGAGCTTCGCTGTCGTGTACGACTACGGGATGGCCGCCTTCGAGGGGCGGCCCCAGCCGTTCTATCACTCGCTTCAGGTCGTCGTCGAGACGTTCACGACGACCGGCTACGGCTCGAACGCGCCGTGGACGAGCCCGGAGATGACCGCGCTCGTGGTGGTGATGGACCTCACCGGCGTCGTGCTCATCTTCATGGCGTTGCCCGTCTTCGTCGTGCCGCTGTTCGAGGAAGCCGTCTCGACAACGGTCCCGACCGCCGTCGAGGACCTCGAAGACCACGTCGTCGTCTGCACGTTCTCCCCGCGAGTCGAGACCCTCGTCGAGGAGTTTCGCTCGTGGGGCGTCGACTACGTCGTGATCGAGGCCGACCGCGAGCGCGCGATCGACCTCTACGAGTCGGGCTACGAGGTGATCCACGGCGACCCCCAATCGGTCGAGACGCTACGGGCGGCCGGCGTCGAGGAGGCGACCGCGGTGGTCGCCGACGCGAGCGACGAGGAGGACGTCGGGATCGTGCTCACGGCCCGCGAGGCGTTCGCCGACGTCCGGGTGGTCAGCGTGGTCGAGGACCCCGACCTCTCGGCGTACCACGAACTCGCCGGCGTCGACGCGGTGCTGTCGCCCCGCGAACTCCTCGGCGAGAGCCTCGCCGACAAGGTGACGACCGGAGTCAACGCGGAGATCGACGGCGGCGTCGAGATCGGCGAAGACTTCGAGGTGGCCGAACTCCCGGTCCAGCGCGGTAGCGATCTCGTGGGCCGGACGCTCGCCGAGAGCGGGATCCGCGAGCGGGCGGGCGCGAACGTGATCGGCGCGTGGGTCCGCGGGGAGTTCGAGACGCCCCCGCCGCCCGACGCCGAGATCGACGCCGGGACCATCCTGCTGGTCGCGGGCCGAGAGGACAGGCTCGAACGGCTCAAGGCGCTGACGCGCTCGTCGGTCCGACCGTCCCGCCGGGGCAACGTGCTCGTGGTCGGCTACGGCGAGGTCGGCTCGACGGTCGCCGCCGAACTGGCCGCCGCCGACGTGCCCTACACCACCGTTGACGTCGAGGACAACCCCGGCGTCGACGTGGTCGGCGACGCGACCGACCCCGAGACGCTTCGGGCGGCCGGCATCGAGAACGCTCGGACGGTCGTGCTGTCGCTGGCCGACGACACCCTCACCAGCTTCGCCACGCTGGTGGTCCGGGACCTCGACGCCGACGTCGAGATCCTCGCGCGCGCCGAGGAGACCGAGAGCGTCCGGAAGATCTATCGGGCGGGCGCCGACTACGTCCTCGCGCTCTCGCGGATCTCTGGCCGGATGCTGGCCTCGACCATCCTCGAAGAAGAGGAGGTCATCTCGATGGACAAACAGATCGAGGTCGTCCGGACCACCGCGCCCGCGCTCGCCGGCCAGACCCTCGCGGGGGCCGACGTGCGCGCCCGGACCGGGTGTACGGTGGTCGCCGTCGAGCGCGACGGCGCGGTCATCACCGACCTCGACCCGGACTTCCGTCTGCGGGACGGCGACGACGTCGTGGTGGCGGGCACCGACGAGGGGGTAAACAGGTTCACGACGCTCGCGAACTGATCCCCAGAAGTTAGGAGCCTCTCGGTCGAACGCGGACGTATGACCGACGAGTCCGCGATTCGGAACCGGGCGGCGCTCGCGGGAACGCCCGCCCGAGCGCTCGCGCTCGAGTGCCTCGACGCCGGGATCGCGGCGGCCGACCCCCGTCGAGTCGTCCGCGAGGCGGTCGGGATCGACGGCGATGTCCTGACGGTCGCCGGGACGCGCTACGATCTGGGCGACTACGAGGAACTCGTCGTCCTCGGCGGCGGGAAGGCCGCCCGGGGCGTCGCGGCGGCCCTCGAAGCCGCCCTCGGCGACCGGATCGACCGGGGCGCGGTGGTGACCGACGGCGCCGACGACGCCGACCCCCTAGAACGCGTCGACGCGCTCGCCGGCGACCACCCCGTGCCGAGCGAGCGCGGCGTCGAGAGCGCGCGCCGCGTGCTCGAACTCGCCGACGGCGCCGACGACGAGACCCTCGTGCTGGCGCCGATCACCGGCGGCGCGAGCGCGCTGTTGCCCGCGCCCGCCGACGGAATCTCGCTCGCCGACCTCCGAGCGACCACGGACGCCCTGCTGGACAGCGGCGCGGCCATCGGCGAGATAAACGCCGTCCGCAAACACCTCTCGGCGCTGAAGGGCGGCCGGCTCGCCGCCCGGGCGGCCCCGGCGACCGTCGTCGGACTGGTCCTGAGCGACGTGGTCGGCGACGACTTCGGCGTCGTCGCCAGCGGACCCATCGTGGCCGACGACTCGACGTACGAGGACGCGCTCGGCGTGCTGGACCGGTACGACCTCGACGCCCCAGCGAGCGTCCGCGATCGGCTGACCGCGGGCGCGCGCGGCGAGGTCGCCGAGACGCCTTCCGTGGGCGATCCGGTCTTCGAGCGCGTGTCGGTCCACCTCCTCGCGAGCGCGCGGACCGCACTCGACGCCGCGGCCGAGACCGCCCGGGAGGCGGGCTACGAGCCGCTGATCTTGTCCTCGCGGGTTCGCGGGGAGGCCCGAGAGGCCGCAAAGACCCACGTCGCGGTCGCCGAGGAGAGCCTCCTGACCGGCGATCCCGTCGCTCCGCCCGCGGTCGTGCTCTCGGGCGGCGAGACGACGGTGACAGTCACCGGCGACGGCGAGGGCGGGCCGAACCTCGAGTTCGCGCTGTCGGCCGCCGCGTCGATAGACGCCTCGGGGGTCGCGATCGCCAGCGTCGACACCGACGGCCGCGACGGGGGGACCGACGCGGCGGGCGGCATCGTCGACGCCGAGACGGTCGGCGACCGGCTCTCGGCCGACGACGCCCGCGACGCGCTCGCGGACAACGACGCGCTCGCGGCGTTGGACGCCGCCGACTGCGCGGTCCGGACCGGCCCGACCGGAACGAACGTCAACGACCTGCGCGTGCTCGCGATCGCGGACCCGAGCGAGCCCTCGGAGTAGTCCGCGGTCGGCGGTCGGCGCTACCGCGCGCCGCGGACGATTATCTCGGCGCCACAGTCGGGACACCGCCCGCGGCTCGCCTCGAAGTCCGAGCCACAGAAGTCACAGACGTGTTCGTCGTCGCGGTCGGTCGCGTGCGAATCGCGTTCGGGGTCTCTCGTCGGGGGCTGGTCGTCGGGTGCCGATTCGGGAGCCGGCCGGTCGGTGTCGTTCGGCGCCTCGCGGTCGCCGCGACCGCCCAGTTCCTCGGTGATGCCGTTCAGGAAGTCCATGCGTCACCGTACCGTCCGGTCGGCCTATCTATTGTTATGTCGGACCTTCGGCGTCGTACGGAGCGCCTATAGTCGTCTCGCCCCGCGGGCCGCGGGTCGACTTACTCGACCGCGACGAGCGCTCGGCTCGCACCCCGAACCGCGGCCAGCGCGAGCGCGAACGGTGCGACGACGCCGGCGGCCGTCAGGCCGACCACCGCCAGCGGGTGAGCGGAGGCAACGGCGAGCGCCGCGGCGGCGCCGACGGCGAACGCGACCAGACCCGCGACCGTCCCGGCCAGCGCGCCGATGACGGCCGCGGCGCTGGCGGTCGGTCGTCGGGTGGTCTCGGCGGTGAGTCGGGTCGATGCGTCGCGTCGCGTGGATTCGGTGTGTCGCATGGTCTGGTCTCAGTGGGCGACGGTGGGTCGTCGCCCGTTCGCGTCGGTCGTCGGCTGTGCGTTCGGGTCGCGGCCGTCTCAGGCCGAGCGCGCGGGTTCGATATCGGTCACCTCGCGGACGCCGAACTGGTCGGTGACGGCGTCCCGGACCGCGGCCCGCGCGTCCTCGTCGGCGTCGGCGCGGACGCGCAGTCGGACCGAGGCGTCGACCCGGAGGTCGTTCAGCGTGGGCCTAACGCCCGAGATGGCCACGACTTCGGTTCGGTCGACCGCGGCGCTTCGGGCGAGGACGGCGGCGATGCCCTCCTGTAAGGTGCCGTCGCCGCCGCGGGGAACGTGCAGTTCGAGGTCGGCGGTCGCGTCGATTGTGGAGTCCGTCATTGGTGGCTGTGGTGCCCCCCGCGGGTCGGTGCCCGCGTCGGGAGCGGAGCGTCTGCTGGTCGGTTCGAACCGCGAGACGCCGCGCCTCGCCGGGAGATGCGCCGGAGAAGTGGTCGCTCGGACCGCCTCGACCGGCACACGCCGCCGGCTTCCGGGTGTGGTGACACGCAGGAAGCGAGCGACCCCGGCGTCCGCCGAGGGGCGAACCCCGTCGGCGTCGGCGGACGCCTTACGCGGCCGGAGCGGTCCGAGTGAGGTGATAGATACTCTCACCCATGGCGTCCACCCGCCCGGCGAGCGCACACCGAGCAGAAATCCCGGAGCCGACGCTGTCGGACTGGGCGCCGACCGCGTCGAACCGGTTGCGTGGACGTTTCATGGGGTTCACCTCGCGCCCGGTCGTGCCGGGCGACTGACGTACTCGTCCGTTCAGCGGGTTGAGTATTAAAATTGGTTGAGCAGTGATACCGTTCGTCACACTCTCGACGAGCCAACCTTTATGGTTGTTAATATCTAACACGACTGCGTCACGGAGTGGCTCAGATGGTCGAATCCGCATACGTCGCGAGCGTGCTCGCGACCGGCGCCCTCCTCGTCGCGGTCTGGGTGGGGCTGGCACGGACGGGCGAACGCCCCCGGTACGAGGTGGGGGGCGACCACGACCACGACCACGAGCGCGACGCGACCGACGGCGACTCGATCGCGGCGTGGGCGGCCGGATTCTTCGGGCTGTTGCTCGCCGCCGGCGGCGTCGCGGTGGCGTCGGTCAGCGACGTGTCGGTGCCCGCCGCGATCGGTCCGGCCGCGTTCGTCGGCCTGTTCGGCGCGTTGCTGGTCGGCTACCTGCTGTGGGGGACCTACCAGTCGGCGCGGGTCCGCGGGCTCCGGAGTTCCCAGGCCGCGCTCCTGAGCGCGTGGCTGTTCGGGACGCTCGTCCTCGCGGCGATCGTCGCCGACCTCGTGGTGGGGTGGTGAGCGTGGCCGTCTCCGAACGCGACCTCCGGGTGCCCGACGCCGAGACGCCCGCCAGATGTCCCCACTGTGGCCGACCCTTCCGGAGCGAGCGCCTCCGGGCGCTCCACCTCGGCGAGTCCCATCCCGAACGCTGTTCGGCCGACGAGCGGGCGGCGTACGAAACCGCCCGCGAGGCCGAGGCCGACGACCTGTTCGTCTACCACCTCAAGGTGGTCGGCGCGCTGGTGGGGCTGTACGCCTTTTTCGTGTTCTCGTACATGGCGGTGGCCGCGGTCCAGGCGCCGGGGTGAGCGCCCCGCGTGCTACGTGATCGAGTACGACGACGCGACCGTCAGCGCGAGCGCCGCCAGCAGTCCGACCAGCAACACGAACGAGATCGACCGGGGTTCCCACCGGAGGTGCTGGTAGTAGCCCGCGACGATCGCGGCCTTCAGGAACGACAGGCCGACGATCGTCCAGAGGCCGACCCAGTAGTCGAGGCCCGCGAACTCCACGAGCGTCTGGGCGGTCGCGAGCCCGAACAGCACCACGTAGATCGCCGTGTAGAGTCTGAGCTTGCTCATTGTCACAGGATGTAGAACAGCGGGAACAGGAACAGCCACACGATGTCGACGAAGTGCCAGTACAGCCCGAAGTACTCGATGGGGCGCTCGTCGTCGAGGTACGCCCCGTTCCACGCCCGGGCGACGAGGTACAGCGCGATACACAGCCCGCCGATTACGTGGAGGCCGTGGAGCCCGGTCGTCAGGTAGAACGTCGAGGCGGCGACGTTCGTGCTGGGCACCCAGCCGTTCGCGAACGTCTCGCCGTGGACGTGGAACAGGTGTTGCCACTCCATCGCCTTGTTGACGAGGAACGCGACCCCGAGCCCGAACGTGAGCCCGAGGCTCCCGACCAGCCCCCATCGGCTCTCGCGCTCGGCGGCCACCAGCGCGACCACGACCGCGAAGCTACTGGTGAGAAGCAGGTAGGTGTTGACCAGTCCGGGCGTGACGACGTGGGCTTCGGGGACGAGCTCGTGCCAGTCGGTCCAGCCGTGGGCGACCCGGATGAACACGTACGAGCCGATGAACGCCCCGAACAGCACCACGTCGGACGCGAGGAAGATCCAGACGCCGAGCTTGGTGTTCTCGACCGCCTCGAACGGCCAGCTCTCGCCGAACGGCCCCGACGGGCCGACGAACCGCTCGCGGGCGAGCCGGACCAGCGTCCACCCGAGCGCCGCGAGCCCGACCCCGGTCGTCGCGACGTAGAACCCGCCCTCGACGCCCGACGGGAAGCCGCCGCGCTGGAGCCCAGAGAGCCCGAGCAACAGGACGAACGACGCGACGCCGACCGCGAGGGGCCACGGGCTGGCGTGGTCCTCCTCGTGGTCGGCGGCGTCGGTCCCGGCCGCGTGGGCCGGCCCGCCGTCGGGCGCGGGCTCCCCGCCGCCGTCGGCGATCTCGACGGCCGACCGGTCGCCCGCTTCCGCGGATCGGAACTCCAACGCGCCGCTGGCGAACGTCGGGACGCCGGGGAAGTTCTCGATCGGCGGCGGGGAGGGGAGCGCCCACTCGGTGGTCGTCGAGAACGCCCACGGGTTGTCGTCGGCCGCCTCGCCCGCGACCAGGCTCTTTGCGAGGTTGTAGAACATCACCAGAAACGAGATCCCGAGCACGAATCCGCCGACCGTCGAGAGCTGGTGCCACGAGACGAACGCCTCGGGGTAGACGAAGTCCCGGCGAGGAGTCTCCCACGAGAGGAACATCGGGAAGTACAGCAGATTGAACCCGACGAAGTAGAGCCCGAAGTGGAGTTTGCCCAGAAACTCGTCGTACATCTTCCCGGTCATCTTCGGGAACCAGTAGTAGAGGCCGCCAAACAGCGCGGTCACGCCCCCCACCATCACGTAGTGGAAGTGTGCGACCACCCAGTAGGTCCCCCGGAACTCGTAGTCGAGGACGACCGCCCCGAGGAAGACGCCGGTGATCCCTCCGATGATGAAAAGCACCAGCGCGCCGAACGAAAACAGGAAGGGAGTGGTGAACCGGATCCGACCCTTGATGAGGGTGTAGATGAGCGCGAACACCATCAGATCGAACGGCAAGGAGATGCCGATGGTGGTCGCCATGAACAGCGTCTTGATCTCGAGGTTGATCGAGGTCAGGAACATGTGGTGCATCCAGACGACGAAGCTCTGGAGGGCCACCAGCACCATCGCCGCGATGAACCACTTCCGGCCGACGAGCCGCTGGCCGGTGAACGTCTGGAAGCACTCGGCCATCACGCCAAGCGCCGGGAAGAAGACGATGTACACCTCCGGGTGGCCGAAGAACCAGAACAGGTGGGCCCACAGTAGCGACCCGCCCGCGCCCGTCGCGGCGAAGTACTGGGTGCCGAGCAGTCGGTCCGACGAGAGGATGAGCAGGGCGGCCAGCAGCGCCGCGAACGCGAACAGCATCATCCACACCGTGAGCAGGATGGTCCACGAGAAGATCGGCATCCGCCGGAGCGTCAGCCCCTCGGCGCGCATCCGGTGCATCGAGGTGAGGAAGTTGACCGACGACACCGTCACGGAGACGACGAAAAGCACCAGCGCCAGCACCGCGGTGCTCGCGCCGATGTCGGGGGTGTAGACCGGGACGTTCAGCGGCGCGTACATCGTCCACCCGCCCGCGAAGGTGGCGCCCTGGAAGAACGACACCGCGAACAACAGCCCCGAGAAGAGATAGAGCCAGTACGACAGCGCGTTGAGTCGCGGGAACGCGAGGTCCCGGGCGCCGATCTGGAGCGGGACGACGTAGTTCGCGAACCCGAACGCGAACGGCGAGAGGAACCAGAACACCATGATGAGCCCGTGGGCCGAGACGGCCTGATTGTACGAGACGGCTTCGAGAAAGCCCGCGCCCGGCGTCCAGAGCTGGATCCGCATCAACAGCGCCAGCACGCCCCCGAACACGAGGAAAAACAGGGCCGTGACCGTATAGAGGATGCCGACGTCCTTGTGGTTGGTCGTGACGAGCCACCGCGTTATCGTCGAGGAGTCCGGCAGGCCGTGATCGCCGCCGGAGTCGGTTTCGGCGCTCATCCGACCACCCCTCGGGCGGCGACCGTCGCGGGCCCGCCGGGCGTCGCGGGCGCGCCGATTCGGTCTTCGTCCCGGGCGCCGATCGCCTCGCTACCGGCCTCTCCGGTCGTGTTCGCGTACCACGCCTCGTACTCGGCGGGCTCCATCACGATCACCTCGGCGGTCATGTACGAGTGGCCGGCCCCGCAGAGTTCGAAACACCGCGCCCGGTAGGTGGCGGTCTCCTCGGCCCGGAACCACGAACTCGTGTACTGGCCGGGGATGCTGTCGGTCTTCACCCGTAGCTCGGGGATCCCGAACGTGTGGAACACGTCCCGTGAGGTCACGGACAACTGAACGGTCTCGTTGCGCGGGACCCGGAGCGCGTTCGCGGTGTGGCCGTTCGGGTAGACGAAGTCCCACCCGAAGCGGTAGCCGACGACCTCGACCTCGATGCCCTCCGCCTCGGAGGGAACGTCCTGTTCGACGTACAACAGCGTTCCGTACGACCACGCCACAAGCGAGATCACGATGAGGGTACTCGCGCCGAACGAGTAGAACAGCTTCCGCCCGCCGTCGCCGCCCCCGGGGAGTTCGCCGACTCGCGTCGACCGGTCGGGATCGGCCCGCGCGTCGCCGTCGCGATACTTGTAGGCGTTGTACAGCATGTACCCGATGACGACCGCGCCCACCAGCGTCCCCAACGCGAGAAACAGCCAGAAGATCTGCTCGAACACGTCGACGCGGGTGCCCCGCGGGACGAGTCCGCCCCCGGACTGGGCGAGGCCGACGGCGCGGGCGAACTGCTCGACCCCCCAATTCATGCTACGCGTCAACAACGCCCACACACTTATCCGTTGTGCAGAATTACCCGGGCGCTGTGGCGAACGTTTTTACCTCGTTGAGTGGTACCAATAAACATGGATGGGGAGAAACGGGACGTCACAGTCGAGATGCCCGAGGAGCGGGCCGAACCGGCCGAACCGGACTTCGACCACCTGAGCGGGATCGTCACCGACGGGCTCATCGGCGCGGTGGGCGGTCTCGTCGGGACGGGCGCGCTGACCGTGGGGTTGCTCATCGCGACCTCGTTCGGCGCGTTCCGGCTCAGCAGTTTCGGGACGCTGACCGAACTCACGGGGCTGGACTTCCTGTTGCCGCTGAGTCCGACCGCCGTCGGGTACATCCTGTTTTTGCTGACCGGGATGGTGATGTGGCCGCTGTTGTTCGCGTCCATCGGGTCGTACCTGCCGGGCGAGAAGTACGCCACCAAGGGAGTCCCGTTCGGGTTCGCCCTCTGGACCGGGTTCGCGCCCGCCTTCTACGAGGGCTACACCGGACTGGCGCTGGTGCTTTACCTCGTGGTGACGCTGGGCGCGCACTTCTCGTACGGGTTCACGCTCGGGGCGGTGTTCGACTACCTCGGGAACCGGCCGTCGACGCTGGTGTAGCGCGTCCCGATCGGGACCGGCTACTCGGCGGCGACCGAACCCAAGCATTAACGTAGTGTTGTTCGCCTGTCTCGAACATGGTCCCGCTGACGCGACGACGCCTCCTCCAGGGAGCGACGGCCGCGATGGCCGGACTCGCCGGCTGTGGCGAGTCGGTGACCGACACCGCGACCGACAGCGCGTCGGTCCCGCCCGAGAACGGCGATCGAACGATCCCCGACCACCGCACGGTGCGCAACGCCGAGAACCGACCGCCCGTCTGGTTTCGCGACGTGGACGCTACGACCGAGACCGCGTCGGACGACGACCCGCCGACCCACCGCGACGGACGCGGCTTCGTCGCCGGCACCGAGGACGCCGACCGACTCCGATACGCCGACGTGGAGGGCGCCGAGGCGGCCCGGCAGTTCGTCGCGGACACCGACTTCGGCGAGGCGACGGTGTACGTCCTCGCCCGGCCGGTCCGGGAGTGTCTCACGCTCGAACTGTGTAACGTCTCGTGGTCCGAGCGCGACGTCGAAGTCGACTTCGGGAGCCGCCACCGCGACGCCGACGTGTCGTGTCGCGCCGACGCCCACGACGGCGTCTCGGTGCTGATCCGGATCCCCGAGCCCCTCGACCCCGACGAGGTCAACAGCTACGGCTCCTCGTGGGGCTCCGGGCCGTGTCGGGTGAGGCGGCGACCGCCCGCCGAGGACCGAACGACGACCGAGGCGCCCGACTACGGGCCAAAGACCCGGACGAACGCGACCGAGACGACGGAGGCCGAGCGATGAGCCCCGAGGCCACCGACCGGACCCGGCGAGGCGCTCGCGCCCGGACGACGAGGCGGGGATTCCTCGCGCTCGCGGCGAGCGCCGGGCTCGCGGGCTGTAACGGGTTCGGCTACTTCTCGGACGACAGGGGGCCGACGGTCGAGGGCGCGGCGCTCTCGGAGGTGGCCTCGACCGACCCGCCGACGGTGACCGAGCGGTTCCCGGTCGAGGTCGAGCAGTCGTACCTCGACGAGGCGGCCGCGACAGCCCGCGAGCACCTCTCGGCGGTGCCGGCGCCGCTCGACGAGAGCGACGTGCCGAACGGCGTGATACGACAGGAGGTGAGTCGGCTCTACGAGGAGGCAAACGAGGCGCTCGCCGACGCCGCCGAGGCGACCACGACCGCCGACGCGATGGGCCGGCTCCGGGACGCCCGCGAGGATGCCAGGGCGGCCGCGGCGGCGTGGGCCGCCATCGACGGCGACCTCGATCGCGAGGCGGTTCGGGCGTCGATTCCGACGGTCCGTCGGGCCCTCGAGGAGTTCCAGTTCCGGTGGCGCTACGTGGGACAGGCGCCGGTGCGCGCGGTGCTCGCCCACGCCCAGATCGAAGAGCGGGTGGGGTTCGCGGGCCGTCGGCTCCGGGGCGCCGGCGAACACCACCGCCGGTATCGTCGGCGTCCGGACAACCCGCTCGCGATCGGCGAGTTCGCGGGCGAGGTCGAGTCCGCCCGGGCCGCGATCGACGACGCCGCGTACGTCTACGATCGGTACGTGGCGTCGCTGGGCGACCCGCGGCCGATCGGCGAGGGGCTCCGGGCTGTCGGCGAGTCGCTGGTCGAGACGCTCGACGAGCGCCGCGAGGCGCTACCGGGCGAACCCCACGCCGAGGCCTCGTCGCTGGTCGACCGAGACGTCGAGGGGACGCCGATCGCCGAGGCGCTGACGGGGCTCCGGGACGCGGAGTACGCCGACGGACTCGACGACGAACTGGCGACCGGGCGGCGGGCGAGCGTCGTCCTCTCGGTCCACGACACGCTGGCGCAGGTCCGCGCGTTCGAACGGTTGCGCGAGCGGGTCGCCGACGGCGAGTTCGTCAGGGTCGAGACGATCGAGGACGTGCGAACGATCCGGGACGCGGCCGTCGACGCCGTCGCGGCGGCCGCCGACTCGGAGCGCCACTCCCGTCTCGACCGCCGCCTGTTGGCGTCGCTCGGCGACTTCGGGTATGCGGACCGCCAGATAGAAGAGTACGCCGACAGGGATCAAGTGCCGGTCGACTGGCTCGTCCCGGACCTCAGTTACTACGTGGCCATCGAGGCGAGGGCCCGCGAAGTTCCGGCCGCGAGCGCGACGGTCGCGGAGGCGATCGGGTCAGAGCTCTGAGTTCCGGGATCGGAGGCCGCTCTCACTCCGCGTCGGCGGGCGTGTCGAAGTCGTGGTAGTGTTCGCCCTTCTCGTTGCTCAGGATGTCGAGCGCGGCCGCGCCACCGTCGCCGGCGGAGATGACCGCCTGCCACTCCTGATTCCGGATCAGCGCGCCGGTGGCGTAGGCGTTCTCGACGCTGGTCTCCATCGAGAGGTCGACGTCCACGAGGTCCTCGTCGGTGAACGCCGCGCCGAGGTCTTCGAGCAGGTCGGCGTCGGTTCCGGTGGCGAAGATCACGTACTCGGCGTCGTACTCGCCGTCGTCGGTGGTGACCGCAAAGCCCTCGCCGTCGGCCTCGACGGCGGTGACTTCCTCGCCGACCCGGAGGTCCGCGCCGAAGCCCTCGACCTGCTCGCGGCTCTGTTCGGTGAACTCGGTGCCGTCGATCGACTCGATCCCGAGGTAGTTGAACAGGTGGGCCTTGTGCATCCACGTCTCGTCGGTGTCGAACACGACGGTGTCGAGGTCGTTTTTCGCGGTGAACAGTCCGGCGCTCAGTCCGGCGGGGCCGCCGCCGATGATTGCGACTTTCGGCATACCACCGCTTTCGCCGACCAGTCAGGTAAGTGTTCGCCGGGCCGGCCGGTCCTGCCGCTTTCTCTCAGGCTCCGGCCGGCGTCCCCGATTTCCGTCTCCAGCCACACCGCCGTTTCCGGTGTCTTCCCCGGTCGGCGACGGGGTTTTGGGCGTCGGCCGCGTCGGCGGAGACGGATGCTCAGACTCCCAGTCCGGCGGTGTCCCGACTGCTGGTACGTCGGTCCGACCCGGCGGTTCGCGGCGGGCGACGGCCGTCGGTACGTCTGTCCCCGGTGTGGAACCGAGATCGAGCCCCCGGACCCGCGGCTCGCGTGACCCCGGCGTTTCCGCTGTCTCGCGCCCGGACCCGGAACGGGTAAACGACCGCGGTCCGAACGGTCGTGCATGACGTTCGCCGACGAGTGGACGCTCGTGGTCGCCCACGCCGGCGGCGGGCCGTCGCCGGAACTGATCGTCCTGCTCGGCCTCGCGGCGCTCGGGTCGACGCTGGTGCTCGCGCTGGCACTGGCCGCGCTCGTCCGGCGGCGCTCGCGGTCGTACCTGCTGGTCGCGCTCGCGCTCTCGACGCTCCTCGCTCGGACCGGGGTGGCCGCGCTGTCGGCCGCCGGCGCGGTCGGCGCCGAGTCCCACCACGTCCTCGAACACGGTCTCGACGCCGCGATGGCCGCGCTCGTGATCGCCGCGGTGTACGACGCCCGGAGCGTCCGGAAGGCGGCCCGCGACGACGGCTCGCGGGGTGGGGAGTCGTGAACGCGACCCGCCGGACGATCGCCGACCACGTCCGGGCCAACCCCGGCGTCCACTTCAACGCGGTGGTCCGCGGCCTCGACCTCGCGCCGGGACAGGTCCAGTACCACCTCCGCCGGCTCCGGGACGCCGAGTCGGTCGTCGCCGAGGAGATCAACGGCCGGACCCACTACTACCCGCCGGGGTACGGCGACTGGGAGCGGACCGCGCTCGCGATGTTCCGCCGGGAGACCGCCCGGGACGTGCTCGCGCACCTGCTCGCGGCGGGCGAGACGACGCCCGCGGCCCTCGCGGCCGACCTCGACCTCGCCCGGAGCACCGTCGAGTGGCACCTCGACAACCTCGTCGCGGCCGATCTGGTCGAGAAGCGCCGCGAGAACGGCCGCGTGTTCCTCGAACTCGCCCGGCCCGGGGCGACCGCCGACCTGCTCGCCGAGATCACGCCCTCGCTACCGGAGCGACTGGTCGATCGGTTCACCCGTCTGGTCGACGGCTTCGTCGAGGAGTGAGTCCCGAGGCGGGGCCCCGCCGGCGACCGGCCGGCCGAACCGCCTCGCCGAAGCAGTTACCACTCGGGTTGTTGTCGCTGTCCCCATGTCGAACTCGGACGTGCTCAGAGTCGGTGCTATCGGCGGCGGCTACATCGGCACCACGGTGGGACGCCAGTTCAATCAGCATCCGCGCGCGGCGGTGACCGCGCTGGCCGACATCGACCCGGAGACCCGCCACACCGCGGGCGAGAGCCTCCACGTCGGCGAGGGATCGCAGTACCACGACTACGCCGAGATGCTCGACACCGAGCGCCTCGACGCGGTGCTCGTCGGCACGCCCCACACGCTCCACTACGAGCAGGTCACGGCGGCGATGGACCGGGGACTCCACGTCTTCTGTGACAAACCGCTCGCGACCGACCTCGACGACGCCCGCGAACTCGCCGACCGCGCCGAGTCGAGCGACCGCGTGCTGATGGTCGGCTACCAGCGCCACCTCAACCCCGCGTTCATCCGGGCCCGCGAGCGGTGGGCGGGCGATCTCGACCCCGACTACGTGAGCGCCGAGATCACTCAGGACTGGATCTCCCGATTTGCCGACGAGTGGCGGACCGATCCGGACCTCTCGGGCGGCGGGAACCTCTACGACACCGGAAGCCACCTCGTCGACGGCGTGCTCTGGACGACGGGGCTGGTCCCCGAGGCGGTCAGCGCCGAGATGGTGTTCGCCGACGAGGCCTCGCGGATCGACGAGCGGGCCATCCTGACCGTGGAGTTTCACAACGGCGCCCACGGCACCATCGCGGTCCACAGCGACGCGCCCTGCGTCCGAGAGCACGTCCACGTCTGGGACGAGGAGGGCGCGGTGTACCTCGAAGGCCGCCAGTGGGAGCCCCGCGAGATCAGCCGCGTCGAGTCCGACAGCACGACGGTGCTCCCGTACGTCGACCGCGACCAGCGCCGCGACAAGGCCGAGGCGTTCGTCGACTGCGTCGAGACCGGCGAGACGCCGCCCGCGACCGCCCGGGACGCGCTGGCGGTGACCGCGCTGACCGAGGCCGCCTACGAGTCGGCGCGGAGGGGCGAACGCGTCGCGGTCGAACTGGAGTGACCCGATTTCGGCCGCGATCGGGGCTCAGCCCGTCCGGTTCGGATCGAACGCGTAGTAGACGACGGTCATCGTCGCGCCCAGCGTGACGGCCTTGACCGCCGTCGGTTCGCCGAGCACCGCGCCGACCGCCAGCGCCGTCATCGCGGTGATGACGCCGGCCAGCAGGGCGTACTCGAGGCGCGACCGGGCGCGGGTCCACTCGTCGAGGCGGCGGTAGAGCCCAGACATGTCGTTCGTCTCTCAGGCTGTGGGGGAGACCCATTACGTTTCCGACCGCCCGGGAAGCGGCCGATTCAGTCGGCCGAGAGGTCGCCGACGACCGACCGGACCGCGCGCTTGGCCTCGACTCTGCCGCCGAGGCGCCCGCGTTCGCCCCGCACGTCGAAGACGTCCCGCCGGACGCTCCCGTCCATCCCCTCGGGGACCGGCACGTCGAGTAGCGAACAGGCCGTCGGCGCGAAGTCGGGGAGCTCGACCGTCACGCCCGACTCGTCTCTGGCGGGCCCGCCCCACGCGTAGAAGATCCCCTGCATCTCGTTCATCGAGGTGTGCGAGCCGGTCTTTGGCGGCTCGCCGAACACCCGGTCGGTCTTCATCGTCTGGGGATACTGGATCTGGTAGCCCGGTGCGGGCATGCAGACCAGATCGGGCCGGGTGGCGTCGTACTCGTCGCCGTAGACGTCCTCGCCGTACAGCACCGAGTCGATCACCCGGTCGCCGCGCTCGGGGTGTTCGATCGCGAGCAGTTCCTCCCGCAGACGCTCGCGCACCGCCTCGTACCGTCCCGGCGGGATCGCGCCCTCGTCGTGGTCGTCGGTGTTGAGGTAGATCTGGCCGCCGCTGGCGACGGTGAACGCCGCCGTCTGGCTCCAGTCGACGTCCTTCCGAGAGATGGTGAGCAACTCGGCGAGGTCCGGGCCGGCGCCGTCGCCGCTGGTCCGAGCGACCCCCATCTTGAGCTTCGAGAAGAGATTGAGGTCGCTCATCACCGACTCGACCGCGTCGTAGACGTGGTTGTAGCCGAACTGCTTGAGCCGGGTCCACGGTCGCGATTCGAGGTCGAGGTAGCCGGCCTGATAGAGCCAGGAGTTGAGGTTGATCGTCCGGTAGATCGGGCCGTGACCGTGGTCCGAAAGCACCATCAGGGCGTCCTCCTCGTCGATCCGGTCCATCACCCACCCGACGAACTCGTCGTACAGTTTGAGCAGTTCCATCGGCTTGTCGCCGTAGCGCTCGGCGAGTTCGGGATCGTGCTTGGGGTGGGTTTCGTCGAGGACGTGGCCGAGGACGTGGAGGACGTTGTCCGGGCCCTGAAACACCAGCGAGTAGAACTCACAGGGGTACTCGGCGACCAGTAGCTTCGCCACCTCGATCCGGTTGCGCTCGATCTCGAAGAAGTTGTCGAGCAGTCCCCGGAGGCTGTCCTCGTCGGTGCCGTCGTCGTACCCCTCGTAGGGGTCGATGTCGTAGCCGCCGACCCGCTCTTCGATGTCGGTCTGCAACTCCTCGGGGAACGCGTACGACCCCGTCGATGGCGTGGTGATGTTGTCCGAGATGTGGAACCCGGCGGTCTCGGAGGGCGGGTACCCCGGCATCACGTTCATCACGCCCGACCGTCGGCCCTCGGCGTCGAGGTACTCCCAGACGGGGACCGACTGCTCGCGGAGGGTGTCGGCGTTGACGAACTCGGTGCCGTACTCGCCCTCGCCCTTGAGCATGAAGTTGTAGACGCCGTGGTTGCCGGGGTTGCGCCCGGTGGCGAACGAGCTCCACGCGATCATCGACAGCGGCGGCACCGTCGAGCGCGTGGTGCCGTCGGTGCCCTCTTCGGCCATCCGCGCGAAGCTCGGCAGTCGGCCGGCGTCGATGCCGCGCTCGACCAGTTCGGGGGGCACGCCGTCGAGCCCGAAGACGTAGACCGAGCCGGTCATTTTTCGAGGTAGCCAAGCTGTTCGAGGCGGTCTTCGACCACGCCGTCGTCGGCGCTGTCGGCGGCGTCGCCGACGCCGTCGCCCCGTTCGAGCTCGGCGGCCGCGCCGTCGAGGACGTATCGGGCGAGCGACTCGGCGTCGTCGAAGCCATCGAGTTCGTCGGCGAGCAGTTCGTAGCGGTCGCTGATGTCGGTGGGAAGTTCCAGACTCATGGTATCAGTTCCTCCCCGAGCGGGAGGCGCTGGGACGGCGTCGCCGCGCGAGGCGCGCGAGAAACACCATCACGGCGAGGCCGTGCTTGACGGGGTTGTACGTCTGTCCTTCGAGGTCCTCGTAGCGGGCGTCGATCGCGCGCTCGGTCATCGCCAGCCCCTCGCTGGTCGCGGAGTCGATCATCTCGGACTCGACGCCCATCCCGTCGGTCGTCAGCGAGAGGCGCTCGAGGGCCTCGGGCGAGAACGCTCGAAAGCCGCTCTGGGTATCGGTCAGCTCGGTGCCGGTCACCTGCGTGGTACAGTAGTCGAGGACGACCTGCCCGACCCGGCGGTAGACCGGCGTCTCGTCGACGTCCTCCGGGGCGAGATACCGGCTCCCGATCACCATGTCGGCCTCGCCCTCGACCACCGGCTCGGCGAGCGACGGGATGTCGGCGGGGTCGTGCTGGCCGTCGGCGTCGAGCACGACCAGCACGTCGCATTCGAGGGACCCGACGTGTTCGAACAGCGTCCGGATCGCGGCTCCCTTCCCGCGATTCCGGTCGTGGCGGAGCACCGTCGCGTCGGTCTGGTCGAGAAGTTCGGGCGTCCGATCCGTGCTTCCGTCGTCGACGACCACCACGTCGTCGGCGTATCGCTGGACGCCGAGGACGGTGCTTCCGACCGCGTTCTCCTCGTTGTACGCCGGCACGCCGACGACCACTCGGTCGGTAGCGAGGGAGTCGGCGGCGTCGGCGGCCGGCGCCGCGCGCCCGTCCTCCGGGACCTGGAAACTCATGATTTGTTCGCGTTATTGGTCCGTTTCCGGTCCCTTTGTTCTCCATTCCCTATACGTCGGGTAGACGGCGTCTGTGCCGGTATAAGCCGACCGTGCGGCTCGGGTACGGCTCACCCTACGGGGACAGCGTCGGCTCGTCGAGCAAAGGAGTCGGTTCGTCGACCGCGGTTGGTGGCGCGTACGCCGCCCACAATCCCGGGCTAACGGCTACTCGTCGGCGGGTTCGACCCCGGAGAACTCGAAGCGCGCGCCGCCGTCGGTGCTGTCGGTCAGCGAGATGTCCCAGCCGTGAGCCGCGGCGATCTGCTTGACGATCGCGAGCCCGAACCCGGTGCCCGACTCGCCGGTCGAGTACCCCGACTCGAACACGGCCTCGCGGTCGTCGGCCGGGATTCCGCGGCCGTCGTCGGCGACGTAGAACCCCCGACCGACCGGAGCGGGCGCGTCGTCGCACCGTCCGGCCCCGGCGTCGAGCAGTCCCACTCGGACCGTCACGTCGCCGTCGTCGGCGGCGTGCTCGATCGCGTTCGAAAAGAGATTTTCGAGTAGCTGTTGGGTCCGGCTCTCGTCGGCTTCGAGGCCGGCCGACTCCTCGATCCGGAGGTCGGCGTCGCCGGTGTCGACCATCTCCCACGCCGACTCCGCGACCAACGCGAGCGACACCGCCTCGGTCTCGGGGTCGTCCCGGCTCTGGCGGGCCAGCGTGAGCACGTCGTCGATAATCTCGTCGATCCGCCGGAGCGATCGGTCGATCCGGTCGAAGTGGTCGTCGTCGCCCGTCTCGCGCGCCATGTCGAGCGACCCTTGGGCCACGTTCAGGGGGTTGCGGAGGTCGTGGGAGATGACGCTCGTGATCTCCTCTAACTGCTCGTTGTGGCGCTGGAGCTCCTCCTCGCGTCGCTTGCGCTCGGTGATGTCCCGGCTGTTGACCACGAACCCCTCGATGTGGGGGTCGTCGAGGAGGTTCCGACCCCGGGATTCGAGCACCGGCCACGAGCCGTCGGGGTGTTTGAACCGAAACTGGACCACCGGGCGCTGGTCGGGGTCCTGGACCGACTCGAAGAACCGCTCCATCGCCTGCTGGCGGTCCTCCGGGTGGGCGTAGTCGAAGATGTACTCGCCGACCATCTCCTCGGGGTCGTAGCCCAGGATTCGCTCGGCCGACGGCGAGAGGTACTCGAACCGGGCGTCGGCGCTGATGATCGAGATGACGTCGGTGGAGTTGTGCACCAGCTTGTCGAACCGCTTGCGGGTGTGTTCGACCGCCCGCTTCGCCCGGTACTGCTCGACGGCGTTGGCGATGCGGTTCGCCAGCACCGAGTACTGACCGGTGTCAGACCCCTTCTGGAGGTAGTCGGTCACGCCGGCCGAGATGGCTTCCGAGGCGATCTCCTCGTTTCCCTTGCCCGTGAACAGCACGAACGGGAGGTCGGGGTATCGGTCCCGGACCGCGTCGAGGAACGTCAGCCCGTCCATCCCGGGCATGTCGTAGTCGCTGACCACGCAGTCGATCCGGTCGTCTTCGAGTCGATCGAGCGCCGGAGCGACCCCGGTCTCGGTCCCGACGTCGAAGTCGTCTCGGGCGCGTTCGAGGTACGTCGCGGTCAGCTCCGCGAGGTCTTCGTCGTCGTCGACCACGAGGATCGCGATCGGGTCGTCCTGGGCCGACGGCTCGGCGCCGTCCGTATCGCGCTCGCCCGGCGAGGACGTGAACTCAGACATCGTCGTGGCCCCTCAGTATCCGCTCGAAGTACGGCACCATCGTCCGCTTTGCCTGTCTCCAGCGGTCCGCCGAGTGCATGTCGTGGAGTTCGACAGCCAGCGCGTACCGGCTGGGTTCTGGACCGAACCCCGACTGGCCGTGGCGTGGCTTGTGGGGGTACTCGGGGTCTCCGATCGCCGCCCGGAGCTCGTACATCTGGGCGCGCTGGATCGGCGTCCAGTAGTCGCCGCCGATCTTGTGGTTCTTCCAGGCGCGCGTGCTCGCGTCGGCGTACGTCGGGTCGATCCCGGCGATCGAGGCCCGATCGCGAAATCGCGAGTAGACCGGTTGCCAGTCGGCGTCGGCCAGCGACGACCGGTCTATCGCTTCGCCGTCTGAGTGGGCGCGTTCGATCTCGTCTTTCGCCCAGAGGGCGTCGACGTACGCGACCGCGGCGCGGCGGGCGGTCTCTCTGTCGAGGTGCGGGAACTGCCGCGAGTCGACCGTCCAGAAGGCCTCGATCGCCTCCTCGCGGTCCCCGCGATCGTGCGCCCGAAACCCCGCACAGAGTTGATCGGCCATGCGCGTGGCCGCTTCGTCGGGAGTCCAGTCGTCGAGTAGCTCGGTCATAGTGGGTCGAACAGCGTGTCGGTCGGCGAACGGTCCGTGTCTCGCTTCGTTTCAGTCGTCCCAAGAATACCATTTACGGTATAAATATGTTCGGTAGAACGGTCGTCGGCGTCGCCGCGGCGCTCGTCGAGGCCCGGGGGGCGTCCGCCCGGCTACAGCACCGACTCGTAGACGGTCTCGATGCGCTCGCCCATGCGTTCGAGGCTGATCTCGCGCGCCACCGCCCGGCCGTCGGAGGGCCGCGGGTCCACGAGGACGTCGGCCAGTCCCGCGATCAGTTCCTCGTCTGCGTCGCTGACCGTCGCCGGCGAGACGCCGTCGAGGCGCTCGCGCACGTCGCCCACGTCGGTCGAGACGACCGGGAGGTTACAGCTCATCGCCTCCTTGACCGCGTTGGGCGAGCCCTCGCGCTTCGAGGTCAACAGCAGGGCGTCGGCGGCGTTCATGTAGGTCGCCACCTCCGCGTGGGGGACGCCGTACACCACCTGCAACTCCACGGGGGCGTCGACCCGGTCGCTCGCGCGCTCGACGACGCGCTCGGCGCGGGGCAGATCCTTCACGTCGTCGGAGGGCGGGTACGGGAAGAGGACGTGTCGGGCGTCCCGGTCCCAGCCGACCGCCTCGCGCGCCGCCGCGGTCGGCTCGGGGGCGAACCGGTCGGTGTCGACGCCGTGGGGGATCACGTAGCACGGCGCCTCGAGCTCCCGGGCCATCTCGTCGGTCATCACGATGACCGCGTCGCAGAACCGCGCACAGGCCTTCGAGAGCCAGCCGTACCCGCCCATCAGGTCCGTGCCCCACAGCGAGAGCACCACCGGGAGACGGACCTGCGCGAGCGCCATCGGCGCGGTCAGCCCGTAGTTCGCGTGGACGAGGTCGTAGCCGTCGAGCGACTCCCGGACCGCCAGCGGGACGAACCGGAGGTAGTCGGCCGGCGACCGCTCGGTCACGTCCTCGCGTGCGCGGTGGTCGCCCGGCGGCGTCGTCACCTCGCAGTCGACGCCCCGGGCTTCGAGCGCCGCGGTCTGCTGTTCGAAAAACCGGGCGTCGGCGTTCGAGACGAGGTTGAGGACGTTCATCGCTCGCCACCGTCGCTTCGGACCCGCTCGGGGTCGAACGGGAGCGGGCTCTCGCGGGCGCCGCCGCGGTGGGTCAGGTCCCCGACCCGCTCCAGTCCGCCGACCGCGGCCGTCTCGAGCCGATCGAGGTTCTCGGCGACGCCGACCACGATCGCGGTGAGGTTCACCTTGTCTTCGAGGTAGTCGTCGCGGATCCGCCGCCAGCGCGCGCCCGTGTCGGGGTCGTCGAGCAGGTCGGTGGCGGCCGCCAGCACCGCGTCGAACTCCCGGAGGTTGTAGACGAGCCCGTGGCGTTCGAGGTCGACGAAGTTCCCCATGTCGTCGTCGCCGACGAAGGAGTTCGATCGGATCGCCGGCGTCCCGAGCAGGGCGGCCTCGGTCACCATCGTCTGGGTGTCGGCGACCAGCAGGTCGGCCTCCGCGAGCGCGTCGTGGAGCAGGGCCGGGTGGAGGTCGTACGGGCGGGCCGGAGTCTCCGCGAGGTCCATCTCGCCGCCCTCGTCGGAGACGAACACCGTCGCGCGCTCGGCGAGCGCCTCGACGAGTCGCCGGCGCTGGTCGGGGCCGAACCCTTCGCGGCCCACGTCGTGGTGCGAGCCGAAGGCGTTGAGCCGGACGAGGACGTACGGCTCGTCGTCGCCGACCCCGAGCGCCTCGCGGATGTCGGTCTGGGCCTCGTAGGTCTCGGGGTGGAGGTAGGCGAGCTCTTTGAACCCGCGGAACTCGTAGTGGTTCTCGCCGAGGTCCTTCTCGAAGGTGTGGGGCGTGAGGAAGGCGTCGGTGAACGGCTTCGAGACGGCGTGGTCGAGGTCGGTCGTCTCCGAGTCGTCGACGAGGACGACCGGGGCGCGGGCGACCGCCCCCGCCAGCGCGGCGTACGACCCGCGACCGAAGACGCAGTCGGGGTCGTACCGCCGCGCCGCGATCGCGATCCGGGCGTAGTGTTTCGGGAGCTGGCGCAACAGCGAGAACTTCGCGGTCTCGGCGCTCCCGTAGCGCTCGTAGGGCACGTCGTAGTAGTCGAGAAGCGATTCGGTACAGCCGTACTCCCGCGCGAGGACCAGCACCTCGTGACCGCGGTCCCGGAGCTCCGCGACCGCGTTGCGGTACTGGTGGACCTGCGCCGGCGTGTTCGTGAAGAACAGGTACTTCATGGTGGACTCGTGAGTGGTCGCCGGACGTTCCGGCTCCGACAGTTCCTACCAGCGACGACACCACAGCGGGGTATTGTTATACGGTGCCTGAACGCTCGGCCCGCTCCCGGTCGCGGCCGTCGGGCGCGCGCCGCGGTCGGCGTCGCTCCCCTTCGTCGAGCCGACTCGAACAACAGATTTTAACGGCCGTCAGGTTTATAATTATACGATTACTAATACGAATTGAGACATCATGTACGACCTGACGGGCTTCCAGCGCGACCTGTTGTTCGCCGTCGTCGGCAAAGACGAACCGCACGGGCTCGCGATCAAAGAGGAACTCGAGACCTACTACGAGAAAGAAATTCACCACGGCCGACTCTACCCCAACCTCGACACGTTAGTCGACAAGGGACTGGTCGAGAAGGGCCAGCGCGACCGCCGCACCAACTACTACGCGCTGACCGAACGCGGCCACCGCGAGATCGAGGCCCGCCGCGAGTGGGAAGACGACCACCTCGAAACCGCCTCGTCGGTCTCCGCGTAGGGCGGTCAGATCCGTTCGCGCGCCCGTGAAGCCTAATGTGTTCCGGGCCGATTACCTCGTATGGCATATCAGACGACGGTCGGCTGGTCGTTGCTCTCCTCGGGCATCGTCACCCTCCTGCTCAAGGTGCTCCCGTACGACTCGCTGTACTGGGGGCTCCTCTTCCTCGTGGCCGGGATCGCGATCCTGTACGTCCGCCAGTAGCGTTACTCGACGTGGACCCGCGTGACGTGGCCGCCACAACCACACTGCTCGACGTACTCCCAGTCGAGATCGGCCTCGGCCGCGTCGAGGGCCTCGTAGAGGTACGTCTCGGGGTGGCCGTGGTCGCCGTGGGTCACGAGGTTGACGTGGTGGCCCGGCGCGGTGTGCTCGATCGCCGACAGCGCCTGCTCGACGAGCAGGCCCCGGCTCTCGGCGTGGCGGGGATGCTCCAAGTTGGCCGACCACGAGTTGTCGTGGACCGTCTGGGTTATCGGTTCGACGCCGTCGTGGTCGTGCTCGGTCGTTCCCATACGTCCCCTACGAGCGCCGTCACCGAAAGCACATGCCCGAACACGTTCGGTCGATCGCGGGCGCACCGCCGGCGAAAGCGCTACCCGTCCCAGTAGATGCCGGCGGCCTCCTCGCCGCCGTCCGACCGGGCAAGCGCCTTCACCTTTCGGCGGTCGATCTCCTCGACCAGATCGAGCGCCTCCGCGACCCACGCGTAGAGACCGACGGTGAGGCGCTCTCGCACCTCCTCGACCTCGACCGGCGAGTAGACGTGGACGTAGCCGCCGCCGGTCAGCAGTCGCTGGCGCTTGTCCAACAGGCCGATCTCGACCAGGTGGTTGAGCTGTCTCGCGACGGTACTGCGATCGAGATCGAGCCGATCGGCCAGTTCGGCGGCGGTCGAGTCGCCCGCCTCCATCAGGCAGACACAGATCGTGAGACCGGTCCGCGAGACGCCGAACACCTCCCGGAGCACGACCGCGAGCTCCGGGTGCTCGACCGGCGTCGCGTCGGCCGAGACCATCTCGGCGCCACAGCAGGTCGTCTCCGAGTCGCCCAGCGACACCGACCCGCACTCGCGGCATTCGAACACCGTCGCGTTCGTGGTACTCTCCCCCATGGGTCGGTGTTCGGTCCGGACCTACAAGACCGTTCGGTGAGCCGACCCCCGCGTGAATCGGGCGCTCGGAGACGCGGCGGTCAGCGCCGGCCGACGAGCGCCGCGACGACGAGCGCGAGCGCGCCCGCGATCACGAGGGCCACGGGACCGAACCCGGGCGTCGACGCGCTGGCGACCTCCTCCTCGGTGGTCGTCTCCTCGGCGGCGTCGGCTTCGGTCGTCTCCTCAGCTTCGGCGTCGGCTTCGGTCGTTTCTTCTGCTTCGGTCGTCTCCTCAGCTTCGGCGTCGGCTTCAGTCGTCTCGTCTTCCGCTTCCTCTGCTTCGGTCGTTTCCTCTGCTTCGGTCGTCTCGTCTTCCTCACCGTCGGCCGCGGTCGTCTCCGTCGCGTCTTCGTCTTCGGCCTCGGTGGTCGTCTCCTCGGCGTCGGCGTCAGCGTCGGTCACGACGACACCGGTCGCGTTTGCGGCCGGCTCGTCGATCGTCGCGGTGAACTCGGTGGCGTTCGCGACCCCCGAGAGATCGAAGGCGGCCTCCCACGCGCCGTCCGGGCCGACCTCGACGGTCTGGCGGTCGAAGAAGGGCTCGGCGCCGACGCTCTCGACCGCGACGGTCAGCTCGGTGCCCGGTGCGACCGTGCTACTACCGGTGACGGCGGCGTCGCTCGACGCCGACACTCGGACGGGCTCGTCGAACGAGGCGGTTCGCTCGACGACGCTGAAGTTGGCGGTGTACGAACTCGCGTTCTCCGCGGAGACGTACGGGTTCCGCTCGGTCACCGTGAAGTTCGCCGTGTAGCTGGCGCCCTCTTCGAGCCGGGTCGTGTCGAACACCAGGAACAGCTGATCGGTGTCCTCGGCCCGGATCAGGGTCGCCCGATCGAGCGACACCTCGGTCTCGGGGACGTTCATCTCGACGCCGCGCGTGAGCGCCATCGAGAGCCCCGTCTCCTCGTTGTTGAGCTCCGAGACGTTCTCGACGTACCCCCCGATCCCGGAGGCCCGGAGCTCCACGATCGCAAAGTCCTGATAGGCGATGTCGTCGTCCTCGGCCACGACGTCGGTCAGCTGTGAGGCGCTCTCGATCTCGCCCACGTCCGGAGCGGTCCACACCCGCACGCCGTCGACCGACGCGGTTTCGAGGATCATCGTCCCGACACCGGTCTGCTGGCCGCCGACGTACGTCCGGATCGGATACGTCGCGGCGTCGAGCCGGCCGGGGATCGGATCGGTCTGAAGCTCGTAGCCGGTCACGTTGTCTTCGCCGACCGCCGAGACGCCAGACTGGTTCTGCTGGCCCGCGAGATAGGTGTTGAGGTCGACCGCGACCTCCCCGTCGTCGTCCTCGTCGACGACGCCGAACCGAGCGAGGTAACCGAGGTCGCGCGAGCCGACCGTGACGGTCGCCTCGTCGGTACCGTCGAGCGTGACGTTGAACCGGGCCACGTCGCCGCGCTGTTCGACGACGGTCGCGTTCGCGAGCGACGCCGAGCCCTCGACCGGCTCGGAGACGACGATGCCGGCGGTGTCGCGCGCCGAGGCGTCGGCCGCCGCCACCGTCACGTTGTACGTGCCGGCCTCGACGCCGCTGAAGTTCGCGTCGAAGGCGGTGTCGTCGCCGACCGTCCGGGTGGCGACCGCCTGTCCGTCCCGCACTTCGACGTTGGCGAACACGTCAGCGAGCTCCTCGGCGCTCATGTCCTCGGAGAAAAACCGGAGCGGGTACTCCGCCCGGTTGGACTCGATCTGCAGGTCGGCTCTGGCGTCGTCGCTGTCGTCGTTGCGGACCGTCGTCTCGTCGAAGGTGGCGTTGAGCGTCTGGACCGCGACCTCCCAGTCGGCGCCGCTCACGTCCGCCCGTCCGACGGCGGTGCCGTTCTCGAAGGCGACGGGCTCGCCCTGCTCGTCGACGACCACGTACTGGCCGTCGAGCCCGCTGGTGCCGAACGTCGCCGAGCCCGAGTCGTCGAGCAAGACCTGCGTGACGAGTCCGCCGACCTCGCCGTCGTCGACGTTCCGCACGGACCACACTTCGCTGGCGTTCGCCTCCCCGGCGCTCAGCTCCAGGAACTGGCCCTGCCAGAACACTTCGTCGGATTCGACGGCCACCTCGTCGGCGTCGTCGTCCTGCGCCTGATACCCGATTCCGGCACTCGTTACTCCCGCCGTCAGCGACGCACCGACGAGAAGCACCGTCAACAGTACACTCGTTCGTGTTCGTGTCATGAAATTCCCCACTCCCCCGCGCGACCCCCCGCGCGGAATCTCGTGGGAACGTTCGGCGAAATCGGCTAAGTATCTTTTGACGGTAGTGACGGCTTGCGACCCGACAAAGAGTGCCTATCACCCGAGTCCGCGGAGAAACGTCGGCCACCGAGCGCGGTCCCGACGCCGCCGCAGTTCCCGATCGGCCGGCAGTCGCCCCAACGCTTATCCCGGTCACCCGACAACACCGTGACAGGTCGTATGAAGACCGTTCTCCTCTCGCGGTGACCGGGTTCATCCGTGGCTCCGAGGCCCGAGCGCCGCGTCCGTGACTTCCGTCGAGTCGCTCGCGTGGCGCCGTCGCCTCCCCTCGCGGACCCCGGTCTGAGTCCGCAGGTCCAGTCGGTCGTAGCGAACTGTCGGGGTAGCGACGAGCGAACGCCACCGCACACCACACATCCATGCAATCACGAGACGCAGTCGTCGCGAAGCGCGCAGACGCCGGCACCATCGACACCGACGAGATCCGCGGGCTCGCCCGGTCGGCGGGCTACGCGGTCGTCGCCGAACTGACCCAGCGCCGCGGGTCGGACTCGACCTACGAGTTCGGGCGCGGCAAGGCCGAGCGGTTGGCCGAGACGGTCGCGGCGACGGGCGCCGACACCGTCGTCTTCGACAACGAACTCACGCCGACCCAGACGGTCGAACTCGCCGCGCTGTGCCCCGAGGGCACGCGGGTGCTCGACCGCCATCGGCTCGTGCTCGACATCTTCGAGGCGCGGGCCGGCGACAGGCGTTCGACCCTGCAGGTCGAGCGCGCCAAACTGGCGTGGCGGCTCCCGCGCATCCGCGAGCGAAGCGACGAACAGGCGATGAACCGACGCACCGAGTCGGGCACCCGGTACTACGACGTGCTCGACCGACTCGACGAACTGACCCGGAAGATCGAGGCGCTCGGAGACGAGGCGGCCGCGCGCCGCGACCGGCGCCGCGAGGAGGGGTTCGAGTACGTCGCGTTGGCGGGCTACACCAACGCCGGCAAGTCGACGCTGTTCCACCGGCTCGCCGACGACCTCGATTTTTCGGCCCGCGACCCCGACCACGCCGACCTCGACGCCACGGCCGAGATCGAAGACCGGCTGTTCGAGACGCTCGACACCACGACCCGGCGGGCGACGATCGACGGCCGCCCGACGCTAGTGACCGACACCGTGGGGTTCGTCGAGGGACTGAGTCACGAGCTGGTCGAGTCGTTTCACGGGACGCTGTCGGTGACCGCGAGCGCCGAGTGCGTCGCGGTCGTCGCCGACGCCGGCGACCCGCCCGCCCGGCTCCGCACGAAATTAGCGACGACCTGCGACCGCCTCGCCGACGCCGACGGCGAACTCGTCGCGGTGCTGAACAAGGCCGACCTGCTCGATCCCGACGAGCTGGCCGCGCGCCGCGAGGCGGTCGCCGAGGTGGCGGCCGCGTCCGACGCCCCGCTCCCGGCCGACCCGGTCGCGGTGAGCGCAATCGAGGGCCAGAACCTCGACGCGCTCGGGGCCCGGATCTCCGAAGCGCTCTCCGAGCGCCGATCGGTCGAGATCGCGGCGCCGAGCGGCGACGACGCGATGCGACTCGTGTCGTGGCTCTACGAGCGGGCGTCGGTCGACGACGTCGACTACCGCGGCGACGAGGTCCGGATCGCGTTCACGGCGCCGGCGTCGATCGCCGCGACCGCCGAGTCGCGGGCGGCCGCGCTGGACGCCGACCGCTGACTCACTCGAAGGGCACCTCGATCAGGGTCGTCTCGTCGCCCTCGACCCCGGCTCCGAGGGCCGCGGTCAGCCCCGGCCAGTCGTCGGGGCGGTAGGCCTCGACGCCGAAGCTCTCGGCGAACGTCCGGAAGTCGGGGTTGGCGATCCGGGTGCCGAAGTGCTCGCCGCGGTGGGCCTCCTGCTCGGGGCTCGAACGGCCGACGGAGCTTTACCCGGATCTGTAATACACTGAGAGAAAAATGGCCACCTACGCAATCGTCCAGATACTCGTAGGGCTCGCGGTCCTCGGCGCCGTCGTGTTGCCGCGGCTCGTCTCCGACAAGCCGCTGTCGTTCCCGATCCTCTACGTGATCGCCGGGATGGTGCTGTTCGCGCTCCCGATCGGGGTCCCGGCGCCCGACCCGGTCGCGAACCCGGCGGTGACCGAGCGGCTCACCGAACTCGTGGTCATCGTCGCGCTCATGGGGGCCGGGCTGAAGCTCGATCGGCCGTTCAGCTTCCGGTCGTGGGGGCTGACCTGGCGGCTCCTCCTGATCGTGATGCCGCTGACGATCTTCGTCACGGCCGCGCTCGGGCTGTGGGTCGTCGGAACTCTCCCCGCGACCGCGGTCCTGCTCGGGGCGATCGTCGCACCCACCGACCCCGTGCTGGCCTCCGACGTGGGCGCGACCGAGCCGACCGAGGAGACCGACGACGAGATCGATCCGGGGAACCAAGAAGACGAGGTCCGGTTCGCGCTCTCCTCGGAGGCGGGGCTCAACGACGGGCTCGCGTTCCCGTTCACCTACCTCGCCATCGCGATGGCGGGCGCATCGGGCACCGCGTCGCTGGGGTGGCTGGTCGACTGGGCGGTGCTGGCGGTCGCCTACGAGATCCTCGTCGGCGTCGTGATGGGCTACGTGCTGGGACAGCTACTGGCCCGGGTCGTCTTCGGGACCCAGACGGACCTCGAACTCACCACGACCACCGACCTCGCGGACGTGATGGCCGGCGCCGAGGCGCTCACCGCGACGCTGGTGACCTACGGCGTCACCGAGATCCTCGGCGGATACGGCTTCATCGCGGTGTTCGTCGCGGCCCTCGAACTGCGCCACTACGAGTGGGAACACGACTACTACGTCGATCTCCACGACTTCGGCGTGATGATCGAGCGACTGCTGATGGCGGTGGTGTTGGTGCTGTTCGGCGGGGCGATCGTCGGCGGACTGCTCGACCCCCTGACGCTCACCGACGCCGGGGTCGGGCTGGCGATCCTGTTCGTGGTCCGGCCGCTCGCGGGGCTCGTGGGCCTGCTCGGCGCGTCGGTCCCGTGGAGCGAACGGCTGGTCATCTCGTCGTTCGGCATCCGGGGGATCGGGTCGTTCTACTACCTCGCGTACGCGCTGAACGAGGCGTCGTTCGGCGAGATTCAGCTCCTCATCGCCCAGGAGAAGCTCTGGGCGATTCTGGGGTTCGTCGTGCTCACGTCGGTGTTCGTCCACGGCATCGCGGCCTACCCCGTGATGGAGTTTCTCGACCGGCGCCAGTCCGATCCGGCGTCCGAGGAGCCGGCCGAGCCCGCGACCGACTGACCGCCGGCGACCGACCCGGGCGACAGAGCTACGGCCGGGGCCGGCGTAGCGGTCGCATGCCAGAACTGTACGGCGCCTTCGACGGGGAGGCCGATTCGCAGTACGCCGCCTGCGTGGGGTGCGGCGAACTCACCGATCTGTTCGAGGCCCACCCGATGTTCCGCGAGGACGCGGTGAACGAGTTCGGCGACGTGACGGCGACGACGTACCACTTCTGTAGCGACGGCTGTCTCGACTCGTGGCTTCGACAGCGAAATACGGGGGAGTAACGACCCGCCGGCGGGCGGCTACGCGAGCCGCTCGCGAACGCCGTTCGTGATGCGATTACGGTTGTAGAGCAGTTCGGCCAGCCCCCAGCCGACCAGCAGGAGGGCCGCGCCGACCACGCCCACGAAGTCCCACGGTCCCATCCAGACCGGCCGGATCCACGGCGCGATCTTCGACCAGCGGTTCGCGAACGCGTCGACCGGGCCGCTGATGGCGGTGCCGGCGAACGAACTGCTCATCCACTGCGAGAAGGTCAGCCGGTCGCCGGTGCCGGGGGTCAGTCCCGCGCTCCCGTTGACGGTGTACTCGCCTTCGGCGTCCTGATCGGCGATGGTCGGGCCGTCGGGCTCGTCGCCCAGATGCATGCGCTCGGCGTCGTAGGGGGCCCACGGCGCGTAGAACTCCCAGACGACCTCGCCGGTCGGCGTGACCTCGATGATGCGTTGGTTGTTCGAGTCGACGACCAGCGTGTTCCCGTTCGGGAGCCGGTCGGCGTCGCGGGGCCAGTTGAACACTTGACTCGACCCCAGCTTCCAGGTCTCTTTCCACTCGCCGTCGCGCTTGGCGTACTCGACGATCCGGTCGTTCTCGCTGTCGGCGACGGTGATGGTCGGCGTCCCGTTCTCGCTTTCGAGGTACTTGGGGTTGTGCTGTTCGTGCATCACGTCGTAGTCGTCGTCGCTCCCGAGGCGCATGTCGATCGCCTTGGTGGAGCGGTTGATCACCATCACCTGATCCATGTTGCGCGGCGAGATCAGATACCGGCCGTCGTCGATCTTGTCGACGTCGTTGACGTGGGTCCAGTCGTTGTTCGGGGCCTCGGCGGCGTACGTCCCGCCCTGATCTTCGGTCCAGTCGGTGTGGTCGTCGAACTGCCACTCCCACGTAATCTCTCCTTGCTCGCGGTCGTAGATGAAGATCCGATCCTCGTTGGTCTCGCTGGTCGTGTTGTAGTTGCGCATGTTCGCGACCAGCAACTCGGTGCCGTTGTTGATGAGGTCGGCGTCGTGGGTGTCGTGAACGTCGTCGAAGCGCTCGGCCCAGACCCGCTCGTCGGTCTCGGGGTTGTACTCGTAGATGGTGGTTCCGCCCTTTCTGGTGCCGGTGACCAGCAGGTTCCCGTTGTCGAGCGGGTCGACGTCGTAGAACCACGTCACGTCGTTGTTCGACCCGTTGTGGATCCACTCGACGTCGCCCTGCGGCCCCACCCCGACGAGGCGAGCGGGCTTCTTGCCGTTCGACTGCCCGGCGAACTTGAATCCCTGTATCGAGATGACGGTCGTTCCGTCGGCCGGCGATTCGATCGTTCCTTTCTGGAGGTTCGTCGGTTCGTAGGTGAACGCGGAGACCGCGGAGGGGGCGATCAGCGACACGATGAGAACCAACACCACGCCGCGTACCAACCACGCCCGCGAGAACCCGGTCTGGTCAGACGCCATGCACTCGTGTACATCGAATTAGGTTATATGGGTTTTGTCCTCTCGACGGCCACCAGCGTCGCCAGCACGCTCAGATTTATGCGAATCGGTACCGCGACACACAGATAGGATGTTCCAGAACCGAACCGACGCTGGACGGCGACTCGCAGACGCGCTCGCCGACCGCGGCGTGACCGCTGACGTGGTGCTCGGAATCCCGCGGGGCGGCGTCCCGGTCGCGCGCGCCGTGGCCGACGCGCTCGGGGCGCCCCTCGATGTGGTGGTCGCCTCGAAGATCGGCGCCCCGGACGACCCCGAGGTCGCGCTCGGCGCGGTGGCGAGCGACGGCACGGCGTGGCGCAACGACGATCTCGTGGCGGCGACCGGCGCGACCGACGCGTACTTCGAGCGCGAGCGCCGCCGGGAAGCCGAGCTCGCCCGCGAGAAGCTCTCTCGCTATCGGGGAACCGACGAACTCCCGGATCTGGACGGCCGGCGCGTCCTCGTGGTCGACGACGGCCTCGCGACGGGGGCGACCGCGATCGCGGCGCTCGGGCAGGTCCGGGCGGCGGGGGCCGACCGCGTGACCCTCGCGGTTCCGGTCGCGTCGCCGCGCTCGCTGGCGACGGTCCGGGCGGAAGCCGACGAGGTCGTCTGCGTCGAGTCGCCGCCGGAGTTCGACGCCGTCGGTCGGTTCTACCGGTCGTTCGAGCAGGTCTCGGACGAGGCCGCGATGGCGTCGCTCCGCGACGAGGGGTAGTTTTGCATAATAAGAACACAACTGCGTTCGGGCTTCCGAGGACGGTCGACTCAGAGATACCGGCCTGAAATGCCTCTAAATCCCGAAGTAATCCGCCACGACGCCGGCGTCTCGCGGGTCCGATACTGTGCGCCACTCACACACATGGGCGAAATCTTTAAGTAGTTGTCGCCCTTACTGAGAGTTAGGAAGCAGGACTCCCGGAGATTCTTCAGGGTTTCTCCTCCTCCCGGTAGTCCCCGCCCACCCATCACCACCATGACGAGTACACGCATCCAGAGCTACAGCGAGCAGACCGACGTATCGAACGAGGAACGAACCGACGAGGAGCGGGCCCCCGAGCGCGAGGAAACCTGTCCGGAGTGTGGCGGCGATCTCGTCGCCGACAGCGAGCACGGCGAGACCGTCTGTGGGGCCTGCGGCCTCGTCGTCGAAGAGGACTCCGTCGACCGCGGCCCCGAGTGGCGGGCGTTCGACGCGGCCGAGAAAGACCAGAAGAGCCGGGTCGGCGCCCCGACCACGAAGATGATGCACGACAAGGGGCTGTCGACCAACATCGGCTGGCAGGACAAAGACGCCTACGGCAACTCGCTCGGTTCGCGCCAGCGCGAGAAGATGCAACGGCTCCGCAAGTGGAACGAGCGGTTCCGGACCCGCGACTCCAAAGAGCGCAACCTCAAGCAGGCGCTCGGTGAGATCGACCGGATGGCTTCCGCGCTCGGCCTTCCCGAGGACGTTCGGGAGACCGCCTCGGTCATCTACCGGCGCGCGCTCGACGAGGATCTCCTGCCCGGCCGCTCGATCGAGGGCGTCGCCACCGCGTCGCTGTACGCCGCCGCCCGACAGACCGGGACGCCTCGGTCGATCGACGAGGTCGCGAACGTCAGCCGGATCGACGAGATGGAGTTCAAGCGGACCTACCGCTACATCGTCCGCGAACTCAACCTCCAGATCCAGCCGGCCGACCCCGAAGACTACGTCGCGCGGTTCGCCAGCGACCTCGGCATCTCCGACGAGAGCGAGCGCCGGGCCCGCGAGCTCCTGCGCAACGCGAAGCGAAAGGGGCTCCACAGCGGGAAGTCGCCGGTCGGGCTCGCCGCGGCCGCCATCTACGCGGGGCCGCTCCTGACCAACGAGAAGGTCACCCAGGCCGAGGTCAGCGAGGTCGCGCAGGTCAGCGAGGTCACGATCCGAAACCGCTACCACGAACTGCTCGAAGCCGACGACGACGCCTACGCGGCGGCCTGAGCTGTTCTCTCGACGGTGGTCGGCGGTCGGCGGCGCTGTCCGTTTTTTTCGAACGATAGTCCGCGAGCGACCGCTCCGTTCCGGAAGGTCCTAACCGACCGTGCCCGAATCGCGGGTATGCGAGTGGTCCTCATCACGGGCGCCGCGTCGGGCATCGGGCGAGCGACCGCGCGGGCGTTCCGCGAGGCGGGCTGGCGGGTGTACGCGACCGACGTCGACGCCGAGGGGCTGGCGGGCCTCCCGGACTGCGAGACGTTCCGGCTCGACGTCTCCGACCCCGAGGCGTGTCGCGACGGCGTCGAGCGCGTGGTCGAGGCCGCCGGTCGGCTCGACTGTCTGGTCAACAACGCGGGCTACGCCGCGCCGGGGCCGATCGAGGACGTCCTGGAGGCCGCCGCCGTCCGGCAGGTCGACGTGGTGCTCCACGGCCCGCGCCGGATGGCCCGGGCGGCGTTGCCCCACCTCCGGGCGACCGGCGGGACGATCGTGAACGTCTCCAGCGTGGTCTCGCGGTCGGCGTTCCCCGGGCTCGGCGCGTACAGCGCCGCCAAGTTCGGGCTTCGGGGGCTGACCGACGCGCTCCGGATGGAGACCGACGCGGTCGGCGTGGCGGCGGTCGAACCGGCGTGGGTGTCGAGCGACTTCGCGGCGGCCGCCCGCGATCGGCTCCCCGACCCCGACGACCGCACCGCGGAGTACGCCGGGACGTACGCCGTGCTCGAACGCGGCGTCGGGGTCGGTAGCGAGCGGTTCGCGGTGACCCCCGAGCGGGTCGCCGCCGAGATCCTCCGGGCGGCGACTGACGCCGACCCGAGGGCCCGGTACCCCGTGGGTCCGATCGCGCGCTTCGTCGCCTCGGCCCGGTACTTCCCCGATCCGATCGAGGACCGGCTCAAGCTCCTGTTCGGGCGGCTCTCGGTGGGGATCGGTCGGCTGGCGCGGTGGCTCTCCGGACGCGAGCGGTGACCGGCGATAGCTATTATGTCCTGTGGGTGGTAGTACCTGTCACTATGTCCGGCAAGCGGCTACTGATGATCGTCGGCGACTACGGCGAGGACTACGAGATAATGGTGCCGTTTCAGGCGCTTCAGGCGGTCGGCCACGAGGTCGAGGCGGTCTGCCCCCAGAAAGACGCGGGCGACACGGTCAAGACCGCGGTCCACGACTTCCGGGGCGACCAGACGTACGTCGAGTCGCGGGGCCACGACTTTCGGGTGACCGCCGCGATGGACGAGATCGACCCGGCGGCGTACGACGGACTGGTGTTGCCCGGCGGGCGCGCGCCCGAGTACCTCCGGACCCACGACGAGGTGCTGGGGACCGTCCGCCACTTCTTCGAGGCCGACAAGCCGGTCGCGGCCATCTGTCACGCCGCCCAGATCCTCGCGGCGGCCGACGTGATCGAGGGTCGGACCTGCTCGGCGTACTCCGCGCTCGAAGCCGACGTGGAGGGCGCGGGCGGCGAGTACTACGACGGCGTGACCACCGACGGTAACCTCGTCACCGGCCGGGACTGGGGCGACCACGTCGAGTGGCTCTCGCAGTTCCTCGACGTGCTCGGCACCGACGTCGAACACGGCGAGCCCGCGGTCGCCGAGGCCGCCGAGGACTGAGCCGGCGGGTCGGCCCCGGCGCCGAGACGGCGGGCTACTCCTCGGTCGACTCGCTCGTTCGCACCGTCAGGACGGGCACGTCGGCGGTCCGAACCACCTTCTCGGTCACGCTCCCGAGGAGGTAGCGATTCAGCCCCGACCGGCCGTGAGTCCCCATCACGATCATGTCGACGTCGTGGTCGTCGGCGTAGTCGAGGATCGTCCGCTGTGGCGTGCCGTGGATCACTTCGGTCGCCACGTCCTCGACGCCGGCGTCGGCCGCCCGTTCGGCGATAGCCTCGACCGCCACTTCGCCCTGTTCTTCGAACGACTCGATGACCGCCGGCGTGTGTATCTCGGTCGACAGCGACGCGAGGTTCACGACGTTCACCGCGTGGAGCTCCGCGTCGTACGTCGACGCGAGGTCGATGGCTCGCTCGACGGCGGGGTCGACCGCATCGCTTCCGTCGGTCGGAATGAGTATGCGTTCGTACATACTAGATCGTTCGTCTCCCGCTCGGGAAAACGATTCGGGCGTTCTCGGTCGTCGAGAGCCGTAACCGGGCTTTATACCGGTTTACCGTCGCCGTCCCGACCTCGACCTGCCGCCACGCCTTTCACCCCGACAGTGGTACCGGGACGCATGCAGTACAACGAGTTCATGGGGCAGGTCCAGAACCGCCTCGAACTGCCCGAGCAGAGCCGAGCCGTTCGGGCGACGCGAGCCGTGCTGACCACGCTGGGCGAGCGCCTCCAGCCGGGCGAAGCCACCGACCTCGCGGGCCCGCTCCCGATGGAGGTCGACTACTACCTCGAAGCCGCCGACTCGGGCCAGCGCTTCGACTACGGCGAGTTCGTCGAGCGGGTCGCCGACCGCGCGAACGTCGACGAGTCCGACGCGGCTTACTACGGCCGCGTGGTGGTCGGGCTGGTGAGCGAGCTCGTGGCCCGCAGCGAGCTCGAACAGGTCCGGGCCCAGCTCCCCGACGACTACGACGATCTGTTCCAGTTGGTCGACGCCGAGGAAATCGAGGAATGATCGTCCGGACCGACCGGCGCGAAACAGTCAAAAGGCTATCACCCGAATGACCCTCCATGTACGAGACAGTTCTGTTCCCGACCGACGGTAGCGAGGGGACCGAGGCCGCCCTCGAAAACGCGCTCAACATCGCGTCGACGTACGACGCGTCGGTCCACGCGCTGTACGTCGCCGACACAAACCAGTACAGCACGACCACGCTCGACGACGGTGCTCGCGACGTGCTGGTCGAGGAAGGCGAGGACATCGTCGGCGACGTCGTCGAGCGAGCCCAGGCCCGGGGCGTCGACGTCGAGGACGTGGTGTTGCAGGGCGACCCCTACGAGACGATCCTCGACTACATCGAGGAGTACGGCGTCGATCTGGTCGTGATGGGGACCCACGGCCGCCGCGGGGTCGAGCGGTATCTCATCGGGAGCGTGACCGAGAAGGTGGTTCGGACCGCCGACGTGCCCGTCCTGACGGTGCCGCTGGCCGACGAGTGAGTTCGGTCGGTCGGGCTCACAGCACCGTCTCGATCGACGCGAGCGAGTCGAGCACGTAGTCCGGTTCGACCGTCGCCTCCCGGAGGTCGGCCTCGTCGGTCACGCCGGTCAGCACGAGGACCGTCGTCATGCCGGCGTGCTCGCCCATCTCGATGTCGGTTTCGAGCCGGTCGCCCACCAGCAGGCAGTCGGCCGGGTCGGCCTCGAGCAGGTTCGTCGCGGCGGTCATCGCAGTCGGCGAGGGTTTGCCCGCGACCGCGTCGAGCTCGCGGCCGGTGACGCCCTCGATCGCGCCGATCATGCCCGCGGCGTCCGGGATCTCGCCGTCCGCGACCGGGCAGGTCCGGTCGGGGTTGGTCGCGACGAACGCGGCGTCGCCGTCGAGGGCGTTCATCGCCGCGGTCAGCGTCTCGTAGTCGAACGACCGGTCCATCGAGGCGACCACGACCCCCGCGTCGGCTGGCGTCTCGGTGACCCGGACGCCGGCGGCTTCGAGGTCGGCGACCAGCGGCGCCTCGCCGACCACCAGCGCCGCGCGGTCGGGGTACTCCCGGGCGAGCAGGTCGGCGGTCATCGCGCCGGAGTTGAGCACCTCTCCGGGCTCGGTCGGGACGCCGAGGTCGGTGAGCTTCCGGGCGTAGTCCGCGCGCCGCTCGATCGCCTTGTTCGAGACGAACGCGACGGCGGTCCGGCGCCGCAACGCCTCGATGCCGACGTCGGCCCCGGCGAGCAGGTCGCCGCCCCGGTACACCGTGCCGTCGAGGTCGATCACCGCACCGTCGTAGGTCATGGGGAACTCCCGTCCGTCCCCGAGTAGTCGCTCATCCGTTGGGCCACCGGTACGGGTCGCGAGTGGATAAGCGTTCGGCGCGCCGGTCCCGACCGCGCTCCGCGTCCGGGGTTAGATTCGGCCCGGTCACGAAACTATGAATTAATAATTACTTTTATCGGCGACGGCGTAGCTCGGGCGTCATGCTGGGGAAAATACAAGAACTGTCCCGACGGACGTTCCTCAAAGTGACGGGTGCATCTCTCGTGGGTGGAGCGGCGAGCGCTACGAGCGGGGCCGACGAGTCGACGGACGCCGAGCGACGGCCGCCGACCCAAGGCGGCGCGGACGCCGCGTCGCTCGTCGCCCACCGCGGGTTCGCCGGGCTCTACCCGGAGAACACCCTCGGGGCGATCCGAGGGTCGGTCGCCGGCCAGTCGCCGCCGACCGCCGACCGGGTGAAGGCCGACATGATCGAGATCGACATCATGCCGTCGGCCGACGGCGACGTGATGGTGTTTCACGACGACACGCTCGGGCGGCTCACCGACGCCCCCGAGAGGATGGCCGACCAGTACGTCTGGGAGACCCCGACCGATCGGCTCCGCGAGCTCCGGGTACTGGGAACCGACGAGCCCATCCCCAGACTCGGGGAGGCGATGCGGGCGATCCCGTCGGAGGTGGGCGTGAACATCGAGTTCAAGAACCCCGGCTCTGCGGATATCCGCTTCGCGGAGAACCTCGACGGCGAGGCGCTCGAGACCCAGACGGAACTGTGGATGGACCTCGCCGAGGACGCGCTCGCGATCGCCGCGGACCACGACAACGAGGTGCTCGTCTCGTCGTTCCAGGAGGGCGCGCTGGCGGCGGTCCGGGAGGTCGACGACGGCGTCCCGATCGCGTTTCTGTTCTGGGACTCCATCGAGGAGGGGCTGGCAATCACCGAGGAGTACGACTGCGAGGCGCTTCACCCGCCGCGCAACATGATCCGAGGTACCGACTTCTTCGGGAACGAATACTACGACGGTCAGGAACCCGAGACGTTCGCCGACGTCGACCTGATCGCGGAGGCCCACGACGCCGGCCGGGCGGTCAACGTCTGGACGGTCCAGACGTGGCGGCAGGCCGAGCAGTTACAGGAGGCCGGGGTCGACGGGCTCATCGCCGACTACGACGGGCTTCAGCGATACGGCGCGGGCGCGGTCTGAGTTCCGCCGGCCCGCGAGGGGCCGGGGACCGAGTCCGGGGCGGTCTCGCTACCGGACCTTCCGGCGCATGTACGCCGAGAAGACCTCGCTGAAGACGACCACGCCGAGGATCGCGATCAGGATCGTCAGCACGTTGTCCCACGCGAAGGAGTTGATGCTGGTCGTGAGCGCCACTCCGATGCCGCCGGCGCCCACGAACCCGATGATGGTCGAGGCCCGGACGTTGATGTCCCACCGGTAGGTCGAGACGCCGACGAACGCGGGCTTGATCTGGGGCGCGATGGCGTACATCAGCACCTGAAACGGGCTCGCGCCGGTGGCTCGGATCGCCTCGACCTGCCCGTGGTCGATCTCCTCGATTCCCTCTGCGATGAGCTTCGCGGTGAACCCGATCGACCGGACCGCGATCGCCAGCACGCCCGCGAGCGCGCCCGACCCGAACAGCACCACGAAGATGAGCGCCCAGATGATGACGTTCACCGACCGGGTGAACGACACGATGAACTTCCCCAGGTAGTAGGTCGCCCGGTTCGGCGAGGTGTTCTCGGCCGCGAGGAACGCGATCGGGAGCGAGATCAGGACCGCGAACGCGGTCCCGAGGATCGAGATGTGGATCGTCTCGATCAGCGGCGGGAGGATCTCGGTGACGTACCCGAGGTCGGGCGGGTACATCCGGCTGAGCAGATCGTAGGTCTCCCGCGGCGCGGTCGCGGCGTACTCGTAGTTGATGTCAAGCGCCCGCCACGAGACCGCGAAGGCGGCGACGGCGAGTCCGACCCCGAGCGCGCGGAGCGCCCGCTGGGTCGGCGAGAACCGCCGCCACTCGCGATCGTCTGATTCTGCGGCCATCACTGGACCCTCCTGCGGACGATCGCGCTGACGGCCTCGCCCACGAGAACGATCGCGACGATCGCGAGGATGATCGTGAGGCTGAAGTCGTAATCGTACTTCTGGAAGGAGTTGAGCAGGGTCACGCCGATCCCGCCCGCCCCGACGATGCCGACCACGGTGCTGTGGCGGATGTTGATGTCCCACCGGTAGATGCTGAGTCCGACGATCCGCGGCAACACCTGCGGGAGGACGCCGTACAGCAACACCTGAAACCGGCTCCCGCCGACCGCCCGTATCGCGTCGAGTTGGCCGCTGTCGATGTCTTCGAGCTCCTCGGCGAGCAGTTTCCCGAAGAACCCGATGGTCTTGAACGACAGCGCGATCACGCCCGCCAGCGGGCCGAACCCGACCGCCTTGACCGCGACGATGGCGACGATGAGCTCGTGGAACGACCGCGAAATCGAGATCACCCCGCGGCTGGCGTAGTACACCGACGACGGCATCAGGTTCTCGGCCGCGAGAAACCCCACGGGGAGGCTGATCAGGATGCCGATGACCGTCGCCACGATCGACATGTTGATGCTCTCGACGAGCCCCTCGACGAGGAGTTCGCGCTTGCGGGGCGTGAGCTCGGGCGGCACCATGTTCTGGACCAGATCCACCGCGGCGTCGATCCCCGCGACGAACCGGGCGAACGAGATCCGGATGTCCCACATGCTCCAGACCACGAACACCACGATGAGTCCGTAGATGACCCACTTGATGTACTTGTTGTAGAAGGCGCTCGGACGCTCCCACGAGCCGTACTCGGTCGACGTTTGCTCTTCGAGCGACATCCCATCACTCCCGTTTCTCGGTGGTGAGCGAGTCGGTCGTCTCGTCGGGCGCCGCCCGGCCGACTCGCGACTCCCCGCCGCGGTAGATCACGTCCCGACCCTCCTCGTCGAGCGCCTCGGGCGGCCCCTCGAAGACGACCTCGCCGTCCGAGAGCCCGACGATCCGGTTGGCGTAGTCGATCGCGAGATCGATCTCGTGGATGTTGATCAGCACGGGGATGTCGTCGTCGGTCGCGATGTCGGTCAGTAGCTCCATCACCGACCGGGAGGTCTCGGGGTCGAGACTGCTGGTGGGCTCGTCGACCAGCAGTATCTTGGGGCGCTGGATCACCGCCCGCGCGATGCCGACCCGCTGGCGCTGGCCCCCCGACAGCTCGTCGGCGCGGCTGTTGTCGTACCCCCCGAGCCCGACTCGATCGAGGATTTCGTAGGCGCGCTGGACGTCCTCGCCCGCGAACTTCCGACGGAGCGCCTTCCAGTTGCTGGTGTAGCCGAGTCGCCCCGAGAGGACGTTCTCCATCACGGTGAGCCGCTCGACGAGGTTGAACTCCTGAAAGATCATCCCCATGTCCCGCCGTGCCTTCCGGAGTTCGGCGGTGTCGAGGCCCGTGATCTCGGTGTCGTCGAGCCACACCTCCCCGGCGGTCGGCTCGGTCAAACGGTTGATACACCTGATGAGCGTGCTCTTTCCGGCGCCGCTCGGGCCGACGATGGCGACGATCTCGTTTCCCGACACCTCCATCGAGACGCCCCCGAGCGCCTCGTCGCCGGTCTCGTAGGTCTTGTGTAAGTCACTGACAGTAAGCATGCGTCCACTCCCCCGCTCCCGATACGGCTCTCGGCAGCTACCGAAACGTAATGCTCTTCTATGATAAATAAGTTGCATCCGTCGCGGCCGGGCCTCGGCCCCGACCGCGGTGACCGCCCGGCGGTCACTCGCCGATCTCGCCCTCCTCGTACTCGACCTCGTTGGCCTCTTGGATCGTGAGGATCACGTCCCACGCGCTGGCGTAGTCGACGTCGATCCACTGGCCCCGGCCCTCGAACTGCTCGGCGATCGAGGTATCGGAGTAGTCGTACTCGAGGAACGCCGCCCGGATCCCCTCCTGAAGCTCCGGCGTGAGGTTGTACCGGTAACAGAACCCCGTGGTCGGGAACGGCCGGCTCGCGAACACGCACTTGATCTGGGTCGGATCGATCTGGTCGGCGTCGACCACGCGGGCGTAGCAGGTGCTACACACCGGCGCGCCGGCGTAGTCGTCGTTCGCGACCCCGAGCGCGCTCTGCTGGTGACCCCCGGAGAACTCGACCTCGTAGTCCTCGCCCGGCACGACGCCGAACTGGTCCTCGAAGATCGCCCGCGGCGCGAGGTTGCCCGAGTTCGATGTGGGTTCGGTGTGGGCGATGGTGTTGCCCGCGTAGTCCTCGACGCTGTTTATCTCGTCGTTGTCGGCCTGCGTGATGGCCCAGAGCCGATAGCCGAAGTCGCCCTCGTCGGACACCTGGATCGAGAACGGCACCGCGCCCGCGAGGTTCACCGCGAACGGCACCGTTCCGGTCGAGAACCCGCCGATGTGGAGCCGTTCGGACCGCATCGCCTCCACCTGTGCGGCGTAGGAGTTCAGCGGGAAGAACTCGACGGTCTTCCCGGTCTCCTCGGCGATGTTGTCGAGCAGCGGTTGCATCGTGTCCTGATACACCGCCGGGTCCTCGGTCGGCGCGAGCGAGAACGTCAGCCGGTCGGGATCGATGAGATCGCCTTCGGACTCGGGCGTCTCCTCGACCGGCCCGCCGTATCGCGGCTCCTCGCGCTCTTCCATCCGTTCGAGATCCTCGATGTTCCCGGTCTCGAACCCCTCGTCGAGAAGCACGTCTGTCGTCACCGGGAAGTCGAACTGCTGGTCGGCGCCGTCGCCGGTGGTGGTCTCTTGGCCCCCGGCCGTGGTAGTCTCTTGGCTCGTTGTCGCCCCGGCACGCCCCGTCAGAAACGCCGTCGCCGCGGTCCCCGTCCCCACGAGGAACGCGCGGCGCGTAGTGTCGTTTGGCATCGGAACCCCCACCGGGGTTGCAATGAATGTGCAATTTCTTCTTTTCTTATAGGCAAATATTGCCTATTTATCGGCGCCCGTCCGAGCCGAGACCGCCGGCGTCGCCGCGCCCGGGTCGGTTCGGCCATCGACGCCGGCGCGAGACGCGGTCATATCCAGAGACGACTACGCCGAACGCCTACCGATCAGGCTTCGAGCGTCAGGTCCATCTCGGGCATGTCGATGAACGCGGTCTCGTAGCCCTCGTGGCGCGCGACTCCCGGCGGGGTGTTGACCGTCAGCGCGAGCGAGTCGCCCGACTCGACGGCCTCGACGCCCGCGCCGTAGTGATAGCCGATCTCGGGACCGACCGCGGGTTCGAATCTGTCCTCGAACAGGGTCTCGCCGCCCCGCGAGAGGGTTCCCGCCAACCCCATGAACGGCAGCGGATAGCGGTTGTACGGCGTCCGGGGCGACACCGCGAGGTACGCCCCGCCGTCGACGAACTCGGGGGCGTCGTCCGGGCGGAACGCGACGAACTCGGCGTCGCCGCTGGTCGCCGATCCGAGCACCGTTCCGGGGAGCGCGTCGGGTTCGGGGACCTGCGCGATCGGGGCGTCCATCTCCGCGGGATCGAGCGCCCCGGCGTTTCCCTTCTCGTCGGGGAACTCCTCGTAGGGCAGGTCGCCGATCGTCGAGCGCTCGTGGTCGAACTCGACCTCGATCGTCGCCCCCTCGTCGAAAGCGTCCCGGAGCGCGCCCAGTCGGCGGGCCTGCATCGCGCCCACCTCGATCCGGGCGGTGTAGGTGCCGTCGCCGTCGAGGACCATGTTGTCCCCGAAGTGATACCCCATGTTCTGCGAGAGCATCGGCCAGAGGCTCCGCGAGTCGACGGTCTCGCCCCCCTTCAGCACCTCCGCGGAGACGTTCGCGCTCGGCAGGACGGTGCCGGTCTCGTCGTCCCAGACGGTCGCCATCAGGTGGACGGTCTCCTCGTCGCCCACGTCGGCGCGGTTGGTGTCCGAGCCGGTAATCGTCCAGAAGGCGTGGGCGTAGCTGTACATCAGCCCGAGCCGATACCGGCCGTCGGTGCCCGATCCGATCATCGTCATGCCGTCGCTGTGGGTGGGATGATACACCTGCGGCCCGCGGTCCTCGACGGTCGTGAACTGCCCGCGCCGGGCCGACTGGGTCTCGAAGAGCCCGGCACAGCCGGCGAGCCCCGCTGTCCCGAGCGCCGCGCCGGCGGCCAGTAGGTCGCGTCTGTCCATCATCCGAGCGTAGCGGCCTCGGGGAAATACGGATTCTGGTACGCGCGTCGAAACCGGATGAGTTCGGGAAGTTACTTGGGCGCCCGACCACCGTCGTTCGAACGTGCCCGCCGAACGCCGCCTCTCGACCCTCCAGCGAGACGCGCTCCTCGCGATCCTCGCGCTCGCGTTACTGACGGCGCCGCTGTGGCTCACCGCGACGAGCCTCGGCGCGGAGACGTACGTCTACGAGCGCGCCGAGGTCGTGATCGACGACGAAAGTGGAATCGCGTACGCGAACGACACGGGCGTCCCGCTCGGGGCGTCTGTCAGCGACGAGATCGCCTGCACGACCGCGTGGGCGGTCCGACCCTGCGCGTTCGAGCAGTACCTCGCGTCGAACAACACGGTCCCCTCCGAGATCTACACCAGCAATCCGGGGACGAGCCACTCGGTCCCGATAGAGCCATACGGCTACGCGCAGGCCGACGGCGTCGTCTACGAGACCGCCTACGTCGCCAACCGGTCGGCGCGCAACGAGGACGGGATGTATCGGCTCGACCTCGCGCTCGAACCGGTCGGAGCCGAGGAGGCGCTCCGGAGCGTCTCGATCGACGCCTCGACCGAGCGCCCGGACGCCCCCTCGGTCGCGGTCGAGGCCGCGCAGGAGGGACGCGCCGTCGCCCCCCGTGAGATCGAAGTCCCGCAGACGCCGATCCGGGTCGACAACGGGCGCTACTACCGGGTCTACGGGGCGCGGACGACCGAGCCGAACCCGTTCGGGCGACTGCTCCGGACCGGGCTCTCGTGGCTCGGTCCGCTGGTCGGCTTGCTTCTGAGCTACCGGCTCTGGGGACGAATCGAGATGTCCTACGCGGGGAGTCGGCGCTGACCGACGGGCGTGGGTCGCCGGCTCACTCCGAGCGCACGCCGTGGCGCAAGGTCCCGACGCCCTCGACTTCGACCTCGACCTCGTCGCCGTCCGACAGCGGCGCGACCCCGGCGGGCGTCCCGGTCGAGACCACGTCGCCGGGTTCGAGCGTGAGGTAGGTCGTGATCTCTTCGAGGAGTTCCGGGACCGACCAGATGAACTCCGCCCGCGAGGACGACTGGCGGGTCTCGCCGTTCACCCGGAGCTCGACGCTCGCGTCGTCGGGTATCTCGTCGGGGGTCGCGAGGACGGGGCCGAGCGGCGCGGAGTTGTCGAACGCCTTCCCGCGGACCCAGTTTTGCTCGCGGTCCTGATCGTCGCGGTTCGAGACGTCGTCCATGCAGGTGAATCCCTCGACGTACGACATCGCCTCGTCGGCGTCGACGTTCCGGGCCTGCTCGCCGACGACGACCGCGAGCTCGGCCTCGTGGTCGACGCGCTCTTTCCCGTCGGGGAGCGAGACGGTGTCGCCGTGGCCCGACAGCGCGCTCGGCGGCTTGAGAAAGAGCAGGGGCCGGTCGGGCACGTCCTTGCCGCGCTCGTCGGCGTGGTCGTGGTAGTTCAGCCCGACGCAGACGATCTTCGAGGGCTCGCAGGGCGGGAGGATCTCGACCTCGCTCTCGTCGTACGTTCGGCTTCCGAACGCGACGCCGTCGTCGGTCCGCTCGCCGGTCCGGACGCTCCCGGCCGGGTCGCGAAATCGCACTTTGCGCATGAGGGTGCGTGGGAAGTCCGGGGATAAAGAGGTTCGGCGTGCGGCCAATGTGTCCGGATGGTGGGGACGCCGGACGGCTCACGCCGGTCGCGCCGGCGGCAACGCACGCAGTTGTCGGGGCGGGACGAGGTAGTTCCCGCGCCGGAGCACCTCCATGTACTGGAGGATGCCATTGTTGTTCTTCTGGCCGACCGCCGACTCGTCGGCGATGTCGGTGCCGTTCATCGCCTCGCGGGTGTCCACGAAGTCGGCGATCGAGCGGTGGAGCGAGACGAAGTGGAGACCGGCCTCGTCGTCGTCGGTCGAGTCGAAGTCCCGCCGGAGGATGATCGGGTCGCCGTCCTCACGGGCGCGGGCGGACTTCTGGGAGTGGCCGACCATCCCCTTCTCGCGGGCGTGGTCGGTGGCGTGGGCGGGACAGCCCCGCTCGTCCATCCCGGCGGAGGTACCGAGGTTGTCGCCCGGCCCCTCCACGAGGCCCTCCTCGGCGTGGACCGGGCAGAACATCTTGCCCACGCGCTGGTCCCGGCTGTCTTGCTCGTACCACTGCTGGAGCTGGAGCCGGATCCGGGAGGCGTGCATCGTCGTCCCGCCGGCGAACGGCCCGGACTCGATCGTGACCCGGTCCTCGGAGGCCTGAGACTTCTCGAACCCCGACTTGAACCCCATGTAGAGCGGCGAGTCCTCGGGCACCGGCTCGGAGTCGGGGACGCCCCGGACGTCCTGATTGTCGGCGGGCAGGCCGTCGCCGACGAACCCCGTCCGGCGGTCGCCCCGGTCGAACACCCCCGAGAGGTCGGCGGCCATCTCGACGCCGTTGGCCGACGACGCCTCGCCGACCAGCGCCTCCTCGGCCGCCAGCACGACCGACGGGTGGTCGCTGGCGAGGTGGACCGCGGCGTCGCGGGTGTCTGGTTCGGGGTCCTCGAACGGGGCGAGCGGTCCCGGTTCGGGGAGGTCGACCGACTCGGGGAGGTCGGCGTCGAACCGCTCGAAGTACGACGGCGAGTAGCCGACGGTGAAAAGCAGGCCGTCGTGGCGCCGGGCGTAGGCGCGTTCGAGGCTCTCGAACGCCGACGCGGCCGTCTCGCGGTCGGCGTCGGTCGGCTGGCCGTCGCCGGCGTAGTCCAGCAACAACAGGACGTGGTGGCGCGGCGGGCGGTCGTTGCCGTGGTCGTCGGTCGCCAGCGCGTCGCTCCACGCGTGCTGGCGGGCGGGCACCGACGAGAGGTCCTCGGGGCCCGCCGGCACGTCGGGCGAGTCCGAACGGCTCAGACACGCCGAGAGCGCCGACGCGCCGCCGATGGCGACCGCGGCCTTGGCGAACTGCCGCCGGGAGAGGCGTCCGGTGTCGTCCATCGCCCGACCCTAGGGACCGGAGGTGAAAGGGGATTCTGGTTCGCGCGTCGAAAGGTCGACCCCAACGCTTTCCCCGCCGGGGCGGGAACGTGTTAGCATGGAGTCACGAAATGCGGTCGGGATCGCGCCCCTCCTCACCGGCCTCGCGCTCCTCGGGACGACGGGCGAGTCGGCGCTCGACGCGCTCGGGACCGGCGTCGGATCGGTCGCCGACCTCGCGGCGCTCGCCGGCGCGGTCGGGTCGCTCGCCGCGATCGCGGTCGGCGCGGGGATCCTGCTCGGGTGGCGGTCGTTCGGGACGGACGGCGACCGCGAGCCGAGGCGCGACGGTGCGAACGCCCGCCTCGTCGCGCTCGCGGCGGTCGCGTTCGCGCTCGGCGTCGCGGGCGCGATGCTGTAGCCCGCCCGCCAACGCCCTCAGAACGGGAAGCCGCCGTACCGGAGATACACCATATCGAGGATGAGAAGCAACTGGAAGAGCCCCTGGACGCCCCCGAGCATCGCGTTTTGCTTGCCGATGGCGGCGATGATCGAGGGGTCGGGGTTCGCCGACTTCATCTCCCGGTACATCCGGAGTTCGCCCGGCATCAGGAAGCCAAAGCCCTGAACCGAGAGGATCGTCACGATGCCGAGCGCGACCGCGATCGTCGGGGTGGTCATCTGGAGGTCGCCGACGGTGACCCCGACCCACGAGAGCGATCCGACCGCCGCGAGCGCGAACGCCGCCTGCCACCGCCGGTCGCCGTAGGCGTCGAGGCGCCGGCCGAGCAGTAGCAGGATCGGGAGGAGGTTCGCGGCGGTGAACAGCGCGAGCCACGGCTCGGCGTGGGGGAACATTCCGATGCGCTGGGCCAGCGTGATGCCGCCCGCGATGGTGACGAACGCCAGCGACGGGAGCAAGAACGCGGTCTTTGGAGTGAGCCGCCGGAACACCGCGGCGCTTTGCTCGTCGTCGAGGCCGCCGACGACCGGACCCAGCACCGCGCCGATGAAGATGTCGATGCCGGTCCAGAGCACGCCCGTCATGACGTGGACGTAGGTGTGTTGTTGGATCGATGCGACCGTCACGGCGTAGCCGAGCGCCGCCAGCGGGACGAAGACCACCGCCACCGCAAAGGCGGGGTTCGCCCGCCGGCCGAGCCCGGAGATGGTACCGCGGATCGTCGCCGTCGACATGTATCCCACCAGTTGTATTTACAACTTAGATATGTATCTTCCGGCAAGCGAGGCCGCTTCGCGGGTCCGCAGGCGTCGAATCGATCGCCGTCCGGCAGGTCCCCGATCCGGACGACGGTCCCGCAAGCCGGACGGTCGGCAACAACGCACTTGCCCGACGCCGACGAACGGGTCTGTATGGCTACGATTCTCGGCGTCGAAGTGGACGGGGGCGCGGTCCTCGCGGGCGACCGGCTCCGGAGCGAGGGCGGCACCGTCGAGACCGAAAACGAGCGCTACGTCTTCGACTTCGACGAGGTCGGGGCGGCGGCCGTCGGCGACGGCGGCGACGTCGAGGAGTTCGAGCGCCGGCTCCGGTCGGAGGTACGCGACCACGAGACCCGGGACGACGACCCCATGGCTCTCACCCGCCTCGCCAGCGTCGCGTCCGACCTCGCCGGCGAACTCGGCGTCGAGGCGGTCGTCGCGGCCCGCGACGAGGACGGCGTCCCCCGGATCCGGGCGATCGGCGCCGACGGCGGCGTCCGCACCGATCCGACTGCGGCGCTCGGGAGCGGCGCGCAGTTCGCGGTCGGCATCCTCGACGGCGCGGACCGGAACGTCGATCTCGACGCGGGCGAACGACTCCTTCGGGACGCGCTCGACACCGCGGCCGAGCGCGACACGGGGACGGGCGAGGAAGTCGACGCGTACCGGCTCGGCGACGGATAAGCCCCGCCTACGTCCGATCCGAGGGTCCCACTGGCGGGCGCAACGCGAAGCCGGCGATCGGGCGGCCGGGGCGAGCCGCGGCGTCGGTCGACCGTCGGCCGACCCTACTCGGGTTACGTCGGACCTGTGAGACGGCGCCCCGGCTCGCGGGGCAAAACCGTACTGAGGATTTATACCGCGGGGCGTGGTCCCGGAGTTCGGGGGCTACGGAATGAGTATCACTCAGTACGGGGCGCGTGTATCGACCGCAGGCGGCGTCCACCCGATCGACAGGAGTCCGTTGACCGCGCGGGGGTGGTCGGCGTGAAACTCGCGATGATCGGCTTCGGGCAGGCCGGCGGGAAGATCGTCGACAAGTTCATCGAGTACGACCGACGGACCGGGAGTCAGGCCGTCCGTTCGGCGGTCGCGGTCAACACCGCGAAGGCCGACCTGATGGGACTGGAGTACGTCCCCGAGGACAATCAGGTCCTGATCGGCCAGTCGCGGGTGAAAGGCCACGGCGTCGGCGCCGACAACGAACTCGGCGCCGAACTGGCCGAAGAGGACATCGACGAGGTCCAGAGCGCCATCGACAACGTCCCGATCCACGACATCGACGCGTTCCTGATCGTCGCGGGGATGGGCGGGGGCACCGGGTCGGGCGGCGCGCCCGTCCTCGCGAAGTACCTCAAACGGATCTACACCGAACCGGTGTACGGGCTGGGCGTCCTGCCGGCCCGCGACGAGGGCGGCATCTACACCCTGAACGCCGCCCGGTCGTTCCAGACGTTCACCCGCGAGGTCGACAATCTGCTGGTGTTCGACAACGACGCGTGGCGCGAGTCCGGCGAGAGCATGGGGTCGGGCTACGACCGGATCAACGAGGAGATCGTCCGACGGTTCGGCATCCTGTTCGGCGCGGGCGAAGTCGGCGACGGCGGCGAGGTCGGCGAGAGCGTCGTCGATTCGAGCGAGATCATCAACACGCTCTCGACCGGCGGCGTCTCGACCGTCGGCTACGCCGCCGAGGCGGTCGACAACGACACCGGCCTGCTCTCGCGGTTCACGAGCGACGACGGCGTCGACGCGACCCACGCCACCAACCGGCTCACCAGCCTCGTCCGGAAGGCGGCGCTCGGTCGGCTCACCCTACCCTGCGAGATCGAGAGCGCCGAGCGGTCGCTGTTCGTCGCCAGCGGCCCCTCTCGGTACCTCAATCGGAAGGGGATCGAGAAGAGCCGCAAGTGGCTCGAACGCGAGACCGAGTCGATGGAGGTCCGGGGCGGCGACTACCCGGTCGGAGACGCCGACCACGTCGCGGGCGTCGTCTTGCTGTCGGGCGTCTCGGAGGTGCCGCGGGTCGACGAACTCCAGTCGGTCGCGATCGAGGCCCAGGACAACATCGACGAGCTCCGGGCCGAGAGCGACGAGCAGACGACCGACCTCATCGAAGACGAGGACGGCGAACTCGACCCGCTGTTCTGAGCGCGGCCGCGCGCCGCCGTCACGCCGGGCCGCCGCCGTCGGCGTCGTCCAGCGTCTCGAAGACGATGACGCCGTCGTTCTCGAAGACGATCTCGTAGCGCGGCGAGAGGTGCATCGACATCGCCAGCTGGCTCGTTCGCTGGAACTCCATCCCGCGGACCGTAAACCGGCCCTTCGGGAGGTAGACGTAGTCGGGGCTCACCCCCGCGGTCGACAGCGTCGCGGTCATACACTGGGCGCTGTTGCACGAGGAGATGTCCCGAAACAGCTCCAGCTGTCGGGTGTAAGGCTCGTCGCCCTTCCACTCGACGCCCCACGGCCCGACGAGCATCGTCCGGTGTGTCTGCTGGGGGAACCACTCGGCGGCGTCGCCCTGCACGACGAAGGTGGCGTCGGGAGCCGTCGAGCGCTCGACCCACGCCATCGCCGCCTCGTCGGTCCCGTCGACGAACTGGGGGAGCGAGGGACTGCCCGAGTGAGCGTTCACCTCGCCGGAGACGTACATCGCGCCGGACGCGACCCCGACCGCCGCGAGCACGACGAGCGCGACCGTGACGACGCTCCGACTCCCGACCGCGGGTCCGGAGCCGCGAGCCAGCCATCCGCCGACGCCCTCGATCAGGAGCACCGCCACGACGAACGCGCCGACGAGTAACGAGAACCGGGGCTTACCGAGCGTCACGGTGACCCCGAGGAACCACGCCGGCAGGAAGTACCGACGCTCACGGAGCAGGTAGAAGAGCCCCGCGAGCGGAATCGCCTGCCAGAGCATCTCCACCAGCGATATGTCGACGCTCATGAAGTCCGACACCGTCGGCAGGCCGCCGCCGATGCCGCCGTGGGTGCCCGCCGCGCCGGTGAACACCCCGACGCCGTGGGCGGCCATCACCTGCGTCCACCACGGGGCGGCGAGGGCGACGCCGCCGACTCCGACGATTAGCCCGCGCTTGAGCCCCCACGCGGTCCGGTCGAACCGCAGGTACAGCAGGACGTACGACAGCGCGAAGAACACGGTGTAGACGGGATGGGTCAGCGCGGTCAGCGCGAACAGCGCCAGCGACGGGACCGCCCACCGACTGTCGCGGTCGCGGTAGAGGCGCAGTCCCGCGTAGAGTCCCGACAGCGCGAACAGGAAGGCGGGCGCGCGGACGATGCCGCCCGCCGAGATGTGCCACCGGAGCACCGGCGGGCTGACCGCGACGATCAGCGTGGTGACCGCCGCCTGCGGCCGCGACTCGAGCAGGTCTCGGGCCAGCAGATACAGCGGCACGAGGTACGCGACGGTCACCACGCCCGGGATCACCCGGCTGATCGCGAACGGACCGGCGCCCGACAGCTCCCGGATCACCGCGGTCACGTAGAACATCAGCGGCGGGTACGCGAACGGGACGCCCTCGTCGGTGTAGTGGGGGATGGTCTCGGGCAGTGCGTACCCGTTCTCGGCGATCCGTTCGGCGATGAGCATGTAGAGCCCTGCCCCGAACGAGGGGTACGGGTGGGTCTCCAGATAGACGACGACGAGACAGACCGCCGACAGCACCGCGGGCGCGAGCCAGAACAGCTCGCTCGCGACGCCGCGCTCTCGCACCGTCGTCTCGCCTGCGAGGTTCTGTTCGGTCATGGGAGGTGATCCTGCGTCCGAGTCGGACGCGCGCTCTCGGTGGCGATTGGTCGCGGCCGGTCTTTGTTATCCAGTGATTACGCCGACCGTTCGGCGTCGAGTCGTAAACGGTTGGTGACCGTTCGGGGTCGGGTCACTCGTAGCGGAGCGCGTCGATTGGGTCTGTTTTCGAGGCGTCCCACGCGGGGTAGAGCCCGGCGAGCACGCCGACGACGATGCCGACGAGGACGGCCGCCGCGAACCACACCGGCTGGAACGACAGCGGCAGTCCGATGGCGCGCGCGCCCAGATACCCGCCGAGGAGGCCGACCGCCGCCCCGAGCGCGGACCCGAGAACGCCGAGCAACACCGCCTCCAGCAAGAACAGCTGGAGGACGTCGCGCTTCTGGGCGCCGACCGCCTTCATGATCCCGATCTCGCGGGTCCGCTCGGTCACGCTCACCAGCATGATGTTGGCGATCCCGATCGAGCCGACGATCAGCGAAATGAGCGCGATCCCGGTGATGTAGGCGGTGAAGGTGCTGGTGAGCTGTTCGACCTGCTTGATGATCTGGTCCTGTGTCGTGACTCGGAACTCGTAGGTGTCGGGCTTGTGGCTCCGGGCGTCGGAGCTCTGGCCGAGGTAGCTGTACACGCGTCCCTGAACGGCCTCGACGCGTCGCGTCGAGTCGGCCATCACGAGGATCCGGCCGAACACCTGCTGTTGGTCGCGGACGTTCGGGCTGTACGCCGTCCGGATGTAGTAGGGATCGCTCGGCGCGAAGATCTGGGGCTGGGGCCCCTGTTGAATTCCGAGCACGCTCCCGCCGCCGGTCGGCTCGATGATCCCGGCCACGGTCGCGTTGAGCACTTCGCCGTTGGCGGCGCGCGTGAAGCTGACGTTCTCGCCGACCGAGACGTTGCCGCCGCCGAACATCCGGGCGGCGGGGCGGTTCAAAACGACCTCGCGCTCGCCCCGCCTGAACGGCCGGCCCGCGACGAAGTCGAGGCCCCGGACCCGGAAGTAGCCCGGCGAGGTGACCGTCACCCACTGGCGGGCGACCGAGGAGTTGTTGTAGCTCATCGAGGCGGCCGCGATGCCGCTCTCCGGGACCGCGACGGCGACGCCGTCGAGCGACGAGATCCGTTCGACGTCGTGTTCGGTGAACACTACCTGTCCGGCGCCCCCGAGCGAGGGCACCTGACTGTCGCCGGGCGACTGGGCGCTCACGTACATCGTCGCGGCGTTCCCGCCGGCGACGGTGCTCACGATGTCCTGCTGGAGGCTCGCCCCCAGCGTGACGAACGTGATGACGGCCGCGACGCCGATGATGACCCCGAGCGTGGTCAGCGTCGAGCGGAGTTTGTGCTCGCGGATGTTGCGCCAACTGATTCGAAAGCTCTCCAAGACGTTCATCTACGGCCCCGTCCCCGTTGGCCGGAGTACCGCGTCCAGCGACAAAAACCCACGAGCCGAAACGCGTCGTTACCGGGGTCGTTCGGGCGCCCTCGGCGGGGTTTGTCGGCGTCCCGCCCCGAAGCTACAAGCCGACGGGAGGCGTACCACCGTGGCTCATGGACAGAATCAACCCCGCGACCGGCGAGGCGCTCGACCCGGTCGCGAACGACGACGCCGAGGCCGTCGACGACGCCCTCGATCGCGCGGTCGAGACGTTCGCGGAGTGGCGGACCGTCCCGATCGGCGAGCGCCAGCAGTTGCTCGCGGCCGCCGGCGAGGTGCTCCGGGAGAACGTCGACGAGTACGCCGAACTGATGACCACCGAGATGGGAAAGCCCGTCGCGTCGGCTCGGTCGGAGGTCCAGAAGTGCGCGTGGGTCTGTGACTACTACGCCGAGCGCGCGGCCGAACACCTCCAAGACGAGCGGCTGGGGAGCGAGCCGTTCGCCGAGACGTACGTCTCCTACGAGCCGCTGGGACCGATTCTGGCGGTGATGCCGTGGAACTTTCCGTTCTGGCAGGTGTTCCGGTTCGCCGCGCCCCATCTCACCGCGGGCAACGTCGGCCTGCTCAAGCACGCCTCGAACGTGCCGGGGTGTGCCGAGGCGATCCAGGACGTGTTCGAGAAAGCGGGCTACCCCGCGGGGGTCTTTCAGTCGTTGCTCGTCGACTCCGAGCGCGCCGAGGGCGTGATCGAGGACGACCGCGTGGTCGCGGTGACGCTGACCGGGAGCGCCGCCGCGGGCCGATCGGTGGCCGAGACCGCGGGCGCGGACCTCAAGAAGTCGGTGCTCGAACTCGGCGGCTCGGACCCGTTCGTCGTGCTGGAGGACGCCGACCTCGATCGGGCGGCCGAGACCGCCGCGGTCGCCCGGACCATCAACGGGGGCCAGTCGTGTATCGCGGCCAAGCGATTCGTCGTCCACGCAGACGTCTACGACGAGTTCGTCGACCGGTTCGTCGACGAGATGGAGTCGCTGACGGTCGGCGACCCGACCGACGAGGACACCGACCTCGGGCCCCAGGCCCGCGAGGACCTCATGGCGGGCGTCCACGAGCAGGTCGAAGCCACCGTCGAGGCGGGCGCGACCCTCGAGTTGGGGGGCGAGCCGCTCGACCGCGAGGGGTTCTACTACCCGCCGACCGTGCTGACCGAGGTCCCCCGCGACTCGCCGGCCGCGATCGAGGAGGTGTTCGGCCCGGCGGCGGCGGTGTTCGAGGTCGCCGACGAGGACGAGGCGGTCGAACTCGCCAACGACCACCACCTCGGGCTCGGGGCCTCGGTCTGGACCGACGACCTCGACCGGGGCAAGCGGGTCGCCCACCGCCTCGAGGCCGGGATGACGTTCGTCAACGAACTGGTCAAGTCGGACCCGCGGCTCCCGTTCGGCGGCGTGGGCGACTCGGGGTACGGTCGAGAGCTCTCCCGACACGGCATCCGGGAGTTCGTCAACGCGAAGACGGTCTGGGCCCAAGAGGCCGGCGCGAGCGAGGGCGACGTCGACGACGTGACCGAGTGAACACCCACCGCGTGGCGGTGGCCCGCCCCGAGTTACGCGAGTCCTACCCGGCCCGTACCCCCGATTGCCGGCGTTCGGGCGGGGACGACTGGCCGGTCGCTCGCCACACGACCGCGCTCCCCGACTCGCCGATGACCCGCCCACGGCGAGTGACAGGTCAGTACAGCGTCCCGCCGACCGGAACCGCCTCGTCGGGTCCGACGAGCACCGGGTGGCCGTCCGCGTCGGGGACGCCGACGGTCAGCACCTCCGATTCGAACCCCGCGATCCGGACCGAGCCCAGATCGGTCGCACAGAGCACTTGCCGGCCGACGAGGTCGGCCGGCTCGTAGTTGTAGCCCGTCTGGGCGACCGACCCCACCGTCTCGTCGCCGAGGTCGATCCGGAGCTTCGCCATCTCGGGCTTGTTCGTCTCGGGGAACGATTCGGCGTCGACCACTTCGCCGACCCGGAACGTGGTGTCGAAGGGACTCTCGACCATACCGGGCGTACGCCGGTCGGCGTGATAAGCTTCGAGACCGGTTCCGAAGACGGATTCGTTTTCGTAAACGTATACGTAAACGAAAATGAGTCCGGTCGGACGCCCGTCTCCGTCGGTGCCCCCGGCTTCAGGCCGGCGCTATCGCCGCGAGCGCCCGAACAGGTGGCGCGTAACAAAGACCGCCAAGCGAGTGTGACCACTCATGTTAGCCCGTAGCGGCGACCTGACCGAAAAGTGGTACGAGTACGCGTACCGCGACCGGTCGGACGTGCGGCGCTTCGTGTCGGCGTACCCCGACCGGCGCTCGCTGTCGGTGAGCTGTGACCGTGTGGGCCACGACTACCAGTTCGTCCGGCCGCTGCTGGCCGACCCCGACGAGGTGTTGTGCGCGGGGAAGGCGGCGCTCCGCCGCGTGGCCGGCCACGACCACGACCGGGACCTCGAAGACGTCTACCTGCGGCTCACCGATCTCCCCGCCGAGAGCGAACTCGCGCTCGCGGACCTCGGTGCCGACCACCTCAACGAACTCCGGACGCTTCGGGGGATCGTCGCCGAGACGGCGCCGATCCGACCCAAGGTGATCCGGGCGGGCTTCCGATGTGGCAAGTGCGAGGCGGTCACCAAACACGTCGCCCAACCGGGCCGGCGGCTTCGCGCCCACGAGAAGTGTCCGCGGTGTAACTCGGTCGGCTACCTCTCGTTCGCGCCGGAGGCAAGCGAGTACGTCGACGCCCAAGAGGTCGTCTTCCGCGATCCCGACCGCCCCGACGAGACGACGACCGCACTGCTCGAACACGATCTCGCCGGGTCGGTGTCGACGGGCGAGACCGTCCGGGTCGTCGGCATCCCTCGGGCGAACCGGTCGGGCGATTCGACGGTCGCCGACGTCTGGATCGAATCCGTGAGTATGGAACGCTTAACCGATCCGAGCCGATAGCGTCCCGCGATTTTCGAGTTGTTCGGCCGTGACACGTTCGGCGGAACGAAACGGCCACCAGTATTATGTCGGTTCGATGACTTCCATGTAGCAGGGGAAACGATGTACGACCTCACAGGGTTCCAGCGCGACCTGCTGTACGTCATCGCGGGGTTGGACGAACCGCACGGGCTCGCGATCAAAGACGAACTCGAAACCTACTACGAGAAGGAGATTCACCACGGCCGACTCTACCCGAACCTCGACACGTTAGTCGACAAGGGGTTCGTCGAGAAGGGCCAGCGCGATCGCCGCACCAACTACTACACGCTCACCCGCCGGGGGACCCGGGAGATCGAGGCCCGCCGCGAGTGGGAAGCCCAGTACGTCGATCCGGACGGCCAGCAGGCGCCCGCGGAACACTAGGGGTGTGACGGCGCCAGCGCCGCGCCGACCACCGCGGCGTCGAGCGCCTGAACTCGACGGAGCACCGTGCTGTCCGTGACGAGTTCGTACTCGTCGCCGGTCGCGCGCAGTACCGTGAGGTCGACCAGTTTCTCGACGTGTACCCACACCGCCTTCCGCGAGACGCCGGTCAGGCGGTGGATGTCCTCCTGCGTGAGCGTCTGGTCCGGGCTCGCGCCGAGCAGGGCGTCGACCATCACCCGGACCGCGTCGCGGTCCGCGAGATATCGGAGGCCCGACTCGTCGTCGGGGGCGCCGGTCGACTCGACGGCCGACGAGAGGGCCCGGACCGCGTCGAACACCACGCCGCAGTCGTTGACCCGGTAGGTCCCCTCCTCGGCGATCAGCACGCCGAGCGAGATGAGCGACTCGACCGCCTCGTCGACCGCGTCGGGGTCGCAGTCGGCCATCGACGCGAGGTCGTCGGTGCCGTATCTGGCGTCGGAGTCGGCCCCAGCGAGGGCATCGACCAGCGCGGTGACCGTCCCCTGCCCGGTCAGCCAGAGCCAGCCGCTCGGGTACGCCCGCCGCGCCGTCGACACGTCCGACTCCTCGGCGAGGTCCCACATGTTCGACTCGGTGTCGACCGTCCGGAGCTGGCAGTCGTCGTCGGTGGTCGGGAGGCTCATTACGTTTGAGCAGCCGGGGAGCCGACAAAAAGGTACCGCGAGGTCAGCCCGACGACGTCTCGCAGTCGACCCGCCAGCCGACGTCGCTCGCGTCCCGGAGCCGGCCGTGGAGCGCTTCGAGGGCGGCCGACGCCGTCTCGGGCAGGACGTGAAACTCCACGGTGCCGTACCGGACCACGACCCGGAACGCCGTCCCGTGGCGCTCGTCGTGGACCAGATAGACCGGCGCGGGGAGCTCGAACCAGTCGCCGTACGTGTACCGGTCGGCGCCCAGCACCCGCTCGACCAGCGTCGCGAGCTCGTCGTTCGAGCGCTCGGCGTCGGGCGTGAGCTGAAACACCGTCCCGCCCTCGTACTCGACGCCGCCCTCCTGCGGGAAGCGTCGCTCCGGGCGGCGAGGAATGTCGAAGCTCGGCGGGTCGTCGGTCATCGGCCGTCGAACGATACGCCGTCATCGGTTATTAATCGCGGGGAACAGTGTTTACGAATCCGTTTCCAGAATTATTTTCGTTTGCGTTTGCGTTTGTGTTTGCGTTCTCGTTTACGATTTCGTTTAGTGGTTGCGACGGATTGTAAGCGCGTTGATCCGACGGACGATCAGAAACGAGCGCGGGCGGGGCTGGGAACGGTGTCGAGAACTCAGACGGTGCGGCGGGCGTGTTCGGCCGACGCGTCGGCGAGCAGTTCGAGGTACTCCGGGGCGGCCTCCCGGAGCCCGAGCCGGACCGCGAGCCGGACGAGTTCGCTACGATCGAGCGCCTCGGGGTCGACGTCCCGGCCGAGCGCCTCCTGAAGCGAGGTGCCGACGTCGGCGAGTTCGTCCTCGCGGTCGGCCAGCATCGTGAGCAGCGCGGTCACCGACTCGTCGCGGGCCGCGAACGTCTTGGCCTGCTCGCCCGACTCGATGGCCGCCAGCGCGTCGACGAGGTCCTCGACCAGATCGCCGTCGTCGACGGTCGTCGACTGGTCGAGGCGGTCGGTGCGCTGGGTCTGCTGGCGGAGCTCTTCGAGGTCGGGGTCGCTCACGCGCGCTCACCCCCGACGGGCGCCGCGGGCTCGGCGTCGAGGCGCTCGAGAAGCGCGTCGGCGTTTTCGAGGAACGCCTCGCGGGCACGCTCGGCCGTGGTCGAGGGCTCGTCGAGGGCGAACGCCGTCTGGCCCCGATCGGCCGCGTTCCGGATGTCCTGGCTCACCGGGACGTGGGCCGGCGCGACCGCGTCGGGGTAGGCCTCGGCGAACGCGTCGAGGTACTCCTCGGCGAGTTTCGTCCGGCTGTCGACCTTGTTCGGGAGCACCATCGCGAGGTCGACGTCCACGTCGAAGTTGGTCGCGATCTTGTCGAGGTCCGCCCGGAGCGCCTCGGCTTGCTCGGACTCGAACGGTCCCATCTCGACCGGGACGATCACGTTCCGGGCGGCCCAGAGGCCGTTGTAACTGACGTTGTTGGTCAGCCCCGGCAGGTCGATGAGGATCGCGTCGTAGCCCAGCGGTTCGATGTACTCGTCGAGGAACGCGTCGAACCGGGAGTAGCGGTCCTGTGCGTCGTCGACGTTGCCCAGTTCGGCGTCGAGGCTGTCGAGTCCCGGGTGGGCCGGAATCAGGTCCACGCCCTCCTCGGTGTCGAGGATCAGATCCTCGACCGCGGCCTCGCCCAGTTTCTCGGCGATGGCGTCCCACTGGTCCTGGAACACCGTCGAGATGTTCGGCCAGTCGTCCTCGGCGGCGATCTGATCTTCGACCGCCGCCCAGCGGCCGAAGTGCTTGACGAGGTCGCCCTGCTTGCCCGCGAGATCCACGAGCAACACGTCTTTGCCGCGTTCGGCGAGCGCGACCCCGAGGTGGGCCGCCGTGGTCGTCTTCCCGGTGCCGCCCTTGTCGAGGAAGGTACAGGCGCGAATGGACCGAGACATGATTTGCGTTTGCGCAAACGCAAACACCTCACTTAATCCTTCGTCAGACATCTCCGCGGAAGATGATAGTTTCCGATAGCGTAAACGAAAACGCAAACGTATGCGTGATTGATGGCGGTTTTGCGGAACCGCTAACGGTCGCCACCTCCTACGTAACACCATGGACTTCCTGCTCGTCGTGGCGGTCGCGCTATTGCTCGCGGGCGTGGTCGGGAGCGTCGTCCCGATGGTCCCCGGCGCGGGGCTATCGCTGGTGGGAATCTACCTCTACTGGTGGTCGACCGGGTACGCGACGCCCGGCCCGCTCGCGCTGGTCGCGTTCACGCTCGTCGGCGTCGGCGCGATGGTCGCAGATCACTTCGCCGGCGCGTTCGCGGCGAAGGCGGGCGGCGCCTCGACCAAGACCACCGTGCTGGCCGCGGTCGCCGGCCTCCCGCTCGCGGTGGTCGCCGGCCCCGCGGGGCTCGTCGTCGGCATCACCGTCGTGGTGTTTCTCGCCGAGTTCTACCGCACTCGCGAGCCGACCCGGAGCGTCAGGGCCGGGCTGTTCGCGACCGCGGGCGTGCTCGGCTCCGCGGCGGTCCAGTTGCTCGTCACCGTCTCGCTGGTCGTCGGGTTCGCGCTGGTCGCGATTTGAGGTGCAGTTTTTTGGTCGCACGGGCGAATTCGTGGGTATGAAACTGCTCGGCGGGGTCGCGCTCGGAGCGCTCGTGGTGCTTGGAGGCTGTCTGGGTCTCGGGATCGGCGAGTCGTTCGGGGGCGAGGCGTCGCTCCCCGACGCCACGACGACCGACGGCGGCAACGTCACCGGAACCTTCGTCACCGACCGCGGGAACGTCACGGTGAGCCTCGAAGTCGCCGCCACGAAGCCAGAGCGCCGCGAGGGGCTCATGAACCGCGAGTCGCTCCCGGACCGCCACGGCATGGTGTTCGTCTACGACGGCGCCGACCGACGTTCGTTCTGGATGAAAAACACGCTCGTCGCCCTCGACATCATCTTCGTCGCGCCCGACGGCACGGTGTTGAACGTCGAGCACGCGACGCCCGGGCCGGAAGACGAGGGTGAACTCGATCGGTACCGGAGCGACGGCGACGCCCGATACGTAGTCGAACTCGAACGCGGGTTCGCCAACGAGACCGGCGTCGGGCACGGGACCGAGTTCGTCTTCGACGGGCCGACTCAGACCGCCGTCGAGGCCGTCGAGGGCCCGCAATCGGCTCGGTAAGCACAAAACATATACGTAGGGGGTGAGTGGCTAAAATTACCTCGGGTAGGGGTACACGAGGTACATTCTTTCGAAGCAACGTCGCCAGAGAGAACGCCGCGGGCGCCGGTGTTTACGAACACGTCTACGGAACCGTAAACGCAAACGTTTGCGTCCGGGAGCAAACTCCAAGGCGGTCGGGCGCTCACGCGAACGCATGTGTCTGTTGCTCACCGGGTACGAACCGTTCGGCGACAACGATCGGAATCCGAGCGCCGCGATCGCGCGCCGACTCGACAGCGAGCGGATCGGCGATCGGGAGATCGCGGGTCGGGTCCTGCCCGTCGCGTTCGACCGCGCCGGCGACGAGATGATCGAGTTGATCGAGACGCTCGACCCCGACGCCATCGTCGCGACGGGGCTGGCCGCGGGGCGCTCGGCGATCAGCGTCGAGCGGGTGGGCCTCAACGTCGCCGACTGCGCGGGCGTGCCCGACAACGCCGACGCCGCGCCCAGAAACGAGCGCGTGGCGGCCGGCGGGCCGGCGGCGTACTTCGCGACCCTCCCCGTCGTCGAGACGGTCGAGGCGCTGGTGGCCGACGGGATCCCCGCCCGGCTATCGAACACCGCCGGAACCCACCTCTGCAACAACGTCCTCTACCGGACGCGGGCGTATCTGGAAGCCGAGGACAGACGCGTGCCGGCCGGGTTCGTCCACCTGCCGCTGACGCCCGAAGCGGCCGCGGCGCGCGCCCGCGAAGACGCCCCGAGCGGCGGCGACGTGGAACCGAGCGTGGCGCTGGAAACACAGGAAACGGCGATACGGCGAACGTTCGAGATCGTGCGAGGCGAGTGATCCGGGCGGCTCAGAGGTCTTCGAACGCGCCCACGAAGTCGTCGTGGTCGGTGAGTTCGTCGCGGCTGGCGTCGACTTCCTCTCGCAACTGGTCGACGTTCTCGCGGAGTTCGACGTACTCGTCGTTGGCTTCGAGCGCCTGCTCGTCTTTTTCGGCTTCGAGGACCGCCTTCTTCGAGACGAGCGAGTAGTACTCTTGGAGTTTCGAGTCGTAGTCGACGCGCGCAAGCATCGTCGAGACCGTCTCGTGGAGTTCGTCGGCCGAGACGGGCTTGACGAGGTAGTCGTCGAACCCCATTTCGAGGATGTCGAAGTCGGGCTTTACCGCCGTCACCATCACCACCCGACAGTTGAGTTCGCGCTCGCGGATTCGTTCGAGGACTTCGTCGCCGGACTGGCCCGGCATCCGCCGGTCGAGGAGGACGACGTCGACAGATTCGTCGAGGATGTCGAGCGCCTCCTGACCCTGATAGGCGTTCTGGACGTGGTAGTCGTCCTGAAGCCACATCGCGTACAGGTCTGCAACGTCTTGCTCGTCGTCGACGACGAGAACAGTCGATTGGTTGGGGGACATGGTCAGGCGCCGTTCTTGTGGCCTCGCTGGTGCTGAATGAATCATGTGATATGATACACTTATAGATTTTGGTTAGCGTAGGAAACCGACGCCGCGGTCGACGACGGAGAGTATTAAAAGAACCGTATTATCATGCAACACCTCTATCCGTGTCTCCGTCCCACTGAATATACGCCTGGGCGATTCGTACATTCGACGCGCAGGCGTTGCGGTGAAACAACTGTGCCTCTGACAAGACGGGCGGTCAACGCCTCGCCGCCCTGATTCGAACTCGACAGCGCCGGCGCCGCGGGACGCGAGCGACGACCGGACGAGCAGATCACCCTCGATAGGTCGAGCTACTCGGACGTCGACAGCCCCTCGACGTTCTGCTGGAGCCGGATCGTCGCGGTGGTGAGAAAGCCCGCGACCAGCACGACGAACACGCTCCGGACGCCGTCGACGACGACCGGCGGGACCCCCGCGGCCGTCCCGAGGTCCACCACGCCGATGGCGCCCAGACAGACCACCACCGGGAGCAGGTGGCGCCGGAGGGTGTCGAGCGGCGTCCCGCGGGTCACGGATTCGAGTTTCTCGGCGAATACCGCCCCGTAGGTCGCGAACGCGAGGCTCCCGCCGGCCTTGACGAACCGGGCGATCGCGACCTGATCGAGGAGCGCGACCGCGACCCACTCGACGACGACCACCGCGACGAACCCCGCCTCGATCCGACGCAGGGTCCCCAGCGACACCCGACTCTCCCCGGGCGGGGGTGCGAGCGCGGAGTTGTAGTACACCTCCCGCATCGAGAACGCCAGAAAGACCGTACAGAGCAACAGCGCGCCGTGGCCGAACGCGGTCAGGAGTCGAGCCCGGACGATCGTCTCGGCGACGCCGACCACCCCGTAGACCGCGGCCGCCGCCCCGGCGAACACGAGGTAGCCCCAGAACACGTCTTGGGATTCGAGGCGGTTGAGTCGGCGGTTCAGCCCGGCGTAGAACGCGAAAAACGACGCCGCGACCGCGATCAGAACCGCCCCGAGGAAGTCGACGACAACGGTGTCGGCGGCCGACGCGGCGGCCGCGAACGGGGCGAGAGTCATTCGTCCGGACCGATCGCACCGGGGTCACTTAAAACAACGCGACCGCGCACGGCGCGTTCCAGCGGCGCCGACACGCGAACGCGGTCGTCACGACCGGGTCGGGAAGAGCTCGAATAATAAGTTCTAATATATCGAGGGGCGTGAGTTAATACATGACCGTCGTCAGTATCTCGATGCCGGACGAACTGCTCGAACGCGTGGACGGGTTCGCGGACGAACACGGGTACACGGGCCGAAGCGAGGTGTTCCGGGAGGCCGCCCGTAACCTCCTCGGGGAGTTCGAGGACAGGAAGCTCGAAGACCGCGAGCTGATGGGCGTCGTGACCGTCCTGTTCAACTACGAGAACACCACGGTCGAAGAGCGGATGATGCACCTCCGCCACGAGTACGAGGGACTCGTCGCCTCGAACGTCCACAACCACGTCGGCGACCACTACTGCATGGAGCTTTTCACCCTCGAAGGGTCGCTGGAGGACATCTCGACGTTCGTCGGTAAGATCCGCGCGACCCAGGACACGCTCACGGTCGATTACTCCGTGATCCCGGTCGACGGGGTCGGCCCGTTCTCGCCCGACGAGTGAGTCACTCCCCGGCGTCTGGGCCCTCGGGTTCCCCGCCGTCGGCGATCGCGTCGTCGCCGCCGTCGGTGGCGACGGCGGTCTCGCGCTTGCGCTCGAACCACGTCCACTCGCGGGTCTTGAGCCCGTCGTCTTCGAGGGCCCACGGGTCGCCCGACTCCACGCGAGGGCCTTCGAGCCACGAGGTCACGAGGTTCCAGACGAAGACCAACTGGCCGAACGCGAGGATGAAGGTGCCGACGCCCGCGACGACGTGGAGGTCCTGAAACTGCGGGAGGTAGGTGGCGTACCGCCGGGGCATCCCGTCGTACCCGAGGAGGATCAGGGCGAAAAACACCATGTTCGTCCCGATCATGGTGGTCCAGAAGTGTATCTTCGCGAGGGTCTTCTGGTACATCCGGCCGGTGAAAAGCGGGAACCAGTAGTAGATACCTGCGAACCCGGCGACAGCGATCGCGCCCATCACGATGAAGTGGAAGTGTCCGACCACGTAGTAGGTGTCGTGAACGAGCAGGTCGACGGGGACCGACGCGAGGAAGACGCCGGTCACCCCGCCGATGATGAAGTTCTGGACGAACCCGATACTGAACAGCATCGGGGCGGTCAACCGCAGGGTTCCGTTCCACATGGTGGTGATCCAGTTGAAGGTCTTGACCGCCGACGGCACCGCGATCGCCAACGACACCGCCATGAACGACCCGCGAATGCGGGGATCCATCCCGGTCGAGAACATGTGGTGGGCCCACACCCCGAACGAGAGGACGCCGATCGCCAGCGTCGAGTAGACCACGAACTTGAACCCGAACAGCTTTCGCCCGGAGAACCGCGGGAGGATCAGGCTCACCAGTCCCATCGGCGGTAACACGAGGATGTACACCTCGGGGTGGCCGAAGAACCAGAACAGGTGTTGCCACAGCAACGGACTCCCGCCCTCGACCGCGAAGAACATCGTCCCGAAGTTCCGGTCGAGGAGCAACATCACCAGCGCGCTCCCCAGCAACGGGAACGCGAACAGAATGATTCCGGACTGGGTCAGCATCGTCCACGAGAAGATGTCGAGGCGCTCCCAGCCGACCTCATCGCCGCGCTCGGTGAAGATGGTCGCGATGAAGTTGATCGCACCCATCGTCGCCGAGACGCCCGTGAGATGGAGTCCGAGCAACATCAGGTCGACCCCGGGGTTGGCCTGCTCGACCGACAGCGGCGTGTACATCGTCCAGCTCGTCTGGGAGGGCTCGATACCGATGCCCAGCGGCGCGGCGAAGAATCCGAACCAGATGAGGATCGCTCCGGGCGGGAGCAACCAGAACGCGATGGCGTTGATCCGGGGAAACGCCATGTCGTCGGCTCCGATCAAGAGCGGAATGAAGTAGTTGCCGAACGCCGCGATGATCGGCGTTCCGAACAGGAACAGCATCGTGATCCCGTGGGAGGTCAGAAGCGAGTTGTAGAAGTTCGCGCCGATGACCGCGGTCTCGGGCGTCAGCAGTTCGGTCCGCATCAGTACGATGTTGATCCCGCCCCACGCGAACGCGGTGAGGCCGTAGAGCCCGTAGAGGAGCCCGATGTCCTTGTGGTCGACCGTGGTCAGCCACCGGATCAGTCCGCCGGGTTTCTCCCGGTGTGTGACCGGTTCGCCGGCCCCGTACCCCCCGCCGGCGGCGGCGTACGACCGCCAGTTCTCCGCGCGGAGGATGTACGCGGCCACGCCCAACAAGAGCAGTCCCATCACGACGGTGAGCACGAGCAGTCCGACTTGGACCATACCCCGACCGTCGACGGAAACGCACCTGTGTCCTCGGTTGGCGCACGCCGAAATCCCCCTCTGTCGGGACCGTTCGGCGCGAATCCGCCCGCAAGCGAGGCGCCGCTCGGTTCAGTTTCGGCGACAGATCGACGGAGTCGGTCGTGCGTCCGTCGAGCACCTCGGGCCGCCGACACTAACTCCGTGGAGGTCGATACCCGGTCGTATGCGCGCGTTCGCGCTCAGGCTCGACTACGAACCGGGAGTCGATCCGGTCGCCGACGCCTTTCGCGAGGAGCCGGACCTCTCGGCCCACTCGCTGGCGTGTGCGGTCACGCCCGACCACTGGTGGCGCGTGGACCGGCTGGTCGGGCCGAAGGGGTCGGTCGAGGAGGCGGCCGCCACGCTCGACGCCCACGGCCACGCCGCCGACTGTCTGGGGCCGGGCGACTGCGCGCGCGACTACCGGACCGACGTCCTCTACCGGGACCCGACCAGCCGGATCCTGTTCAGGTCGTGGCGCCGGACCGCCCGGTGCGTGTCGATCCCGCACCTCGCGCTCGCGCACCTCGGGCCCGGCGTGCTGTTCGCGACGGAGCGACGGGCCGACGAGTACACATGGCGAGTTCTGGTGCCCAGCGACGAGTCGCTCGGTCGACTCTACGACGACCTGCGAGCCCGCGGCGACGACGACGTGGGGCTCACCCTCCGGCGAGTCACCGACGCGTCGGCGTGGCTCACGGCGTACAGCGGTCGGCCCGGCCTGCCGTACGAGCAGTACGAGACGCTTCGGGCGGCGGTCGAGCGGGGCTACTACGAGACGCCCCGGGAGATCAGCGTCGAGGAGTTAGCCGCGGAACTCGGTGTGCCCCGGTCGACGCTCTCGTACCGCCTCCGGCGCGCGGAGGCCGAACTGGCGACCGGATTCGTCCGGGAGTAACGGTCGAGTCGACCGCGAGGCGTAGGCCTTTACGCCGCGCGCGCCTACTCGGAGCCATGAACATGCTCGTCGACGGCGAGTGGCGGACCGACGCGTACGAGAGCACGAACGAGGACGGCGAGTTCGATCGCCAGGAGACGTCGTTTCGCGACTGGGTCGAGACCGATCCCGACGCCCAATTCCCGGCCGAGGCCGGACGGTACCACCTCTACGTCTCGCTGGCGTGTCCGTGGGCCCACCGGACGCTCCTCACCCGGAGCCTGAAGGGGCTGGAGGACGCGATCTCGGTGTCGGTCGTCGACCCGTTCCGGGAGAACGACGGCTGGGAGTTCTCGCCCGACCGCGAGGGCTGTACCGAGGACCACGTTCACGGCTCCGACTACCTCCGGGAGGTGTACACCGCGGCCGACCCCGAGTTCACGGGCCGGGTGACGGTGCCGGTGCTGTGGGACCGCGAGCGTGAGACGATCGTCAACAACGAGTCCGAGGAGATCATGCGGATGCTCGACACCGCGTTCCACGGGATCGGGAACGGCGCGACCCTCTACCCCGAGGGCTACCGCGAGGAGATCGACGCGACCATCGAGGACATCTACGAGCCCATCAACAACGGGGTGTATCGCGCGGGGTTCGCGGGCGGACAGGCGGCCTACGACGAGGCGGTCACGGAACTGTTCGACGCGCTCGATCGCTACGACGACCTGCTCGAAGACCGCCGATACCTCTGTGGACCGGTGGTCACCGAGGCCGACGTGGCGATGTTCACCACGCTGGTCCGGTTCGACGCGGTCTATCACACGCACTTCAAGTGTAACGTGCGCCGGATCGCCGACTACGAGAACCTCGGACCGTACCTCCGGGACCTCTATCAGACGCCCGGCGTGGCAGAGACGGTGAACATGGATCACATCACCGAGCACTACTACCGGAGCCACGCCGACCTGAACCCGAAGCGGATCGTGCCGAAGGGCCCGGACCTCGACTTCGAGGCGGCCCACGACCGCGATGCGCTCCCGGGCGGTCCGCCCGAGGAACTCGACGCTATCGCGCGCTGAGAACGCAGAGAGAACGCGAGTCGACCGCGACCGAGATCAGCTCTCGGCCGACGGCGCCGTCGCGTCGGTCCGGTCGTACTTGGTCTCGAACTCCTGGATGAGCTGGCCCATCTTGGCGTACCAGTCGTTGAGCATCCGCTGCATGTCGTTTGCGATCTTGGTCGGGTCGGTCGGCGAGTAGACGTGGTAGTAGCCGCCCTGATCGTAGTTGACCTGTTCTTTCTGGATGAATCCGGTCTGGAGCAGGCGCTGGACCGCCCGGTAGGCGGTCGAGCGCTCGCGGTCGACGGCCTCGGCGATCTCGTCGACGGTCAGGGGCTCGTCGGCGTCGACGAGCGACTGGAAACACTCCTTGTCGAGCTGTTTGAGGCCGTGGAAGCACTCTAACAGCCCCTCACACTCCATGTCTTGCTGGAGTTGTTCGGACATCGAGTCTGGCATTTGTCTCACCAGAACGTAGACACCACGCGGTTAAAAGACTTGTGTAGAAAACGCACAATCGCGCGCCAGTCCGGGCGGCGGCGAGCGCGGACCCGGACCGAGCCGACGGTCGGTCGGACGGCGCGCCGAACGGGCCGAACGCGAACGAACGGGCCGAACGGGGTCGTCAGATCCGGCCGGAGTGGCGCGTCGACCGGCGTCACGGAGGCCGTGTCGGCGATCGCCAGACCTCGGCGACCGAGCGGGTTCTCGACGCCAAACGCGCGAAATCGAGCGGCGTTCCGAGACCGCGAGGCCCTCGATCGGGCGGCGTAGCGCCGACGGAGCCGACCCCACCGGTATTGCCCGAATATTACAAACCTATCTGGGAGGGACTCGCCCGAGCGAATCGTTCGCTCGACGGGACAGACCGCCGGGTCGGACTCCGAACCGAGTGCCGGTCGGCGACTCGCCCGATCCCGACCGAGCGGGATCGTCGCGCCGCGCCGTGGCGGGACCGGCGCCTCCCCGGTGCCTGCGAGACGGACGGCCGGCAATGTATTGTGCCTTCATCCCACTAATACGAAAGATACGGTCGACGCGGGCCGGGCGGGGCGAGACCGTCGTCGGTCTCAGGCCGTCTCACCGAGCCGCCAGAGCGCGCGGTAGAGCGTCCACGCGTCGACGCCCAAGCGGTCGGCCAGATCGGCGGTGGTCCGGTGGTACGCGAGATACTCCTCGGCCGAAACCGCCTCCGGATAGGGTCGGTCGACCTCGCCGGCCGCCCGGAGCGCGACCCACTCCCGGCGGCCGATCGAGACGCAGGTATCGGGGAACAGAAAGAACAGGAACGCAGAGGCGACCGGCGCGTCGACGCCCGCCAGCGCCGTGAGGTGATCGAGTCGGTCGGCGACCGACTCGGCTCCGGTGACCGCGTCGAGCGCGTCGGCGACCGCCCCAAAGTCGTTGTCCCGAAACGCCGACTCGGTCGCCCGGCGCTCGGCGTCGGGGTAGCCCCCGAGGTGGCGCCGGAAGTACCACTGGACCACCCACTCGACGTCGCGCCAGCCGTACTCGTCGCCACGGAACGTCCCGGGGAGCATCTCGACGTGCTCGCGCTCGACCGCGTACAGCGGCTCGGCGTCACGGTACTCGGCGGCCGTCGACTCGACGAGCGAGGGGGTCAGCTCCATGACCGGCGAGTAGACCGGCCGCCGAGGTGAAAGTTTCCCCCCGAGAACGGGCGTTCGGCCGAGGGCGCCGGGGCGAGGCCCCGCTGTCGGGGGAAGATACATTATCGTGGCGGGAGCATCCTCCAACTATAGGCTCGCGACCGAGCGAGCGATCCAATTATGTCAGGTGAAAGCAAAGACCCCGTCAAGACTATCTGCCCGTACTGCGGCGTCGGCTGCGGCATTCAGGTCGCGCCGGGCGAGGAACCGGGCGACATGCAGTTCCGACCGTGGGCCGACGCGCCGGTCAACGAGGGCCGCGTCTGCATCAAGGGCGGTGCGGCGACCGAGGTCGTCGACCACGAGGACCGGCTGACCGAGCCCCTGCTCAAAGAAGACGGCGAGTTCCGGGAGGCGACGTGGGAGGAGGCCTACGAGCTGATCGTCGAGGAGATGGAGCGGATCCGCGAGGAGCACGGCCCCGACGCGATGGGGTTTTTCGGCTCGTCGAAGACGATGAACGAGGAGAACTACCTCCTCCAGAAGCTCGCGCGCCGGTACGGCACCAACAACGTCGACAACTGCACGCGGATGTGTCACGCCTCGACCGTCTGGGCGCTCCGGACCTCGCTCGGCGCGGGCGCGATGACCAACAGCATGGCCGACCTGGAGCAAGCGGCCGACGTGTTCTGGATTCAGGGCGCGAACCCCGGCGAGCAACACCCCATCGCCAACAGCCAGTACTTCCGGCAGGCCGTCCTCGAGGGCGCGACCGTGATCCAGGTCGACCCCCACGCCAACAAGACCACGCGGTCGTTCGAGATCGAGGACACCGACCGCCACATGCACCTCCAGCTGAACCCCGGAACCGACATCCCGCTGTTGAACGTCGTCCTCAAGACGGTGCTCGAGAACGGCTGGGTCGACGAGGAGTTCGTCGCCGAGCGCACTGAAGGCTTCGAACACCTCGAAGCGACGCTCGAAGACTTCGACAAGGAAGCGGCCGCCGAGGAGTGTGGCGTCCCGCTCGAAGACATCGAGCTCGCCGCCCGGAAGTACGCGAAGGCGAACAACGCCGCCATCTTCACCGGGATGGGAATGAGCCAGCACGCCTGCGGGGTCGACAACGTCCAGAACGAGATCAACCTCGCGCTCGCGACCGGCAACCTCGGCCGACCCGGGACCGGCGTGAACCCGCTCCGGGGCCAGAACAACGTTCAGGGGACCTGCGACGTGGGCGCGATGCCGAACGTCCTGCCGGGCTACCAGCTCGTCGACGACGACGAGGCCCGCGAGAGCGTCGAGGAGGTCTGGGGCTTCGAGATCCCCGACGAGCCGGGGCTGACGAACGTCGAGATCTCTCACGCCGCCGGCGACTCGGTCCACGGCCTCTACGTCATGGGCGAGAACCCGGTGATGTCCGAGCCCGACGGCAACCGCGTCGAGGAGCGCCTCGAAGAGCTCGAGTTCATGGTCGCTCAGGACATCTTCATGACCGAGACCGCCAAGTACGCCGACGTGGTCCTTCCCGCGACCAGTTGGGCCGAACGGGGCGGCACCGTCACCAACACCGACCGACGCGTCCAGCGGATGCGGCCGGTCCAGAAGGTCCACGACAACACCAAACACGACCTCGACATCCTCTCGGAGGTCGGCACCCGGCTGTTCGGCGAGGGGTTCGACTTCGAGGACCCCGAGGCCGTCTTCGAGGAACTGCGACAGGTCTGTCCGAGCTACCACGGGATGAGCTACGACGTGCTCGGCGAGGAGGGCGTCCACTGGCCCTGCTACGAGCCCGGCGACGAAGGCGATCCGTTCCTCTACGAGGAGTCGTTCGACACCGAAAACGGCCTCGGGAAGATCGAGGGCGTGACCCACCAGCCCCCGAAGGAGGTGCCCGACGAGGAGTACCCGCTGGTGCTGACGACCGCCCGGCTCGAAGAACACTACAACACGGGGACGATGAGCCGGCGGTCGCCGACGCTGAACCGCCAGCACCCCGAGAACTTCGTCGACGTCCACCCCGCCGACGCCGAGCGCTACGGGATCGAGGACGGAGAGACGGTGCGGCTCCGGTCGCGGCGCGGCGAGATCGAGGTCCGGGCGGAGGTCACCGACGACATCAAGGAGGGCGTCGTCTGGACCACGCCCCACTTCGCGGCGGCGTCCGCGAACCGGCTCACGAACGACGTGCTCGACGAGCGCGCGAAGATTCCCGAGTACAAGGCCGCGGCCGCCGAAATAGACGTCGGGATCGAGCCCGCCGATCGCGGCGCCGCCGACGACTGACGCCGCGTCGGTGCGGACCGACCCCGCGGGCCTTCTCAGCCCGCCGCAATCGGCGCATCCTTCATTAGCCGTCGCGCCGAAGCCCGAGCCGTTATGACATCGTCTGACACCGGCGAGCCCGAGATTCCGTCCGACGACGAGATCGCTCGCTCGATCGAACTCGACCCCATCGAGGAAGTGGTCGAGCCGTTCGGCCTCGCCCCCGAGGACCTCGAACGCTACGGCGACCACAAGGCCAAGATCGGGACCGACGCCGTCGAGCGACTCACCGACCGCGGGGACCGGGATTCGAAGCTCGTACTGGTGACCGGGATGACGCCGACCCCGATGGGCGAGGGCAAGACCGTGACTTCCGTCGGGCTCGGGCAGGCGTTCAACCGGACCGGGCGGGACGCGATCGTCGCGATCCGCGAGCCGTCGCTCGGGCCGGTGTTCGGCGTCAAGGGCGGCGCCGCGGGCGGGGGCTACTCGCAGGTGCTTCCGATGGAGGACATCAACCTCCACTTCACCGGCGACATCCACGCGCTGACCGCCGCCCACAACCTGATCGCCGCGATGGTCGACAACCACATCAAGACGGGCGCCGACCCCGAGATCGACGTCAACCGCGTCGAGTGGCCCCGTGCCATCGACATGAACGACCGCGCGCTCCGGGAGACGGTGGTCGGGCTCGGGGGCGCCGGCGGCGGCGTCCCCCGCGAGGACGGCTTCAGACTGACCGCGGCCTCGGAGCTGATGGCGGTCCTGTCGCTCGCCGAGGACCTCGCCGACCTCCGCGAGCGGATCGGCCGGATCATCGTCGGCTACGACGACGCCGGCGACCCCGTCACCGCGGCGGACATCGAGGCCGCGGGCGCGGCGAGCGCCCTGCTCCGGGACGCGCTCAAGCCCAACGTGGTCCAGACCACCGAGGGCACGCCCGCGCTCGTCCACGGCGGGCCGTTCGCCAACATCGCTCACGGAACGAACTCGCTGATCGCCGACGAGGCGGCGTTCGGCATGGCCGACTGGGTGGTCACCGAGGCCGGGTTCGGGTCGGACCTCGGCGCCGAGAAGTTCCTCGACGTGGTGTGTCGGTTCGGCGACGTCGAGCCCGCGGCGGCCGTCCTCGTCGCCTCCGTCAGGGCGCTCAAACACCACGGCAAGGAGATGTGGCCGGTCGAGATGGAGGCGCTCGAAGCCCCCGACGTCGCGGCCGTCGAGGCCGGGCTCGCGAACCTCGACAAACACGTCGAGAACCTCCGGAAGTTCGGCGTCCCGGTCGTCGTCGCGCTCAACCGCTTCCCGCAGGACACCGACGCCGAGGTGCAGGCGGTCCTCGACCACTGCGAGGACCGCGGGATCAGGGCGGCCGCCTCGACCGTGTTCGCCGACGGGGGCGCGGGCGGCGTCGACCTCGCCGAGCAGGTCGTCGACGCCGCCGACGACGACCCCGACGTCCAGCACCTCTACGAGCTGTCCGACCCCATCGACGAGAAGATCGAGGCCATCGCCACCGAGATCTACGGCGCCGACGGCGTCGAGTTCAGCGCGAGCGCCCGCGACGACATCGAGCGCATGGCGGCGCTCGGGATGGACAAGACGCCGGTGGTCGTCTCGAAGACGTTCCACTCGCTCAGCGACGATCCGAGCGAGAAGGGCGTCCCCGAAGACTGGACGCTCGACGTGCGGGAGATCTACCCGTCGGCGGGCGCGGGGTTCCTCGTCGCGCTGACCGGCGACGTGCTGACCCTGCCGGGCCTGCCCGAGCGCCCGTCGGCCGCCGACATGGACGTCGACGCCGACGGCAACGTCTCGGGGCTGTTTTAGGAACCGAAACGATTAGCCTCGCGGGGCGACATCACCCGGCATGGACGTTCTCACCGCGCTGCGGGCCGACTCGGGCGTCGTCTGTGCGGTCGGGGCCGGCGGGAAGAAAACCACACTCTACGCGCTCGCCGACCGCGCCGCGGACCGGCGCGACGGGACCCTGCCGGTGGTGACCGCGACGGTCCGGATCCCGATCTTCGATCCGCAGGTCGACCGCGTCGAGGTGACCGAGGACCCGGCCGCGGCCGTCGAGGCGGCCGCGAGTGCCGGCGACACCGGCCCGCTCGGCGTGGTGCCCGAGCGCGAGGGCTCGGACCGCTACCGGGGCTACGACCCGAGCGTCGTCGGCGAGGTCGCCGACGTTGACGGCGTCGGTCCGGTCCTCGTCAAGGCCGACGGGGCCCGGACCAGACTGTTCAAGGCTCCCGGCGACCGCGAGCCCCAGCTTCCGACCTGCGCGGACACCGTGGTCCCGATCGCGAGCGCGAGAGCCGTCGGGAAACCGCTGGCCGACGACCACGTCCACCGGCCCGAGCGCGTCGCGGAGCTCACGGGCCTGCGACCCGGCGACCGCATCCGGGCCGACGACGTCGCGAGCGTCCTCGCGAGCCGGCGGGGCGGACTGAGCGGCGTCCCCGACGGCGCGACCCCGGTCCCGCTGGTCAACATGGTCGACGACGAGTCGCTCCGGGCGGTCGGCGAGGAGATCGCGGCGGGCGTCCTCGACCGGACCGACGCCGTCTCGCGGGTGGTGCTCGCCCGGATGAACGCCCCGGACCCGGTGGTCGATGTCGTCGAGTGACCCCCGCCAGCCGCCCGGTCAGTGTCGGGGGTCGCCGGCGGGCGTCGCCGCGTCTCGGACCGACCCGAGCCCGAGCCGATCGAGCGTCTCGGGGGTCGGCCGTCCCGCCGGGCTCCACCCGCGGCGGGCGTAGTAGGCGTCGAGCATCGCCTCGAACCGATCGGACGACACCCCGTCCGGGCCGGCGAGCGCCGGCGGGAGCGCGTCGTCGTCCCGATCGAGCCCCTCCCGGACGTTGAACAGCCGGACGAGGTTCCAGACGCGCTCGCCGGCGGTGTCGAGGTCGTCGTGGTCGACGCCCGCGGCGTCGAGCCACGCTCCGACCGCGACCGACTCACCGGCGAAGTCGTCGGCGACGAGACTCCACCGGACCGACCGGGCGTTCTGGGCCGCCGCGACCGCCGCGGCGGCGCGCTCGGGGCGCCACTCCCCGTCGAAGACCTCGCGTTCGACCGGCCGGGCCCGGCGGTGACACCCGCCCCGGTCGCTGGTCGCGTAGGCCAGCGCCATGCTCGGGGCGCCCCGGGGGTCGTAGGCGGGGAGCGACAGCGCCTTGACCGCCGGGACGAGTCGGTCGGCGTCGAGCCGGTCGGCGCCGGCCTCGACGCCGTCGGCCAGCGCGTCGCCGAGGGCGGTCTCCCGGGTCGCGATCTCGTCGAGGAGCCGTCGGGCGCCGTCGGGGTCGCCGAACGATAGCTCGCGGTCGAGCGTGGCGTCGTCGGCCGCCCGGATCGCCAGCGAGACGGCGTTGCCCGCCCCGATGAGATCGAGTCCGAGCCGGTTGCACCGCTCGCCGAGCGCGGCGACCGCGTCGAAGTCCTCGATCCCCAGCCCCGCGCCGAGGCTCATGCCGGTCGCGCCTCGGGGGACAGTCTCGCCCTCGTCGGTCTCGACACGGAACCCGCCGGGGAGCGGCCCGTCGTTCTCGCGGCCGGCGGCGGCCTCGCGGGCCGCCTCGACGCCGACCTCCTCGGCGCCCTCGAAGCCCCGCTCGCGCCACCCGCGCGCGGCCAGCACCCCCGTCTCGTCGGCGAATTCGACCGTTTCGAGCGTCCCGGAGGCCGCGAGCCACCGGCCGGTGTCGCCCGCGGCGTGGCGGCGCTCGTCGCGCTCGCGGAGCGCCGCGAGGGCTCCGTCGGAAGACGGCGGGTCTCCCCGTGCGAGGACCGCCTTCAGGCGCTTTGAGCCCATCACTGCGCCCGCGCCGCCGCGACCGGCGTGGTGGTCTGCCTCGTCGGAGGCGACGGTCGCGTACGAGACGCGGTGCTCGCCCGCGGGACCGACGCACGCGACGGCGGCGTCGGGGAACGCCCGGGCGGTCTCGACCGCGTCCTCGCCCCACGTCTCGGCCGGCTCGATGCGGGCGTCGCCGTCCTCGACGACGAGCCGGACCGGCTCCGGGGCCCGACCGACGACGAGCACGCCGAGGTGGTCGCCGAGTGCGCCCGCCAGCGCCCCCGGAAACGCCCCGCCGGCGTACGAATCGAGAAACGTTCCGGTGAGCGGGGACTTGGTGATCGCGGCGTAGCGTTGCTCTCCGGGGAGGAGGCCGGTGAGCGGCCCGAGCACGAAAAGCAAGGCGTTGTCGGGCCCGAGGGGATCGACCCCCGGGTCGAGTTCCTCGTAGAGATACCGCGCGCCCAGCCCCTTTCCGCCGAGATACCGGCGGCGCCACCGGTCGGGGATCGGCTCGGAGACGACGCTTCCGGCCGAGAGGTCGACGCGGAGCAGTCGATCCGGAGGGCGACGTGACATCACCGGAAGGAAGCGAGGCCGGGACAAAAACGTTTCCCGAGGGCGAACGGACAGCGCTTTGAGCGAGCCCCGCCCAGCGTCTGTATGCGCCGACTGAAACTGGCGGTCGTCGTGGTGCTGGCGGTGGTACTCGTCGGCGCCGTCGGCGCGGTCGCCTACCTCTCGACGCCGTTCCACGCGACGCCCGCCTCGATCCAGTCGGTCGAGGACGACCCGCGGGTGTCGGTCTCGACCGACGGCGACGTGGCGGTGTTGGCCCCGGCCGACCGAAACGCGAGCGTCGGCGTCGTCTTCTACCCCGGCGCCCGGGTCGCGCCCGACGCCTACTTCGAGACGCTCGCGCCGCTGGTGGCCCGGACCGGGGCCGTGGTGTTCGTCCCGAAGATGCCGCTCAACGTCGCGCTCCTCGACGCCGACGCCGCGGGCGAGATCCGGGCCCGGAACCCGGACGTTCGGACGTGGGTCGTCGGCGGGCACTCGCTTGGCGGCGTCGCGGCGTGTCGGTACGCCGCGTCCCACGACGTCCGGGGGCTCGTCCTGTTCGCCTCGTACTGCGACGGCGACGTGAGCGACCGCGGGCTGGCGGTCCTCAGCGTGACCGGGAGCGCCGACGCCGTCCTCGACCGCGACGCGTACCGCGCGGCCCGGAGCCGCCTGCCGCCCGACGCGACCGTCCGGGAGGTTCCGGGGATCAACCACACGCAGTTCGGCGCCTATCGGGGCCAGCGCGGCGACGCGTCCGCCCCGCTCTCGTACGAGGCGGCCCATCGGCGGCTGGCCGAGGTCGTCGTCCCGTGGTTCGCGAACGCCACGGCCGAGACGCCCCGCCCCGACACGTCGGCGGCGGCGGCGTGAGCGCCGGCGAGCCGACGGGTCACTCGGCCGCGACGAACTCGAAGCGGGCGCCGCCGTCCGAGCCGTCTGTCACCGACACCGTCCAGCCGTGGGCCGCCGCGATGTCGGCGACGATCGAGAGCCCGAAGCCGGTCCCGCCCTCGGTGGACGTGACGCCGTAGTCGAATATCTCGTCGCGTTTCTCTGGCGCGATCCCCTCGCCGTCGTCCTCGACGTAGAACCCCTCCGCCGCGTCGAGCGGGCCCACGGTGATCGTGACGGCCGCCCCGCCGTGTTCGACCGCGTTTCTGAAGAGGTTCTCGAACAGCTGTGTCAGCCGACTGCCGTCCCCGACCACCGTGGGAACGCCATCTGCGACCGTGAGCGTCGCTTCGTCGGTGTCGACGTACCCCCACGCCTCGGTCGTCACGCTCCGGAGGTCGACGCGCTCGGGGTCCGTGACCGTCGACTCGCCGCGAGCCAGCGTGAGGAGGTCCTCGATGAGCCGCTCCATGCGGTCGTGTGCCGATTCGATCCGATCGAGATGCTCCAGCTCGCCCGTCTCGCCGACCACGTCGAGAAAGCCCTTGGCGACCGACAGGGGGTTTCGGAGGTCGTGGGCCACGACGCTCGCGAACTCGTCGAGCCGTTCGTTCTGGCGCTGGAGTTGGACCTCCCGGCTCGCCCGCGCGAACGCCGCCTCGACGGTCGCGCCCAGTATCCGGAAGAGATCGGCGTCGGTCTCGGAGAACGCGTCTTTCTCCGGCGTCCCGACCCCGAGGAGCCCGAACTCGCCGAGGGGAACGAACAGGCCGCTCACGAGATCCGAAGCGGACTCATCGAGGGCGGGCTCGGCCTGCAGGTCGTCGTACACCCGGAGATCGGACTGCTCGAACGCGTCCCACGCGAGGCTCTCGCCGGCCTCCAATCGCGGCAACTCGTCGATCGCGTCTTCCGTGGCGTCGCTGGCCGCCAGCGGGACGAGCGCGTCCGACTGGTCGGCCGACTCCCAGATCGCGGTGAGGTCGAATCCGAGAATCTCGACGGCGGCGTCGATGGCGATGGCGCCGATCTCGTCGCTCGACTGGGCGCCGCTGAGCCGCTGGGCGGTCTCCTGAAGCGAGCGGAGCTTCGCTTCTAGTTGCTTCTGTTCGGTGATGTCTTCGAGGACCGCGAGGATGCTCGAAATCTCGCCGTCCGGGTCGGTGATCGGGGCGACCGACAGGAGCAGATTAAGCTCCTCGCCGTCTTTGGTCTCCCGTCGTATCTCTTTGCCCCGAATTCGCTCGCCGTTCAGGGCGCGCTGTCGGTGGGACGCGAACTCCGCTTGGCGCTCGTCCGGGACGATCGGATTGAGTTCGCCGAGCACCTCCTCGCGCGACCAGCCGAACATCTGCTCGGCCTCGTCGTTCCACCGGACGACGGTTCCGTCGGTGTCGATCTCCATCACGGTCAGCGGCGTCGCCTCGATGAGCGACTCCAGTCGCTCGTTGGTCGTCTCGAGGTCGCGCTCTCGCTCGACCTGTTCGGTCACGTTCCGAGCGATGCCGACGATACGGACGATCTCGCCGTCGACGACGACCGGCGCGAGGCTGGTGTCCCAGAACCGCGCGTCGTCGTCGATGTCGAGCTCTTCGCGATACGAGATCGGGCCGCCCTGTTCGACACACGCGGTGTAGTTCGACGCGAGCTCGGCGCCCCGTTCGTCGCCGAACACCTCTCGGGGCGACTGGCCCCGGACCTGCTCGGTCGTGAGCCCGGTCTGGGTCTCGTAGCCCGGACTGAGCCGAGCGAACTCAAAGGACGGGTCCCCCTCGGTCTCGTCGACGTCGAGCAGGAAGATCGCGTCCCCGGAGGTGTCGAGCAGTGCCTCGTACTCCTCGGCGAGTTCCTGATGGCCGCGCTTGCGGGCCTTTCGCTCGGTGATGTCTTGAAACACTCCGCGAAGCACGACGTCGCCGCGTGCGGTGGCATCGACACACTCGCCCCACGCGCGGACGTCGCGCACCTCGCCGTCGGTCCGGACCACCCGGAGGTCGAGATCGTACGACTCGCCCTCCTCGATCGCCCGGTCGACCGCCGCCGATATCGTCTCCCTGTCGGCGGGGTGGTAGAACTCGATGGCGTCGTCCAGCGTGGGCTCGTACTCGGGGTCGACGCCGTGGATCTCTCGGACGCCCGCCGACCACCGGACGTCGCCCGTCGACGGGAAGTACTCCCAGACGCCGATGTCCGCGATGTCCTGGACGCGTTCGAACAGGAACTCCTGGCGTTCGAGTTCGGTGCGGTCCCGCCCCCGAGAGATCTCCGCGCTGACGAGTTCGGACAGCAGTTCGACGAACGTCCGTTCGAGCCGCCCGAACTCGGCGTCCCGCACGGTCGGACTCGAGAAGTTGACCGTCCCGTAGCGCTCGCCGTCGACGACGAGGGGCGCGCCGATGTACGACGCCAGTTCGAACTCGCGATAGGCGGGATGGGTCTCCTTTCCGTCTGCGACCGCGTCGGCGAACGAACAGACCGCGTCGGTCCCGACGACCTCCTCGCAGTACGTCGATTCGAGGTCGAACCGATCCCCGGCCTCGATCTCGGCGTCGGGCGCGTGAGCCGCCCTGACCGCGTAGTCGTCGCCCCGGACGTGCGAGACGATCCCGATTTCGAGATCGAGGGTCCGACAGCCGACTTCCAACAGCCTGCGGAGGCGGGTCTCGGCGGCGACGTCGGTCTCGGCCATGACCGACTGGAGTTCCCTGAGCGAGTCGCGTTCGCGCTCTAACCGTCGGTTGGCCTCGCGCTGTTCGGTGACGTCTCGGGCGACGACGAGCACGCGTTTGGTCTCTCGGCTCCGGAACGGCGTAAAGCGGACGTCGAACGAGCGGTCGCGGCCGCCGACTTCGAGGTCGAGTTTGAGGTCCGAATCGTACAGGCCGGTGACCCCGCCGTCGCTCTCGATCTCGTTCAGCGTCGACTCGACGGCGGCCGAGAACCGCTCGGCGTCCGACTCAGCCAGCCGGTCGCCGACGACCGCCTCGAGCGCTCGGCCCTCGAGTTGGGTCGACTGCTCGCCGGTGACAAGCCGTTCGGCGGCCGCGTTCGTGAACTGCACGACCCCCTCGTCGTCGAGGACGAGCACGGCGTCGTGGATGTTCCGGAGGATCGTCTCGCTCCGCTCCAGATCGAGTTCTCGCTCGCGCTCGGCCGTTATCTCCCGGGAGAAGACGGTCAGGCCGTCGTCGTCGGGAAACACCCGTATCTCGACCCAGTAGTCGAACGGGGCTCCGATCCGGTGTTCGAACGTCCGGGATTCGCCGGTCTGCATCGCGGTTCGGTATCGGCGTTCGAGCTCCGTGCCCACGATCGACGGGAACGACTCCCAGAGCGTCGTCCCGACGACGGCGTCCGGGTCGCAGTCGACGCGGTCGGCCATCTTCTCGTTCATGTACTCGATGCGCCACTCGTCGTCGACGGCGTAGATCGCGTCGGTCGCGCGTTCGAGCGTCCGCTCGAAGCGGTCGGAGATCCGTTCGGCGACCGCTTCCTTCCGGGCGGCCTCGACGAGCGTCCGGACGCGGCGCGCGAGCAACTCGAAGCTGTCGTGGTCGGACCGGATCGGGATGTAATCGGAGACGCCCGCCTGTGTCGCCTCGCCCGCGATCCGCTCGCTTCCACGACCGGTAAACAGGATCGTCGGAAGCTCGTAGCCGTCGGCTCCCAGTCGTTCGAGGAGGTCGATCCCTGTCCCGTCCGCCAGCGAGTAAGAGGTCACCACGCAGTCGACTGCGGCCGAGTCGACCCGGTCGATGGCCGCGGCCGCGGTGTCGACGGTCGTGACTTCGAAGGACGACGAGAGACTCAGGAGTTTCGTCTCGGTCAACTCCGCGAACCCCTCGTCGTCGTTCACGTACAGAACGTGAATGGAGTCAGGGATCCCGACATCTGTACGAGCCATTACCCCGAGTAAAGAGCCGAGTGTTATCAATCGTTTGTCTTAGTTCTGTTCGGTGACAAGACGGCTGAATTTCGGTTGTCGTCGTCCCGGATGAATCGGCTCAGTCGGCGTCGAACCCGGAGCGGCGCATCTCACCCCACGACGTCTCGCCGCGGAGATACTCGTAGAGCCCCCGCCACGCGATCAGGGTCTTCCACTGTCTGAACCCGAAGTTCTCCAGAACGCCGTGGCCAAGCAGACGGAGGACCTGCATCGGTCGGTCGTACCGCCTGAAGCTCCAGACTTCGCTGAGGATTCCGAACCACGACAGGAGCACGCCCACCCCGACCGTGAGCCCGAAGTACAGGAGCATGAACGACGCGTCCGCGGCCCCGACCGCGAACGCCAGGGGCACGATCACGTACCCGAACCCCTCGACCAGCGGTCCGAAGACCTCCGCGAGCAGGAAGGCGGGGTAGCCGAACACGCCGGGCGAGCCGTACCGTCGACGACCGAGCATCCGCCGGTGGCGAGCCATCGTGTCGAGGAGTCCTCGATACCACCGGCGTCGCTGTCGGCTGAACGCGGCCCGCGACTCTGGGACTTCGGTCCAGACGACCGGCTCGGGCACGAACTCGACGTTGTACTCCCGGTCTCGCTCCCGGAGATACCGGTGCAGACGCAGGGTCAGCTCGAAGTCCTCGGTCACGCTCGCGGTCTCGTACCCGCCGACCTCGCGGACGAGGTCGGTCCGGAACACGCCGAACGCGCCCGAAATCAACATCAGGGCGTTCAGCCGATCGAGCCCCAGTCGCCCGGAGTAAAACGCCCGCAGGTACTCCATCGTCTGAAGGCCCGCCAGCCTGCTTTCCGGGAGGTCGACCGATTCGATCGTCCCGTTATCGATCGAACAGCCGTTCGCGACGCGGATCGTCCCGCCGGTCGCGACGGTCTCCTCCGGGCGATCCAAGAACGGTTCGACCGCCTGCAAGAGCCCGTCCCTGTCGATGATCGAGTCGGCGTCGATCGTACAGAACAGCGGCTGGTCGGCGAGCCAGATTCCCGCGTTCACCGCGTCGGCCCGACCGCCGTTTACCTTATCGACGACCCGGAGGGTGGGGGCGTCGTCGGACCGATACACCGCTTCGATCGGCTCGCTGGGGACGTCGAACGGGACCGGGGCGTCGATCCGCCGGAGGTCGAACGCCGAACGGAGCTCCGAGAGCGTCGCGTCGTCCGAGCCGTCGTTGACGACCACGATCTCGAGCTCCGGGTAGTTGAGGTTCAACAGCGACTGGACGTTCTCGACGATGACTGCCTCCTCGTTGTACGCCGGAACGACGACGGTCACGCCGGGGAAGAAAGGCGAGGCGAACCGCTGGTACATCGTCCCCGCGGCACGCTTTTTTAGGTCGGTCCGGACGCCGTACAGCGCCGCGATATGCACGATCAGATAGACGCCGTTGACCACCAGGTAGTACCCCAGAACCACCCACCCGATCAGGAGTAGCGCGTCGCCGACGGACGTCATCGCACCGCCTCGGTCTTTGTCGGTTCGGTCGACGCCAGCACCCACTCTCTGGCGGCGGCGCTGGCGGCGCTCAGTTCGGTCTCGTCGAGGTCTCTCGCACGCTCGCCCAGCGCCGAAATCGCGTCGATCGCCGACCGCGGGTCCGTCTCGGTGCCGATGGCCGCGAGGAGCGCCGCCGTCGACGCCTCGTCCTGCCAGGTGCCGAGCATCCGGTAGATCGCCCCTCGGACCCGCGGCGACTCGTCGGTTCGGATCCGCTCGACGTCGACCGCGGCCCGAACGTCCTCGTGCCAGCCGTATCCGACGAGCGACTCGGCCGCCGCCGCTCTGACGGCCGGTGAACTGCTCACGAACAGAAAGCCGATCCACCCCAGCGACGTGTCGGGGTTCGCCGGGCCCGCTTCGCCGATCACCCTGAGTACCTGGATGAGTCGCGACTCGGACCACTCGTCGTACGAACTCGTCGCGCGTTCGAACAGCGGCGCGGGCGAGAGCTTGTTGAGCTGGTAGAGCGAGTCCACGCCGAGCACTGACAGCGGCCGGGACCCGCGTAGCAACAGCTCTGTCCCGATGCGCGCCGCCTCCGGGCGGTCCTGTTCGTAGAGCACCCGGGCCACCGGGGCGCTCGCGTCCGGATGCTCCTCACACGTCCGTTCGAGCGACGCCGTCGGGACGTCGACGTCGAGGCGGGCGATCCAGTTGAGCGCCCACCGCCGTTCGAACCGGTCTCCCTCGCGGAGTTTGCGCCGGGCCCGCCGATCGAGGCCGAGCGCGTAGCCGAGGCGCTGAAGCGACTGCCGATCGCGCCCGCGTACCCGTTCGAGGTACTCCCGTAAGAGATCCTGTGCGACGCGTCGTTCGGTCTCGTTCAGCTCTGTCACCCAGTCGTCCCACGCCGGGTCGGTCGCCTCCATCCGTTCGAGGAACGCCCGACGAATCTGCCCGCGCGCTTGCGCGGTTCGTCGGTCGCGTCGAGCGGTCAGGACGGATCGACCGATCGTGATCAGGCCGACGACGGCGAGGAGGCTGGTCACGACGGCGCCGATCAGAGAGAGCGTCTCGACGGAGACGGCCGGGGTACCGTTCATTCGAGTACTCTCTTTATTCGCGCGAGGAGTTCGTTCGCCGAGAACGGTTTCGTCATGTAGTCGGTCGCGCCGGCTTCGAGCGCGCGGACGATGTCGTCTTCTTTCCCGCGGGAGGTGAGCATGATGACTTCGAGGTCGTCGAACCGATCGTCGCCGTCCATCCGGTCGAGGACCCGATACCCGTTCAGTCCGGGCATCATGACGTCGAGCACCACCAGATCGGGGAGGTCGTCGGCGGCCGTATCCAGCCGGTTCCAGCACTCGGCGCCGTCGGAGACGGCCGTCACGTCGTATCCGTTCTGCAGTTTGAAGGTGAGAAGTTCGCGCATCTCCTCGTCGTCGTCGGCGATCAGGACAGAATGCATCCGTAGTGTATTTCTGAAGGTAGTTACTCGCCGATGAAATGCGTTTGGATAGTTCGTGACGACCTCGGACGCGACGCGTCGACCCGACCCGGAGCCCCGAGAACCGCGGCCGACCGGCGTTCGACTTCGGCCAGAGCGGTGACCCCCGAGGCTCACTCGCCGGTGATGTCGAACGGCGGTTCGGCGTCGGACGGGAGCGGCGTCTCGTAGCTCCGGTCGCCGGTCACCTCGTCGAACTCCTCGTTCGCGCGCTCGGCGATGCTCGGATCGTCGAGCAACGCGTACGCGGTCCCGCCGAGCACCTTCGCGGCGTACACCGCGCCCTCCTCGCCGAAGTCGCCGTTGGCGGCGGTCGCCTGCCAGGTGTGGGCGGGCGTGCCGACCGCCCACGTCGCCCCGCGGAACTGGCCGGTCGGCGCGATCCAGCTCACGTCGCCCACCTCGGTCGAGCCGCCGCCGACCTCGCCCTCGCCGTGGGGCGGGATCGGCTCGTCGTAGAGGCTCGCCTCGCGCATCGCGTCGGCGTGGTCGGTCGGCATCCCCTCGACGCTCGCCTCGATCTGCTCGGGGTCGAGCGTCTCGCGGAGGTCGGCGGCGAACGAGCGGTCGGCCTCGTCGTAGCCGACCGCGCCGAGTTCCTCCATCGTCTCCCAGATCGCGTCGGTTACCGTCCGGTTCGGGAGGTAGTCGTAACAGCCGGTGACGTACCGCCGGTCGACCTCGGTCCGGGTCATCGCGGCGGCCGCACCTGCGATGTCGCTCACCCAGTCGCTGATGCGCTCGACCTCGGGGCGGGTGGGCGCCCGGACGTAGTACCAGACGGTCGCCTCCGCGGGCACCACGTTCGGCGCCTCGCCGCCGTCGGTGATGACGTAGTGGATCCGGGCCTCCTCGGGGACGTGCTCGCGCATGTACTCGACCCCGGCGTTGAGGAGTTCGACCGCGTCGAGCGCCGACCGACCCGATTCGGGGGAGGCGGCGGCGTGAGCCGAGACGCCCTCGAAGGTGAACTGCATCGAGTCGAGCGCGAGCGACCGCTTGAGCGTGGGCGTGGTGTGGTCGGCGGGGTGCCACGTAATCGCGGCGTCGAGGTGGTCGAACGCGCCGTCGCGGGCCATAAACACCTTCCCGACCAGCGTCTCCTCGGCCGGACAGCCGAAGAACTCGATCGTCCCCTCGACGTCGCCGCGCTCGATGGCGCACTTGACCGCGATCGCGCCGCCGACGCCCGCGACTCCGAAGAGGTTGTGTCCACAGCCGTGGCCCGGGCCGCCCTCCTCGACGGGGTCGCGCTCGGCGGTCGTGGTCTGGGAGAGGTCCGGAAGCGCGTCGTACTCGCCCAGAATTCCGATCGTCGGATCGCCCTCGCCGTACGACGCCACGAACGCGGTCGGCATCCCGCCGACGCCGACCTCGACGTCGAACCCCGCCTCCTCGAGGCGGTCGATCAGGACCTGCGAGGACTCTTCCTCGTGGAGCCCGAGTTCGGGCGTCTCCCAGATCCGGCGGGCCATCGAGGTCAGCCGGTCGCGCTGTTCGGCCACGTCCTGAAACACGGTATCTTTTGACACGGTCGTGGAGTCGCAGGGCCCGACCATCAACGTTCGGCTCACCGACCGCGCTCGCCGGTTCCGCCGGCGACCCCCACCGGACGACGCGGTCGGTCAGCGCGCGTCCGCGAGTACCGCCGCGAGCGACTCGGCCCACGCGAGCAGGCGCTCGTCGTCCCCGAACGCCGTCGCGCACTGGAGCCCGACCGGCAGGCCGTCCGCGCGGTCGCCCGGGAGCGAAATCGCGGGCACCCCGGCGTGAGTCCACGGGAGGTTCATAACCGGGTCGCCCGTGTCGCCGATCCCCGCCGGCGCCGGCCCGGGCGCGGACGGACTGAGCCAGACGTCGATCCCTTCCTCGTTCATCACGTCCGCCAGCCGTGCCCGGAGGTCGCGCCGACTCGCTCGGGCGTCGGCCAGTTTGCCGACCCCGACCGACCGGCCCTCGCGGACGAGTTCGGCGGTGCCCTCGGCGTACCTGTCCTCGTAGTCGCGGAACCACTCGGCGTGCGCGAGCGCGGCCTCCGCGGCGACGAGCCGCTCGTGGCGCTCGTTGAGCGCGTCGATATCCTCGAACGGGTCGGCGCGTCTGACCTCGTATCCAGCCCGTTCGAGCGTGTCGACCTGCGCGTCGAATCGCTCGCGGCCGACCGTCGACGCCTGCGCGAGGTACGGGTCGCCCGGGACCCCGAGGACCGGCTCGTCGGGGGTCTCGACGGGCTCCCACGTCTCGCACAGCACCGGCGCGGCCGCCCGGACGTCGGCCACGTCGCGGGCGAACGCGCCGACGTGGTCGACCGACTCGGCCAGCGGGATCACGCCGTCGATCGGGACGCGGCCGTAGCTCGGCTTGAACCCGACGATCCCGCAGAACGCGGCGGGACGGATCACCGAGCCGATGGTCTGGCTCCCGAGCGCGAGCGGCGTCTCGCCCGCCGCGACCGCGGCCGCCGAGCCGCTGCTGGAGCCGCCGGGCGTTCGGTCGGGGTCGTGGGGGTTCCGGGTCGGCCCCGGCTCGAAGTGGGCGAACTCCGTCGTCACCGTCTTCCCCAGCACGATCGCGCCGGCGTCCCGGAGCGCGGAGACGACGCCGGCCTCCGCGCCGGTCAGCTCGGCGATCGGGAGCTCCGAGCCCGCGCGCGTCGGGAACCCGTCGACGTGGAAGATGTCTTTGACCCCGACCGGGACGCCGTACAGCGGCGGCCGGTCGTTCGGATCGGGGTACCGATCGCGGAGCGCCGCGGCGGCGGCGGTCACGCGCTCGCGGCGGTCGGACTCGGCCACCAGCGCCCGAACCGTCGGCTCGACGGCCTCGGCGCGGTCGACCAGCCCGTCGACGTACGCCAGCGGGTCGCGATCGCCGGTTCGCAACGCGCTCGCGGCGTCGGTCAGGCCCGCGGCGTCGGTCGCTGTCAGAGTCGGCTCGGCGGATTCGTCGCTCATGGGTTCGTCGTGGGAGCCACAACGCGGACGACCGAATTGAAGGTTGTGCTACCGGGTGTCAGGAGCCGCCGGGGCGGCCCGCCGCGAGGGACAATCGGACTCGCCCGCCGGCGCCGTCGCCGATTCGAGCGAAACCGGCTTGTGGCCGGGGCGCACAGCCACGGACGTGAGTTCGAATCTAACGGCCCACCACTACGGAATCACCGTCGCCGACCTCGACCGCGCGATCGAGTTCTACCGGGACGTCCTCGGACTCGACGTGCTCGACCGATTCGCCGTCTCGGGACCGGCGTTCGCCGACGCGGTCGGCGTCGACGGCGCGACCGGCGGGTTCGCGCACCTCGACGCCGGATCGGCCCGCGTCGAACTCGTCGAGTACGAGCCGGAAGGCGACGACGCCGACGCCGGCGCCGTCAATCGGCCGGGCGCCACGCACCTCGGGCTCGCGGTCGAGGACGTCGAGGCGTTCCACGAGGGGCTCCCGAGCGACATCGAGACGATCAGCGACCCACGAACGACCGAGAGCGGAGCCACGATCCTGTTCGTTCGCGATCCGGAGGGCAATCTGATCGAACTGATCGAAGCGTAGCGGGCGTCTATTTATACGGTCCCGCGGGCCGAGCGGCAAGTACGGATCGTCGACTAACCAGAAAGCACTCTTGTTCACACTTTCATCATGCGCGTGACGATGGATAGAAGCGAATTGGTCCAAGTCCTCACGCTCTGGTTCGTAGTTATGACCTTTATTGTTACAGCTCCCGGGGCTGATAATCCGATATTTAGCGCAATCGAGATCGGCTCCCTCCTGCTAATGTATCTCCTTCCGTTGTGGATCGTCGTAGAACTCACCTCCGACTTCGTTGGGGGCCAGTGAATCGGCGACAGTGTTCAATTCGCGCCGTGTACACGTCGCGACACTTCGTGTGCTATGCTGAAACGGAGGTCGTAGACGCTGTAGAGAATATCACGAATCGACTCCTACGAGTAGCGAAACGCGCGGTCTCTGACGATCCTGCACCAACGGGTTAGAGGGGTAGCGGCGCCTATGCTGACCGGGAACTTATCGTAAACCGTAGCCTCCGCGAGTACTTAGACTTCTGGACGCACTCCGAATACCGATTCGGTGTTTGTAAAGCGCGTCGTGGAAACAGGACGTCCCACACTCAAGGGGCGAGCGGTGTCAGCCGTGAGCGAGTAGGGTGGGGTAGTTCACACGTCTCCGTCCCGAATATCGGCGATTCGTTGGCGACTGTACAGTTGCTCGTCTTGGCCGAAAACGTCGGGGAACAACTGCTTCGCGGCACGTTCGGTCTTTGCGAGGTTGATAATCGGGCCTTGGTACATCCCGCCTGCCGGATAAACCTCACCGTTCTGAACTGCGCGTAGTTGGCTCGCTACGTCGTGGTCTTGGAGGAACGTGAGGTACGTCTCGCGGAACTCTGAGCGCGTCCAGTGCTCGTCGGTGTAGAACAGTATGATCTCGGGATCGACGTCCAGCAGCGTCTCGTAATCGATAGTGCCGCGATCGGACGTAAAGCTCTGGATGTCTGAGCCTTCAAACGCATCGCTTACACCGAGGTCGTGCCAGTGTTTGTACGCAGTCGTCTCACCGAGCCGATAGGGGTAGTACTTTTCCGGTTGCGTCGATGCTGGCGAGAGAAGCCCGATTGCCGGGCGCTCGCTCTCGGGTGGCAGTCGTTCCTGTATGCTCGAAACGGTCTCGTCGTGGAGCGCCTGAAGCGCCTCGAAACGGTCCATTCGCTGGAATACCTGTGCGACCTTCTCGGTGGCCTCGTACAGCGAGTAGTACGGGTAGTCCTCGTGCCACGAATACGTCGAGAAGCTCGTGTTGCCACAGAACGGAGAGAGACGCTCGGCCATCTCCGTGACATCCGCGCGCTTCCAGTTGGGGATGAGGTTGGTCATATAGTTCGGGTCGATAAAGTGTACGTCGGCGTCAATTTCTAACAAGGTCTCCTTGGAAATCCCGTCTTGCCAGAGCGAAATCATATCCTCCTTGCCAGTGGAGAGCCCCGGAATGTCCTCGTATGCCCACGTCCGGTACTCGCCTGTGAGGACGATTGCACTCGGCTTCTCCAATCCGAGTGAAACACCCATGTCCCCCCAACTGGCATTTTCTGCGACCCACGTTTGGGGAACAGACTCGAAGGTGACGTCGCCAACAGGTTCTATCGTCACGGAGTACGAACTGTCTTCCGTGGTTGTCTCGGTCGGTGTGGCGGTCGTCGTCTCCGTCGCAGTCGGCGTGGAATCCGATTCTGTTACGGTGTTTTGGGAATCGTCTCCACCGGTACAACCGGCAAGCAACCCGCTACCAACGAGAGCGCCGCCATACTTCATGTAGTTACGCCGCGTGGTAGATCGTCGTTCGTTGACTTCGTCTGCCATATTGTTTAGGCCAGCCTAAAAATTGAAAAGGGTTTCGGAACGCAGCGGTTGATTCGTAGTACCACCAGCGACGGGAGCGATTTGACTCACGTCAGACCGAGATCGATAGGGTGATACGACTGCCAGCCACCGGGAGCAAGCGACGGTCGGCTCGCGACCGTTCGGTCCGGCGACGCACCCGTCACACCGATGGTTGTTAGGTGTTGGAATTGGTATGCGCTTCCAAGACATGGATTCGACTGGCGACGCCGACTCGTTCGACGTGCTCGAAGCGACGATCGGCGACATCCGCGCCGCCATCGAGGCGGGCGAGGTCACCGCCGCAGAGCTCGTCGAACGCTACCGGGCCCGGATCGACGAGTACGACGGCGACCTGAACGCGATACTGACGCTGAACGACGCCGCCCGCGAGCGCGCCCGGGAACTCGACGCCCAGTTCGAGGACTCGGGGTTCGTCGGCCCGCTCCACGGCGTCCCGATCCTGCTGAAGGACAACCACGACACCCGCGACATGCCGACCACCGCGGGGTCGACCGCGCTGGCGGAGTCGGTCCCCGACGAGGACGCGTTCGTCGTCCGCCGGCTCCGGGAGGCCGGCGGCGTGATCGTCGGGAAGACGAACCTCCAGGAGTTCTCGTACGGCGTCGACACCATCAGCTCGCTCGGCGGGGAGACTCACAACGCCTACGACCTCGACCGGCGGCCGTCTGGCTCCAGCGGGGGGACCGCCGCGGCGGTCGCCGCGAACCTCGGGGCGGTCGGGACCGGCTCGGACACCTGCTCGTCGGTCAGGTCTCCGCCCGCGTTCAATGATCTGGTCGGAGTCCGACCGACCCGCGGGCTGGTCAGCCGCACCGGCGTCGTCCCGCTGAGCGAGTCCCAGGACACCGCGGGGCCCATCGCCCGGCGCGTCGCCGACGCCGCCCGACTGCTCGACGCGATGGCCGGCTACGACCCCGAGGACCCCGTCACCGCGCGGGGCGTCGGCCGCGTCCCCGACGGCGGCTACGTCTCGCACCTCGACGCGGACGGCCTCGACGGCGCTCGGATCGGCGTCGTTCGGGAGTTCTTCGGTCTACAAGACGAGGAGAGCGCACCCGCCGAAGCGGCCGAGAAAGTGACCGAGATCGTCGACTCCGCGATCGCGGAGATGGCGGCGGCGGGCGCGACGATCGTCGACTCCGTGGCGGTCGCCGACACGGACGAACTCGGGTCGGCTCGCGTCATCCCGTACGAGTTCAAACGCGACTTCGACGCGTATCTGGCGGGGCTCGACGACGCGGTGGCGTACGACTCGCTCGCGGAGATCGTCGCGTCCGGGGAGGTCGCACCGGCGGTCGCCTCCCGACTGGAGGGTAGCGACATCCTCGACACCGACGTGGAGTCGCTCGACCGAAACCTCGGCTACCTCCGGCGACTCGACCGGCGGCGCCGGCTCAAGATCGACACCGAGCGCCGGATGGTCGAACGGGACCTCGACGCCCTGCTGTACCCGCCGTCGACGATCCCGCCGGTCGAGATTCCCGACCACCAGCCGTTCGAGGAGCTGAACTGCGAGCTGTCGGCCCACACGGGTCTGCCCTCGATGGTCGTGCCGGCCGGGTTCACCGACGACGGTCTCCCGGTGGGCGTCGAACTGCTCGGCCGGGAGTTCGCCGAGCCGCGACTCTTCGAACTCGCCTACGCGTACGAGCAGGCGACCGACCACCGGCGACCGCCGGCCGGGTTCGGCGCGCTCGACTCGGAGTAGCCGGGGCAGGCGGGCGGGTAGTATTTTGTTATTTGAACAATTCTATATCCCGTCACGGCGGCGGTAGTGAACCAAACAAGACGGGCGGTAGCCAAGAGACAGTATATATTGCACCCGATAATTCGCAAGAAAGAGTTTAAAATACGATTGTTTCTATTTTTGGCACCTTCAACAACATAGTTAAATTAGTCGATAGATCCGCGAGTCGTATCGCACACAGAGTAAGTAGATGGTAAGCATATAGTATTGTTTCATACACACAATAATACACAATTATACTATCGCCCGACGAGAGGCTTCAGTCAGGCAAACCGAGACGCGCCGGGTCGAGCGGGCGCCGAACTCGACCGTCTACTCAGTGGTCCGGCATGAAGTCGTGTTCGACCTCCCCGGAGAACTCCTCGGCGACGAACTCGTTGCGGAGCGTCCCCACGCCCTCGATCTCGATCTCGACAGAATCGCCGTCGCTGATCGGACTCACGCCCGAGGTCGTCCCGGTCGCGATCACGTCGCCCTCCTCTAAGGTCACCAGCGTGGTGATCTCTTCGATCAGTTCCGGGACCGAGAAGATGAGGTTGTCGATGGTCGACTCTTGTTGGATCTCGCCGTTCTTCCGGAGCCTGATCGAGGCGTCCTCGGGGACGCGGTCAGGCGACGCGACCACCGGCCCGATCGGGGCGGCGTTGTCGAACGACTTCCCCCGAACCCAGTTTTGCTCTTGGCGCTGGTCGTCCCGGTTCGAGAGGTCGTTGACGCAGGTGTAGCCCGCGATGACCTCCTCGGCCCGGTCGGCCGGGACGTTCCGACACTGCTCGCCGATGACGACCCCCAGTTCGGCCTCGTGGTCGATGCGCTCTTTGTCGTCCGGGAGCGCGATGGTGTCGCCGTGGGCCGCGAGCGTGTTCGGCGCTTTCAGGAACAACAGCGGGCGTTCCGGAATCTCGGAGTCGGTCTCCTCGGCGTGGTCGGCGTAGTTCAGCCCGACGCAGACGATCTTGCTCGGCTCGACCGGCGACAGTACCGTCACCTCGTCGAGGTCGAACTGCCGGGTGGCGAAGGCGACCCCCTCGTCGGTCCACTCGCCGACCCGCACGGAGCCGGCCGGGTCGCGGAATCGAACTCGTTGCATAGCGACATGAAGTGGTGCGGGAATACGTAAAAAGATTTTTGCTCCGGAAACCGTGGCGGTCAGCGACTGACGCGCCGGTGAGTGTAATTCTCTCGCAGATTTCAGACCGAGACGGACGAGCAAAGCAGTCAGCTCCCGCCGGCCGCGAGCGGCCTCACGGACCGAACGTGTGATCGTCCGGTCCGTCCCGAATACTGAATACTCTCGGTGATGTGTGACACCTATGGGCAAACAGCGTCGCGTGAGTCACCTGCTCGACGAACAGGGGCCGATCCTCGGCGCCCGAGCCGCGACGACGTCACCGTCGGTCGTCGAAGTGTACGGCGAGATGGGACTGGACTTCGCGTGGATCGACCTCGAACACGCCGGGGCGAGCCCGTTCGACAGCCGAGTCCTCGACCGACTGGCGAGGGCGGCCGACGCGGCCGAGATCGACCTCGTGGTACGGCTCCCGTCCGGCGATCCCGCGGCCGTCCGGAAGGTGCTCGACACCGGCGTCAAGACGCTCCTGATTCCGCGCGTAGAGTCGGCCGACGAGATCAGGCAGGCGATCGAGGCCGCCCGGTTCGCCTACGACGGTCGTCCGGGCAGTTACGGCGCCGGCGCCGGACGCGACAGCGGGTGGGGCGACGCCTCGTCGATCGATCCGTCCGCCCACGACGAGGCGGTGTCGGTGGGCTGTATGATCGAGACACGGACCGCGGTCGAGAACCTCGGCGCCATCGCGGCGGTGCCGGAGCTCGGCTTCGCGTTCGTCGGGCCCGCGGACCTCTCGGTTTCGATCGGTCGTCCATTCGAGAAGGATCATCCCGACGTTCGGCGGGCGATCGCGGAGATACGGGAGGCGTGTCTCGACGCCGGCGTCCCCCTCGGGTGGGTCACCGACGACGCGGCGGACGCCGAGGCCGCGATCGATCGGGGGTACCGACTGCTCCGACTCGGCGACGAGGTCGCGTCGGCGCGGGCCGTGCTGGGGTCGCGGCTCGACTCGCTGCGCGCCGGCTCGGAGTGATCGCCATCGAGCGATCTGAGAGACCGACCGAGATCGAGCGATCGGACGGTCACCACGCCGGCGCGTAGTCCGGATCGTACTGGCGGTCTTCCTGCTCGATGCCGTCGATCGCCGCGATCTCGGGCTCGTCGAGGTCGAACTCCAGGGACGACCAGTTGTCGCGAATGTGCTCGTCGGTGCTCGCCTTCGGGATCGTCGCGACGCCCTTCTCGCGGAGCCACGCCAGGCTCACCCGCGCCTCGCTGACGCCGCGCTCCTCGGCGATCTCCCCGATCACCCGATTCTCGAACACCGCGCCGTAGCCGAGCGGGGCGTACGCCACGAGCGTGATGTCGTGGGTCTCGCAGTACTCCCGGAGCCGTTCTTGCTGTAGGAGCGGATGCATCTCGACCTGCAACGCCTGGATCGGCGCCTCGGAGGCCGCCCGGGCCTCGTCCAACAGCTCGGGGGTGAGGTTGCAGACCCCGATGTGGTCGACGACGCCCTCCTCGCGGAGCTCCGCGCACGCCTCGAACGTCGCCTCGGGGTCGTAGTCGCCGCCCGGCCAGTGGACGCCGTAGAGCAGGTCGACCCGCTCGAGGCCGAGCCGGTCGAGGCAGTCTCGCGCGCTGTCGAGGACGTCGTCGGTTGCGTACCCGTCGGCGAACTTCGGGTGGAGCACTTTCGTCGCGAGGAACACGTCCTCGCGGTCGACGTCGGCCGCCGCGATTCCTTCACCGACCGCCTCCTCGTTGCCGTACGCCTCTGCGGTGTCGACGTGCCTGTATCCCACGTCCAGCGCGGTTCGGACGTTGTCCCGGCACCGCTCGGGGTCGGTGTTCCGGTACGTGCCCAGCCCGAGCGCCGGGATCTGTGTGCGCGCGGTCATGGCCGTGGTAATCGGTAACAGGTCAAAAAAGCGTTTCCCCGCCGCGGCCTCGGCGGCGGGGCACAGCGAAGCGCGCGACCGGGGTTCGCGGTCTAAACGGTCAGCCGGGACCGCCGGAACCGCACGGCCCCCACGCCGGCCGCGGAGGTTTTATCACCGTGCAGACCGCCGATAGGTGTGTGAGATGCCAGCAAAAAGCGTGCTATTCGACGCCGGCGTACTGACCGTCGACGGCGAAGCCGCGACAACGACAGGGGAGTTCGAGGAGGCTGTCACAGATTACACCGCCGAGTTCGCGGGTCGGGACGCCGACGACCTCCTCCCCGCGGTTCGCCGCCGGGTCGACGAGGAGACGGTGGTCGAGCCGCTCGCGGCGCTCGGCGCGACCGATCCACGGACGGTGGCCGAGCTGTGCGCGCTCGCCGACCGCCTGGAGCCGGCGGCCGACGACGAGTGGCTCCAGTTGCTCCCCCCGCTGTGGCTGTTTCGGGGCGACGACTACGACGTCAGGACCGACGGGGTCCCGGCGGCGTTCGTCCCGGTGCCGGCGACTCATCTGTCGCACCTGACGCGGGTGTACTCGCCGGCGGTGGTCTACGTCTGGCTGGACGACTCGGAGAGCTGTGAACTGGCCCGGCGGGACCTCGAAGCGGTTTTCGAGGAGCCCCGGGGCGTGATGCCGTTCGCCGTGTACGGGCCGGCCGACCGGGAGTTCCTCGACCGGGAGTACGACCTCACAGCGGGACCGGCACTGCTGTTCGTGCGCGACGGGGCGGTCGAGGCGCGCCTCTACGGCGCTCACGGGCCCGCCACGGTCGAGGCGGAGCTGGAGCGCCACCGCGCATGAACCCCCGGGCGCGGATCGGGACCGACTCCCGTGGGGAATCCGGACGGGGACGGCCCCAGCACAATCTTTTTACCAGTTGCGGTGTGTTTACACATGGCAAATCATGACCGTCGACGGAGAGTGTGATTACTGCGCCGTGGGGCCGTGGGGGTACCGATGAGCGTCGCGGAGCGGGTCCGAGCGTACCGGAACAGCGACTTCGCGATCATCGCTCGGCGCACGATGCGGAACCTCCTCTCCGAGCGCATCACCCGGTTCGCGTTCGGGGTGCTGGTGGCGATCCTGATCCTCGGGGTGATCGGACCGATGATCGCGCCGTACCCGTACAACGAGCAACAGACGACCGCGAGCGGGGAGCTGATGCGGTACGAGCCGCCGTCGCTCGAACACCCGCTGGGGACCAACGATCGGGGAGAAGACGTGCTCTCGCGGCTTCTGATCGGGGCCCGGACGACTCTGATCACCGGGCTTCTCGCGGGGGGGCTGATGATGACGGTCGGGCTGTCGGTGGGAATGACCGCCGGCTACGTCGGGGGGAAGACCGAGAGCCTCCTCATGCGGCTGGTCGACTTCATGTACGGTATCCCGTTCATCCCGTTCGCGATCGTCCTCATCACGTTCTTCGGCGCGGGCTTTTACACCACGATCGCGATCCTCGGGCTCGTGCTCTGGCGGTTCATCGCTCGGGTGATACGCTCGCAGGTGCTCCAGATCAAACAGCGGCCATACATCATGGCCGCGCGGGCCTCCGGCGCGAGTACGCCGTGGATCATGCGCAAGCACATCCTGCCGAACATCGCCAACATGGCCGCGCTGTTTTTCGCGATGGGCGTCGGGTTGGCGATCCTAGAGCAGGCGGGCCTGTCGTTCATCGGCGTCACCGACCCGTTCACGCCGACGTGGGGGATCATGATCCGCAACGCCAATCAGGCCGGGCGGGTCGCGGACGCGTGGTGGTGGTCGTTCCCGCCGGGAATCATGATCGCGCTGACCGTCCTGTCGCTGTACCTGCTCGGGCGGGGCTACGAGGGCGGCGGCGACGACGAGGTGGTGGTCTGAGATGGCCGAACCCATACTCGAATTCGACGACGTCGACATCCGCTACCGGACCGACGGCGACGACGTCCGCGCGGTCAACGGCGCCTCGTTCGCGATCGACGAGGGCGACTACTTCGGGCTGGTCGGCGAGAGCGGGTGCGGCAAGAGCACCATCGCCGACTCGATCGTCGGCGGCCTCGACGACAACGGGGAAGTCGTCTCCGGGGAGATCCGGTTCAAGGGCGAGCAGATTCAGGACTACTCCGAGTCGGAGTTCAACGAGAACGTCCGCTGGAAGGAGGTCTCGGTGATCCCCCAGTCGTCGATGAACAGCCTCGATCCCGTGATGAAACTGAGCGAGCAGGCCGTCGAGATGGCGAAGTACCACACCGACCTCTCGAAGCCGGCGGCGCTCGACCGCCTCCGGGAGCTGTTCGACGTGGTCGGGCTCTCGGAGTCCCGGATAAGCGACTACCCCCACCAGTTCTCCGGCGGGATGCAACAGCGGGCGATCATCGCGTTCGCGCTGTTTCTGCAGCCGAGTCTGATCATCGCCGACGAGCCGACGACCGCGCTCGACGTGATCATGCAGGATCAGATCATGGACTATATCAACGGCCTGAAAGACGACTGGGACGTCAGCATGCTGTTGATCACCCACGACATCTCGCTGGTGTTCGAGAACTGCGACTCGATGGCGGTGATGCACGGGGGCCAGATCGCCGAGACCGGCACCGTCGACGACGTGTTCGACCGGCCGCGCCACCCGTACGCGATCTTGCTCCAGAACGCGTTTCCCGACGTGCGCTTCCCGGACCGAGAGCTGGCCGTGATCGACGGCCACCCGCCCCAACTGCGCGACGAAGTTGACTTCTGTACGTTCGCCGATCGGTGTCCGTGGGCCGAGCCCGCCTGCCGGGAGGGCGCGCCGCCGGCCACCCCGGTCGCCGGCGACGACGACCACCTCGCGTGGTGCGTCCGAGCCGGCGAGATGTCGGAGCTCGCCGCGAACCACCTCGAACGCTCGACCGAGTCGACGAGCATTCTGGAGGGAGGACAGTGAGCGACGGGGCGCCGGTCCTCGAACTGCGGTCGCTCGAAAAGCACTTCGACACGACCTCGGGGATCACCGAGACCATCAGAAATCGGCTCGTCGGCGAGGGGCCCAAGCTGGTGCGGGCGGTCGACGACCTGAACCTGACGCTGGCGGAAAATCAGGTCCAGGGCGTGATCGGCGAGAGCGGCTGTGGGAAGACGACGCTGCTGCGGACGATCATCGGGCTCTACGATCCGACCGGCGGCGAGATGCGGTTCCACGGCCGACCGACCTCGGAGTTCACCAAAGACGAGTGGAAGGAGTTCCGCCGGCACGTCCAGATCGTCTTCCAGGACCCGTTCAACTCGCTCGACCCGAAGTTCAGCGTGCGCCGCACGCTGGCAGAGCCCCTGGAGATCCACGGCATCGACTACGACCGGACCGACATCGAGGAGATGCTAGAGAGCGTCGGACTGACGCCCGCGAGCCAGTACATCCAGCAGTTCCCGAACCAGCTCTCGGGCGGGGAGAAACAGCGGGTCGCCATCGCGCGGGCGCTGATCACCGAGCCCGACGTGATCCTCGCCGACGAGCCCGCGTCGATGCTCGACGTGTCGACCCAGGCCGAGATCCTGAACCTGCTGAACGAGCTGACAGACGAGTTCGGGGTGTCGATGGTGTACATTTCTCACGATCTGTCGACGGTGTCGTACATCTGCGACCACATCAACGTGATGTACCTCGGGCGGATCGTCGAGAAGGCCCCGACCAGGGCGCTGCTCGCCGACCCGAAACACCCCTACACGCAGGCGCTGATCCGATCTATTCCGATTCCCGACCCGCACTACGACCGCGAGCAGGCGACCATCGGCGGCGAGCCCGGTGACCCGATAGACATGCCGGAAGGGTGCCGGTTCAAGAACCGGTGTCCCGAACGGATGGACGTCTGCGACGAGACGCCCCTCGACGTCGCGCCGGACGGCGACGGGGACCGCGAGGTCGCCTGTCACCTCTACTACGACCACGAGGATCGGGCGGGCGCCGAACCCAAGCCGGCCGCGAGCGACGGGGGTGAGCGCCCGTGAGCCGCCTGCGGTACTTCGCCCGGCGGACGGCGGTGACGGCGGTGCTGATCTTCCTCGTCGCCTCCGCGCTGTTCCTGTTCTTCCGGCTGATGCCGGGCGATTACACCTCGCTTTTGATCCAGCAAGGGATGGATCCCCAGCAGATCGAGGCCCTGCGACGCAAGTGGGGACTCGCCGCGCCGCTTCACGTCCAGTACGTCCGGTACATCGTGAACCTCCTGACGGCCGACGTCGGCCAGTCGTTTCGCTACGGGGAGCCGGTCTGGGATCTGGTCGCGCCCCGGATCCTCAACTCGTTCGTGCTTGTCGCGCCCGCGATCACCGCGACGTACATCATCGGCGGGCTGTTCGGCGCGATCATGGGCCGGCGCCGCGGCGGCTACCTCGAGAAATCGGGGATCATCACCGTCTCGGCGTTCCACTCGATCCCCGACTTCTTCCTGGGTATCATCCTGATCGCGGTGTTCTCCTCGACGCTGGGGATCTTCCCCACGTCGGGGATGCTCTCGACGCCGACGTCGATCATGATCCAGGACCAGCCCTACTGGCGCCGGTTCCTCCTGCCGGAGTTCTGGAAGCACTACGCGCTCCCGTTCGCGACGGTGATGCTGTACTTCATGCAGTACCCCGCCCTGATCATGCGCAACAGCGTCGTCGAGGTCAGCGACCAGGAGTTTCTCCACTACCACCGATTGAAGGGCCTGCCGGAGTCGACGCTGCTGCGCAAGATCATTCGCCACGCCTCCCTCCCGGTCGTCACGCTCTACCCCATCTCGCTCGCGGCCTCGATCAGCGGGCTCGTCCTGATCGAGATCGTGTTCAACTGGCCCGGAATCGGCTCGCTTCTGGTCAGTTCGGTCCTCGCGCGGGACTTCCCGGTCATCCAGTTCGTGTTCCTCGTCGCCGCCGTCTGGGTGATCCTCGGGAACTTCCTCGTCGACCTGCTCTACGGGGTGCTCGACCCGCGGGTCTCGGTCAGCGGCAGCGACGGCGAGTAGCCCCGTCCGAGACCTCCCGGTTCCGGTCGCCTTCGGTCCGGGAGACGCGACTGGGGAGACCGCCGAGATCGCGATCGCCATCGAGACGGGCCGGCACGGACCGCCGAGCGTCGGAGTTACTTTGGAAAAGATCGAAATTAACTATATAATTGATAATTAAACAGAATGTAGTTTCTACCGTCCCCGGAAAATAAGCGAGGAGATATGTTCAATGTCACCGGTATTCTTTTAGCCATCCGTGGAGACTTACGCCCCATGCCAACAGATGGCAAACGGGAGAGTGTCGACAGACGGAGAGTCCTGCAGGCGATCGGCGCCGCCTCGGCCGCGGGGCTGGCGGGCTGTAGCGGCAGCGGTCGCCAGGAGACGACGACCGAGGGGGGCGGTCAGGAGACCGGGACGGCGGCGGATGACGGCGAACTAGGCGAACGGGTACCGACGCTAACGTTCCAGTACTGGTCCGACCAGGGGCCGCCGACGGTCCTGTTCGAGGAGACCATCTCGAACATCCAGTCGGTGGCCTCCGACCTCGGTATCCAGATCGAGACCCAGCCGATGACCACGGCCCAAGGGATCACCGCGGTCGGCGACGACGTGCGCGACTTTCACGTCGCGGTCAACAGCCACGGCCCGGACCCGGGCCGGCTCGATCCCAACAACCTCCTGCAGTCGTACAGCATCGACCGGGCGGGGGCGAACGGTGAGTACAACCCCTCGAACTACGCCAACGCGGAGTTCTCGGAGCTGGTGGACCAGCAGGCCACGATCGGGGTCCCGGAGGAGCGCCGGCAGGTCGTCGGCGAGGCGATGAGCATCTACTCGGAGGACATGCCGTTCGTGCCGACGATCGAACGGCCGACGACCGCCGCGCTCAACACCGACATGGTCCAGCCGATCGAAGCCGGCGGCGCCGGGCTCTCGGCCGTCAACTGGTCGGCGCTGGTCGAGAGCGGGGCCCAGACCCAGTCGGGGACCGACACCATCCTGGCGAACCTGCCCGGCGAGTTCCTCACCAGCAGCTTCTACCCGACGGTCGGCGACACCGACTCGCTGGGGCTGTACACGCAACTGACCCACTCGCCGCTGATGCTGTACAACTCCGACTACGAGCGGGTGCCCGTGCTGGCCGAGGACTGGGAGGTGTCCGACGACGGGACGGAGGTGACGTTCAACCTCCGTGACGCGACCTTCCACAACGGCGACCCGGTGACGGCCGGGGACGTGAAGTGGACCTACGAGTTCCTGAGCGAACAGTACCACGCGGGCAACTACCAGTGGACGGCGCTGCCCGAGGAGCTGACCGTCGAGGCCGTCGACGACAGCACGGCACGGTTCGTCACGCCGGACCCGGCCCCGACGCTGGTGACGGCCCAGCTGCCGACGTTCGGCGTGCTACCGCGCGATCCCTACGTCGAGGCGGGCATCGAGGAGAACCCGACCGACTTCGAGGATCCGATGATCGGGGCCGGCCCGTACCGGATCTCGACGTACAACAATCAGGAGAACATCGCGCTGGAGCCCCACGACGGGAATCCCCAGTTCCAGGTGGAGACGCCGATCGTCATGCAGATCTACGACAGCGTCTCCGCGGTCCGCCGAGCGTTCGAGAACGGCGAACTGAGCATCGCGGTGACGCTGACTCCGGACGCGGGCCGCCAGATCGCCGACAGCATGGGCGACACCGCCCAGATCGTCAACGGGGCGGCGTTCCTCCCGTTCGGGATGATGCCCCAGATGTCGTTCGCGCCCGGGATGTTCCGAGAGTTCCGTCAGGCGCTGTCGTACGCGGTCGACCGCCAGGGCCTCAACGAGACCTACGCATTCGGCGAGTCCGAAGAGGTCACCTACTGCACCTTCAACTCCCAGCAACACCCCTGGTACGACGAACAGTACCTAACCGAAGTGGGCGAGGAGACTCGCAACGTCGAGGCCGCCCGCCAGGCCCTCTCGGACGCGGGCTGGGGCTGGGACGACCAGGGCAGGCTCCACTACCCGCCGGGCGCCGAGCTGGAGGCCTGGCCGGAAGGGGAGACGCCCAACCCGGAGAACTTCTGAGGACTTCGCTCTCTTTCCGATCTCTCCTGGACGGCGACTGCGGACGACCGGTCGGCGAGAGCCGCGCCGACCGACACCCCATCGTGGACGATCCGTTACGGTTCGGGAATGACGCCGTCTTCGATGAGTTCGACGATTCGGGACTCGTCGTAGCCGAGTCCGAGCAACACGTCGACGGTGTGCTCGCCGAGCAGGGGCGGCGCCCGGTCGAAGCCGGCGTCGGCCCGGTCGTAGTTGAGCGGGTGTTCGACGACGGGAATCTCGCCGACCGCGGGGTGCTCGACCGCGTCGACGACGCCGCGAGCCTCGACCTGCTCGTTGTCGAGCGCCGCCCCGACGTCGAAGACCGGGCCGACCGGGAGGCCGCGCTCCTCGGCGAGCAGGTCGACCCACTCGTCGGTTGGGCGCCGTTCGAGCACCGCCGAGAGTTCGGCTTCGAGTTCGTCCATGTGCGCCACCCGGTCTGCGTTGGTGGCGAACCGGTCGTCGTCGAGCAGGTCCTCGCGGTCGATCGCCTCGCAGAACTCCTCCCAGAGGCTCTGGTTGCCGCAGGCGACGGTGACGTGACCGTCGGCGGTGGGGAACATCTGGTACGGGGCGAGCACGGGGTCTTTGGTCCCCATGCGTTCGGGCTCCTCGCCGACGAACGTCTTGCCGGCCTGCTTGGTGAGCCACGGGAGCGCGGCGTCGAGCATCCCGAGTTCGACGCGTTCGCCCTCGCCGGTCCGTTCGCGGTCGTACAGCGCGGTGACCGTGCCGAACGCCGCCCACATCGCGGTGATGAGGTCGGTCTGTGGGAGCCCGACCTTGGCCGGCGGGCCGTCGGCCTCGCCGGTCACGCTCATGATCCCGCTGAGCCCCTGGACCAGCAGATCGTAGCCGGCGCGGTCGCGCCACGGCCCCGTCTCGCCGAACGCCGAGATCGAGCAGTAGACGAGCCCCTCGTTGCGCTCGCGGAGCGTCTCGTAGTCGACGCCGAGTTTCGCGGCGGTCCCGGGCCGGAAGTTCTCCACGACCACGTCGGCCTCCGAGACGAGGTCGTACAGCGCCCCGCGGCCGTCGGCGTCCGTGAGGTCGAGTTCGATGCTCCGCTTGCCGTAGTTGACCGTCCAGAAGTACGGCGACTCTCCCTCGTCGGCCGCGGCCCGCCCGGGCCCGTCGTAGTCCTCGGCGTCGACGAACGGCGGTCCGGCGTAGCGGGAGGCGTCGCCGACCCCCGGGCGCTCGACCTTGATCACGTCCGCGCCCTGATTGGCCAACATCATGGTCGCGAACCCGCCGGTGACGAACGTGGTCAGATCGACGACGAGGACGTCTTCGAGCGGTCGGTGTCGTCCCGTTTCGTCGGTCTTCATATCCAACGCTTCGCGGATTACTTGATAAGTCTACTGGTCACTCGGGACCGAGCGCGCGACCCCCGTCGCGGGATCTTGGCCGGTCGGCCGACCGTTCGGGCCGAGAGGCGAGTCACATCGAGTGTTCGATGTGTAGTTCCAGCTCGTTGACGGCTTCGAGGATGCGCTCGGGGAGCGCCTCGGTGAAGGCCTCGCCGGTCAGTCGATTGGCAGGCCCCGAGACGCTGAGCGCGCCCACGACCTCGCCCGCACCGTCCGTGACCGCCGCGCCGACGGCGTGGACGCCGGCGGTCGTCTCCTCCCGATTGAACGCGTACCCCCGATCGCGGACCCGGTCGAGCTCGTCGAACAGCGACTCGCGGTCGGCGATGGTGTTCGTCCCGGGTTCGGGGAGTCCGCGACAGTCGACGATCTCCTCGACGCGCTCGCGACCGAGGTTCGCGAGGATCGCCTTGCCCGCGGCGCTCGCGTGGAGCACGCCCCGCTTGCCGACGTGCGCGCCGGTCTGGACCGAGCTCTGGCCGACCTCGGTGTAGAGGTACACCCGCCAGCCGTGCTCCTCGACGATGAACTGGGCTCGCTCGCCGGTCTCCTCGGCGAGCGCGTCGACTTTCTCCTTGATCATCGGGTACGCGGTGACTCGGCGCTGGGCGTAACCCCCGAGCGTGAGGAACTGAAAGCCGACGCGGTACTCGCCCGCGTCTCTGGTGACGTAGCTGTGTTTGCGCAGGGTCGCGAGATGGCGGTGGACCGTGCTCGGCGCCAGTTCGAGATGCTCGGAGAGCTCCTCGGCCGTGGCCCCGTCGAGCGTCCGGATCGCCTCGACGACCGCGAACGACGTTTCGGTGGTCGTCGCCACCGATTTGGGGTCGCGTTCCATACGTCCCGGTCGCCGCCCGACGGCTTAAATCCCGGATATTCGGACAGTGTTTCCGACATCCGAAAGACGCCGTCTCGACCGGATACAGCCCGACCGCAAGGGTCGGAAGCGCGCGAGAGGCCCGGAGCTGAGCCGAGTGGTCCGAACATTCCGGACCGACACGAGCGAGCCGACCCCGGCGGCCTTACGACTCCTGTCGGCACGAACAGCCGCCCTGCTCGAACAGCTCCTCGATCGAGTATCGAGTGAGACACGACTCACAGAGGACGTTCACGTCGACGAAGACCCGAAACTCGTCGAGGTCGAGTCGGCCGGTGTTCCGGAGCGACGCGATCCGATCCTCCGTGATCGTCGCCGTCTTGGTCCGGAGCCCGCGGATTCGGTCGCGGTCCTTCCGGACCTGTTCCTCGTCGGTCGGCTGTTCGTACTCCGCACCTCGGCGCTGTAGGTAAGTTCGGATCGCCTGATAGGTGACGAAGTCCTCGCGGAGCGCCTCGACGTCGATCCCGGCGCGTTCGAGGCGGTTCTCGGCCTCGGTCCGGTCGCCCGCGCTCGCGTCGTCGCCGGTCAACAGCGCGTAGAGGTTCTCGACCTCGCCCGCGACCGACGACACGTCCGCGTCGGCCATCGCCGCCTCCAGGAGCCGGCGGTTGAACAGGTCCGCGAGGTCCCGGAGGCTCAGGCGCTCGGTCTCATCGCCGGTCCAGCGGGCTTCGAGTCGGGCGCCGAACTCCGCGGGCAGGTCGTACTCCGCGATGAGCCGCCCCACCTTCGTCCGCGAGAGAGACTCGTTCAGGGGTTCTTCGCTCATACCCGGTATTGGGGGGTTCGACCTGATAAATCCCCGCGATCAGGTGGCCGACACGCCCCGAGTCGATAACAGATGATACTATGTTATATATGCGACCGCCGCGGTAGCGCGACCGAGAGAGCGTTCCACGAAGTCCGGGTCAGCCACGCCGTTTCGAGCCGCTCGTGGGGCTATCGCGACGGGAACGCGTCGGCCAGTCGCTCGCGCATGTGTTCGCGCCGGAGCTTGCGGGCCCGCTCCGCAGAGAGGTAGTTCCGGAGGACGACCTCGGGGCTCGAACTTCCCTGTTCGGCCGCGACGGCTTCGAGCCCGTCGGTGACGATTTCGAGCGACGACGAGTAGGCGTCGTACCAGAACCGACGACCCATCTGAGGGATCGGCTTCCGGCCGTCGATCTCGTCGGGAAGCGACGCCCTCGACGCGAGCGCGTCGAATCGGTTGCGGACGGTCTGGGTGCTCACATGGCCCGTCTCGGACTGGTCAGACGGGAAGAGGTAGCCGTTCCACTCGGGGCGGTCGGCGAGGGTCGCGATCCGGGTCCGGAGCGACGCGACGCCGAACAGCAACGACACCTGCCCGGGCCCGTTCTTCCGGTCGTCGAAGTCGAGGTACGGAACCTCCGCGGCGTCGTCGTCGAGCACCGCGTTCGACCGGTGGAGCGCGGCCACTTCGCCCGAACGGAGTCCCCACGCACACAGCGCGACCACGAGCAGGCGGTCGCGCTCGGCGTCCGCGGCGTCGTAGAGTGCGCGGACGTGGTCGGCAGACAGCCGCGAGGGATCGCCGTCCGAAACCTCCCAGCGGTACTCCTCGTCGAGGCCGTCCGCGGGGTTGACCGCGGCGCGCTTGCGCCTGAGCAGGTGGGCGTACCAGCCGTCGACCACTCGGTGGATCCGACGCTTGGTCCGGCCGCTGTCGAAGTCCGTGTGGATGCGGTCGAAGGCCGCCCAGCACGCATCGACGGCCTCGTGGGGGGCCACGTCGCCGTCGCGAGCGACCGGCGCCAAGAGATCATCCGTATCGCGCTCTTTGGTGTATGCCCGGACGTACGTCGCGAGCCGGTAGCGGAGCGTGTCGATCGACGACTCCGAGAGGCCCCCGCGGGACCGCTTCGAGTCGAGAAACCCCTCCAGCGCCGCGATCGTGGGTTCGTGGTCGATTCCCCAGTCGTAGCCGTCGGTCCCGGAGTCGACGCCGAGTTCCCCGTGCCAGAACTCCCCGACCGTCCGGTCGTGGTGCTCGCGAAGAGCGTAGATCAGCTGTCGAAAGCCGTGTTCGCGGAGCCACTCGTAGCTCGGCGGGCCGGCTTCGGGATCGAGTCCGTCCGCGCGCATCGCGGGCGCGAGGACCGCCCGGTAGGCGTCGACGAGCCCGTCGAGGCCCAGTAGCGTCCACGGGACGTCGTCGGGCGCCGACCAGTTTTCGGGCTCGAGGTGCGCCTCAGCCATGCCGGATTGCCGGGGGAAGGACGGTCGCCGTGTCGAACACCGATTTCAAGCCGTTCATACTCGGACAGTAGGGCCGTTTACTCAGCAATCGTATAAGTCTTGATGTTTGGGTGACTGTTTGAGTCACCTCAACTCCAAGCCTGACGCGGGTTCTGAGCGCGAGAATCTATAAATCAAATATTGCTATACAAAATGCCCCCGAGTTCGAGCCAGAAATTGGCAGTTCGGGATCACAACAGGGATCGTTCGACATCGGCGAGTCTACACCGCCCAGATCGACCGACTCCGCTCGACCAGACAGATCCGGCGATCGCGTCTTGTCTCTGGCCGAAGCCTCGGTGTCCTCGTGTAGAGATCGGGTACGCGGGCGCGTGGAGTGTTTCGAAATTCATATCGGATACTAACGTATTTCGATATTTGTGGGTAATGAACACACACGGAGGGCCTATCTCGGTACCCTCGGGACGGCTGGGATAGCGGGACTCGCCGGGTGTTCCTCGCTGATAAGCGTCCAACGGGAGTTGGCGGGCCGAGGTAGCGACCTCTGGACGTTCGCGACCGACACCGACGCGACACTGTTCCCGGCATCGGCCGACTCGACCGTCTATGCCGGGAGTACTTCAGGTACGCTCTATGCGGTGGAATCGGGCTCCGAACAGTGGACGTTCGAGACCGGTGGACCGATACAGTCGACGCCGGCCGTCGGCGAGAAAACCGTCTTTGTAGGAGATACCGAACGAACCCTGTACGCGGTGGACGCGGAGACAGGCGACGAGAAGTGGACGTACTCCACCGCCGGTCCCGTTTCGTCATCGCCAGTAGCGCGTGGCAAAACCGTGTACGTCGGCGCGAAGGAATTGTACGCGGTCGATGCGACGGATGGCACCGAGCGGTGGACGTTCTCCGGCGACGCCTCGATCGACTCGTCGCCAGCCCTCGGAGCTACGAATACCGTCTACGCCGGGAGCACCGAAGGAAACATCTACGCGGTCGACACCGGTGAGGGAAGCGAAACGTGGACGCACGAGACGGAGGGACCCGTATCACTCACGCCGAACGTGAAGCCGGAGGAGGGGCTGGTGGGTGCGACAGAGTCGTCGGTATTCGCGATAAACTTGAGAACCGGGCAACGAGACTGGGAGCGCGCGATCGACGTCCCGAACCAGTATCCGATATATATGGACGGCTACGTCTACGTGGCGGGAGACGGGACTAATCTGTACAACATCAGTAAGGAGGACGGAGCGTGGCCGTACGAGCTGACCGCTGAAGTCTCATCACAGATTTCGGGGATGGTTACGCACGGCGCGATCTACATCGGGGACGAAAGTGGACGGATATCCTCGGTTAACTTTATCGAGGGCACGGAGCGATGGACGTTCGACACCAACGGCGTCGTCCGATCAGCGCCGGCAGTCGGGTCGGGGACCGTGTACGTCGGGACAGATACGGGCAAGCTGTACGCGCTCGTGGAGAAAGACTGACTACGTGGACAGCCATTTGCCCCAGACGCTTCCGATGTGTAGCAACGCGTCCCGATCCTATCAGCGATCCTACCGAGTGCGGACGCTCGCCCGAGGACGCCCACTACACCCCTTCCGTCGACATCCTAAATCGGATAGCTTTGGATCGCTCCCGAAAGGGCGGGTGACGAACTCGTCCACCAAGACGGTGAACAGACGAATCGCCACCGAACCGGTCCGAACGCGAGGTCACCGTCCGGGCGCCGGTGATCCGACCCGGACGGCCGAAAGCGGTCGGGTCAAGCGGACTCGGACTGACCCAACGTCGGATCGGCCGGTGTGGCATCGTGGGACTCGCTTTCGGGAGCCGCCTCGATCCGGTCGGCGAGCGCCCGGAGCGTCGAGCGCTCGAATCGAATCTCTTCGGGCGGCGTCTCGCCGAACCGGGTGATCGCGACCGCGTCGCCGTCGGCCGCGATCCGGTGGTCCGGGAACTCGGCGGCTTCGAACCCGCTCTCGAAGAACGACAGCGCGTGGTCGAGCGCGTACAGGACCTCCGAGACGAGGACGTCGTCGCGAAGCGCCGCCGCCAGTCGATCGAGGGCGTCGGGGTCGGTCCCGTCGAACACGTCGGCGTCGACGCGGACGACCGGCTGTCGCCAGCCGGTGTGACACGTCGAATCACAGAAGACGCCGTCAGCCGCCGAGACGTCGGCCACCGACTCGCGCAGGCGAGTCGCACACGCGTCACATCGCGCGACCAGGACGGCTACGCCGTCGTCGGCGACGAGACCTGCCGCGTCGAGGGCGCTCTGCCACGACCCGAAGCGGTTGTAGTAGGTCATCCCGGAGTAGGGTCCCCGGTCGTCCATGGTCTTGCGGTACGGCCGCGAGCCGACCTCGGCCGCGAGCGCCCGGAGCTCTCGGACCAGCTCGCGCGTCGGGATCTTCTCGCGCCGGGAGGTCCGACGGTCGTAGCCGGCGGCCTCGAGCGCGTCGTTCCACGTTCCGAACCGATCGAGGTACGTCGCGCCGGCGTAGCGTCCGTCGGACTCGACCTCCTGATAGGTCGGCGGCCGGCCGTTCTCGTCGGCGAGCCGACGAATCTCCGCGAGCAACAGCTCCTCGGAGATCCGGCGTTTCGCCGTGGCTCGCTCGCCGGCGTCCGGATCGAAGCCGGCCTCCGCGAGGGCGTCGCGCCACGACCCGAAGCGTCGGCGATAGGTCCCGGGACTGTACTCGCCGAGCCGTTCCATCTCGGTGTGGGTCGGGGCCCGGCCAAGCACTTCGCCGAGTCGCGAGAGCTCTTCGAGGAGTTCCGCGGTCGCGTGCTGGGTCGACGGCGCCGACTCGTACCGATCGGCGACGCCGGCCCGCTCGAGCGCGTCGTCCCACGAGTCGAACCGCCGGAAGTACGTCGAGTCGCTGAACCGACCGTGCTCGTCGTACTCCTCGGAGGTGGGCCGGCGGTCGAGTCGGTCGGCGACCCGTCGGAGGTCGGCCAAGAGGTCCTCCACCGAGATGCCGGTGGCGGCCGTCTCGGGTTCGAAGCCCGCGGCTTCGAGCGCCGCGGTCCACGATCCGAACCGGGAGGCGTACGTCGACGGCGCGTGAGGGCCGTGCTCTCGCATCTGGGCCTTCGACGGCGTGGCGTCGATCTCGTCGCCGAACGCGCACAGTCGGTCGAGCAACTCCGCTTTCGAGTACCGGACGGTCCGGGTCGGCTCGATGCCCGCCTCGGCTTTCGCCTCGTTCCAGGAGTCGAAGCGCTTGCGGTACGTCCGCGAGGAGTACGCGCCGTGTTCGTCCATCTGATCGACGCTCGGCGACGTATCGAGCTCGTCGGCCAGACGCCGGAGCTCCGCGAGTAGCTCCGACTTCGAGATAGTCGGATCCGTCCCGTTCCGAGGCGAATCAGAGGACATGGCCCACCCGATCGAGCGCCCCGCCGTCTCGCCGTATCCGCGCCCTAATTGAACCGTGCATACGTGTTTACAGCGTTATAGTATCTATGCCATTAGTTCACAACCTACTGCATTTACTCTTAGCCATACACCGATACTTGCCGGATGTTTCGAGTGACTCGGAGTTGATAGTTGTTATAAGTTTATTTATGTGTAAGGCGACGTGTCCCGATGGTAAGCAGAACTTACCGGAGCGTGACTCGCGATCGACCGACGGCGGTGCACGATCGCCCGGAGACCGTCGATCTGGACGGGCGTGGGCGGCAACAGCGTTCATCACCGTCGGCGCGGTACGGGCCGTATGGAGGAGTACGATTTTCTCGTCGTCGGCTCGGGGTCGGGGCTCGACGTGGCGAACGTGGCGGCCGACCGAGAGAAGTCGGTCGCGGTGGTCGAGAAGGGCCGACTCGGCGGGACCTGTCTGAATCGGGGGTGTATCCCGTCGAAGCAGTTGCTCTACCGCGCCGACGTGGTCGAGACGATCGAACGCGCCGAGGAGTTCGGTATCTCGGCGGAGATCACCGACGTGGCGTTCGCCGACATCGTCCGGACGGTCACCGAGGACGTCCGAACCGACGCCGAATCGATTCGCGGGGGGCTGGAATCGTCGTCGCGCCACGACCTGTACGACGGCGAGGCCCGATTTGTGGGCGAACGGACGGTCGAGATCTCGGGCGGTGACGACGACGGCGCCCGGCTCCGGGCCGACACCGTGCTGATCGCGGCCGGCTCCAGACCCGCGATCCCGCCGATCGACGGGATCGACGCGGTCGAGTATCTCACCAGCAGAGAGGCCCTCCGACTCGAATCGCCCCCGAACCGCCTCGTCGTGGTCGGCGGCGGGTACATCGCGGCGGAGTTGAGCCACTTCTTCGGGACGTTCGGGAGCGAGGTCGCGGTCGTCGGCCGACGGCCGAATCTGCTCCCGGCGGCCGACGAGGCGGTCGCCGAGGCGTTCACCGACCGGTACCGGGACCGCTTCGAGGTCCACACCGGGTACGAAGCGACCGCGGTCTCGGAGGCCGACGGCCGACTCACCGTCGAGGCCGACCCGTACTCGGACGAGGGGACGGTCGAGGAGGACGCCGCGACCGTGACCGTCACCGGCGACGAACTGCTAGTCGCGGCGGGACGGCGCCCGAACTCCGACACCCTGAACCTCGACGCCGCGGGGGTCGAGACCGACGCCGACGGCTTCGTCGAGACCGACGAGTACCTGCGGACCACCGCCGACGGCGTGTGGGCGCTCGGGGACATCGTCGGCGAGTACCTCCTGAAACACGCCGCCAACCACGAGGCCCGGGCGGTCGCCCGGAACGCGTTTGGCGAGGGGCTCGAACCGGTCGACTACGACGCGATACCGTTCGCGGTGTTCGGATCGCCGGAGGTCGCCGGCGTCGGCGCCCGCGAGGCCGACCTTCGGGCGGCCGACCGCGAGTACGCGACGAACACCTACCGGTACGAGGAGACCGCCCGAGGCGACGCGATGCACGCCGAGGGGTTCGTGAAGGCGATCGTCGACCTCGACGCCGAGATTCTGGGGTGTCACATCCTCGGACCCGACGCCTCGGCCCTGATTCAGGAGGTCGTGGTGGCGATGAAAGCCGGGTCCGGGACCGTCGGGGACATCCGCGAATCGGTCCACGTCCACCCCGCGCTCCCCGAGGTCGTCCAGCGCGCGTTCGCGGGGCAGTTCTCCCGCGGAGGCGACGGCCACCACCATCACCACCACTGACGCGTCGGTCACCTCTCGGCGCCCCGATCGGCGTCGAAGCGCTCGCCCGGAGTCGGGACGCGCCCGGGGTCGGCTTTTTCATCCCCCGCCCACCACGGAGGGTATGGAGAAAGTCCGGATCGACGACGTCGACAACGACGTCCAGCCCGCCGCGGTGATGCGAGGCCTGACCGAACCGCTCGGCGCGACCGACCTCGCGATCAACTACTACGAACTCGAACCCGGCGACAGCTTCGCCTTCGCGTACCACAGCCACGAGATCCAAGAGGAACTGTTCTACGTCCAGTCGGGGACCGCCACCTTCGAGACCGAATCGGGCGACATCGCGGTCGAGGCCGGCGAGATCGTCCGGTTCCCGCCGGGCGAACTCCAGCGGGGCTGGAACCGCGGCGACGAGCGAGTGGTCGCGCTCGCGCTCGGCGCGCCCCTCTCGTACGGCGAGCAGACGACCCTTCGCGAGTGCCCGGAGTGTGGCGAGCGGACCGACCACGATCTCACGCGGCGCGCCGGAGCGTCGTCGAGCGACGAGGCGGTGGTCGCGATCTGCGCGGCGTGCGGGACGGAGACGGGCGAGTGGACTCGGGGCTCGACGCCGGGAGAGGTCCCGTAGAGCCGGCGCCGGGAACCGCGCGATTCTACTTATTTATGGTAGGAGAACTAACACTCGAACATGGGAGGAGTTAGCATGGCTTCGTTCGAGATGCTGTTTCAGGTGTCACAGGCGGACGCGTACTCGCAGATACAGGACGACGTCCTGTTGAGTTCGTCGCTGTGGATCAACATCGCGCTCGCGGGCGTCGCGATCCTGCTGTTCGTGTACATGGGACGGAACGTCGTCGATCGGCGCGCGCGACTCATCTGGGGCGCGACGCTCATGATCCCGCTGGTGTCGATTTCGAGCTACGTCGGCCTGCTCTCGGGACTGACAGTCGGGTTCGTCGAGATGCCGGCGGGCCACGCGCTGGCCGGAGAGGAGGTCATGAGCCAGTGGGGACGGTATCTGACGTGGGCGCTCTCGACGCCGATGATCCTGCTCGCGCTCGGCCTGCTCGCGGACGTCGACACCGGGAGCCTGTTCACCGTCGTCGCGGCCGACATCGGGATGTGCGTGACCGGGCTCGCGGCCGCTCTCACGACCTCCTCGTACCTGTTTCGGTGGGTGTTCTACCTCATCAGTTGCGCGTTCTTCGTGGTGGTCATCTACGCGCTTGCCAGCGAGTGGCCCGCGTCGGCGACCGAGGCGGGGACCGACGAGATATTCGGGACGCTCCGGGCGCTGACGCTCGTGTTGTGGCTCGGCTATCCGATCATCTGGGCCGTCGGCATCGAGGGGTTCGCCCTGATCGAGTCGGTCGGGGTCACCTCGTGGGGGTACTCGCTTCTCGACGTGTTCGCAAAGTACGTGTTCTCGTTCCTGCTCCTGCGGTGGGTCGCCGAGAACGAACGGACGGTGGCGACGCGGACGGGCGCCGAAGCCGCCGCGCCCGCCGACGACTGACCGGGCCGCGAGTGGCCCCGAACGCCGACTCCCGGAGCCGTCCGGTCGCGACGCCCGACCGGGCCCGCCAGACGGTCGGTCTCGATCGCGAGAGCCGCCGGCGTCAGGCGCCGAGTTCGTCGGCGAGATCGTGGAACGTCTCGACGACGAGGTCCGGCCGGCCGTCGAACGGCTCCCACGGCGACCCCTTCCGGTCGGCCCAGACCCCCTGCATGCCGGCGTGTTTGGCGCCGAGAACGTCGAACCACCCGGCGGTGACGTGGGCGATCTCGTCGATCGGGGTCCCGGTCCGGCCGGCCGCGTGGCGGTAGAGCGCCGCGTCGGGCTTGAACGTCCGGACCTCGTCGGCGCTGATGGTGTCGGCGAGCAGGTCGCCGAGTCCCGCGTGTTCGACCATCGAGGACAGCATCTCGGGGTTCCCGTTCGAGACGACGTAGCAGTCGTAGCCGGCGTCGCGGAGTCGCTCGATACCGTCTCGGACGTCGTCGAACACGTCGAGTTCGTGGTACACCGCGAGTATCTCGTCGCGCTCGTCGGGCGGGAGGTCGACGCCGTGGGCGTCGAGCGCGTACTGGAGGGCGTCGCGGTTCATCTTGTAGAACGGCTGGTAGGCGTCGACGTGGTTGGCGACGAAGGTGTATTCGAGCGAGCGCGAGCGCCACAGCTTCGAGACCGGTTCGGGGTCCTCGACGCGAGCGTCGAGCGCGCGCTCGGCCGCGTCGACGTCGACCAGCGTGCTGTAAGAGTCAAACGTGACCGTCCTCACGGCGTCGGAGTCGAACGTCATCGGTCGACGGTACCACGCCCGAACGCATAACCCTCCGGGCACCGGGAGAGCGGGCTCGTTCGCGCGGGCGAGGGCGAGCGGGAGAACGGCCGGCGATCACAGCCGGTGGCCACACGCGCAGTTACCGATGCAGTAGGTCGTCCCGCCGTCGTCGAGGTCGATCCCGAGCGACGCCATCGTACCCCGGACGTTCGCCGCGGCGTCGCCGTCGGGCCGGGCCGTCGCGGCGGTCGCGCCGTAGGGCCTGGAGCCGACCGGGATCGTCTCGACGACCTCGCGGTCGGCGTGGTCGATCACCGCCACCTCGTCGGCCGTCTGGACGGGGACGTAGAGGCGCTCGCGGCTCGGACCCCACGTCCCGACGAACGCCGACCCGCCGACGTCGAGCCGGTCGGCCACCGCCCGGGCGTCGAGGTCGAGCACCGTGACGTCGTTCGAGCCGGGGGTGAACACGTAGCCGAACGCCGAGTCGGGACCGATCTCGCTGGTGAGCGGCCGGCGACCGAGCCCGTCGTCGGCGGTCAGCCGAGCGCGCTCGACGGGGGCGGCCGGGTCGCTCACGTCCCAGACGCTCTCGGTCCCGGTCGCACCTTCGTCGTGCTCGACGAGCAGAGTCTCGCCGTCGGGGGCCGCGGTCCCCATCCACGGCCGGGCGGCGTCGGCGCCGTCGGTCGGCGACACCGCGACCTGTTCGGCGAGTTCGAACGCCTCGACGTCGATCACCGAGAGGGTGTCGCCGAAGATGTCGGGGACGTAGGCGTACGCGCCGTCGGGGTGGATCGTCACGTCGCAGGGACCGGGGCCGTCCCGGTCGCCGATTCCGCCCTCGTCGGCCCGGTCGATCTCGGCGGTGACCTCGCCGAACGACCCCGACTCGCGGTCGGCGTCGATGCGGTACTGGGTGTGGGCCGGCTCCCGGGCGCTCACCACGAGGTGGGCGCCGTCGGGAGTCAGCTCCTGCCAGTTGGCGCCCGAGCCGGTCTCGACCGCGGCGACCGACGAGAGCGAGCCGACCTCGATCGCCCGCACGCCCCGGTCGACGTTGAGCCACAGCGGGTTGGTCGGCTCGTCGGTCAGCCCCGGCGCGTACTGGTTCGAGGGGAACGACGCGGTCGCGCCGAGGTGGGGCGTCGCGACCACCTCGTGGGTCGCGGCGTCGATGACGCTGACCGTCTTCTCGTCTGTGTTGAACACGAAGATCGTCCCCTCGGCGTCGCCGTCGCCGCCCGAATCGTCGGTCGTAGAGCCCATACAGCCCGCCGTCACCGCCGCGCCGGCGGCCGCCGACCCCGAGAGGAGCCGTCGCCGGGACACCCCGGTCGGTCGCGTCGCTCGGCCGCGGTTCGGGTAGAGTGCCTCGTCGTCGGTGTCGTCGCTCATCGTGGTATCGAGTCGTCGGTCATCTCGGGATCACCCGCCGTCTCGGTGCCCGTGGACGGCTCCATCGCGGACTCGCTCGGAGCCGGGAGAGTCGTTCGGACGGCGAATCGTGTCGCACGCTCACATGTATGGTGGGTCGGGCAAAAAATGTGATCCCCGGACCGAGCGCGTCGACCGAGTCCGGCGCCGCCGCGGTGGGCACATCGCCGGACTTATGGCTCGATTCCGTCTCTACTCGAAAGCAATGAGCGATCGGGGGCGGGAAGCCGAGGACAGCCCGCGAGCCGACCTCGAGGACGCGCTCCAGGGGCTCTTTCGGGACGGGACGATCAACGCCGCGCTCGCGTGGGTTGTAGTCTGCGTCCTCGCGGTCGTGTTCGCCGACAGCGTGCTCGAAGTCGACTACCAGTGGATACTGTTCGTCGGCTTCGTCGGGGCCGTCGTCCTCTTGCCGCCGGTCGCGTACCGCGACTGGCGGGTGATGCTCCCGTGGGAACTGCTCGTGGTCGCGACGCTGCCGATTCTGGTCCGCGGGCTCGTCGGCGGGAGCGTCGGTACCTTCGCCACCTACCTCGCGCTCGCGGCGCTCGCGTTGCTCGTCATCGTCGAACTCCACATGTTCACCGCGCTGGAGGTCACCCACTGGTTCGCCGTCGTGCTCGTGGTTATGACCACGATGGCGGCAGTCGCGGCCTGGACGGTGTTCCGGTGGAACGCAGACCGGTTTCTCAGGACGGCGTACCTCGCCGACAACGAGGCGCTGATGACCGAGTGGCTGTACGTCACGCTGGCCGGCGTCGCCGCGGGCGTGCTGTTCGACGGCTACTTCAGACGGCGCGACCGCCGGCTCTGGCGGGCGATCAAACGGACGGTGAGACGGTGACCCCGTTACCGCGACCGTCGCTCCGGAACCAGCGGCGACTCACTCGCGGGATGCAGGTCGTGCTGGTCGGACTCGTCGGCTACGGCGGCCTGACCGGCCAGCCCAAGCCGATCGTCAACGGCCTCCTCGCCCTGGTGGTCACGTTCCTGCCCGCGGCGTTCGAGCGCAACTACGATCTCCCGCTGGACCCGTGGCTCGGCCTCTGGATCACGACCGCGGTGCTGTTGCACACGCTCGGGTCGGCCGGCTTCTACGCCCGGATCGGCTGGTGGGACCACCTCACCCACGCGATGTCGGCCTCGCTCCTCGCGGCGGTCGGGTACACGACCGCCAGAGCCATCGACCTCCACAGCGACGACATCCACATCCCGCGGCGGTTCTTCTCGGTCTACATCTTCGTGGTGGTGCTTTCGTTCGGCGTCGCCTGGGAGCTGTTCGAGTTCGGCCTCGACGCCCTCGCCGACGCGACCGGGCGCACCATGCCGCTGGCCCAGCACGGGCTCGACGATACGGTTCGGGACGCGATGTTCAACTCGCTCGGCGCCCTGCTGGTCGCGGTCTTCGGACAGGCCCACCTGACCGGGGTCGCCGAGTCGGTTCGCGAGCGGTTTTTCGCGGGCGACCGGTAGACCGACGACCGGCGAGGTCGACCCGCCGACGGACTCAGTACCAGTCGGGGTAGTCGTCGGCGGCCATCTCGTCGAGGGGGAACACCGGCCGGTCGATGCGCCGGTAGTCGTACTGGTGGGGGTCGAACGCCGCCACGCCCGGGCTGTTGACCGTGATGATCTCGCTCGCGAACGGCTCGTAGCTCGCCCGGTAGTGGTTGTTCGACTTGACCGCGATCACGTCGAGGCGCTCAGGCGCGACCCCGACGTGGCGCCAGATTTCGGCGTCGAGGGGCTGGATCCGCTTTTCGGTCAGGACGACCGAGACGCCGTCCTCGCGGCCACACCGGAACAGCACGGTCCGCCCGAGGTGGTTCTCGGTGCCGGTCGCCATCGGGCCGGTGTTGCGGAACTCGCCGTCGGTGATCGCCGCGACGTAGCCGTCGACGTCGCCGATCGGCGGGGTGAACGAGCCGTCGGCCCGGCCCCCGAGCGAGACGGTGACTCGCTCGCCGACGCCCGCGTCGAGGCAGGCCGCGACCGCCTCGGGGTCGGCCAGCAGCGCCATGCCGGCGTTGGTCGCGCCGCGGTCGACGAGTTCGCGCAGGATCGCGGTCTCGTCGCCGGTCCCGCCGCCGCCGGGGTTGTCGCCGCTGTCCGCGAGCACGACCGGGCCGGCCTCGGGGTCGGCGACCGCCTCGCTCCGGAGCGCCCGTCCGACCGCGTCGTGGGGGTCGGGGAACTCGCCGACGAACGCCTCGCGCATCTCCCAGAGCTCGGCCGCGAGGTCGCGGGCGGCCCACTCGGCGGCCGAGGCGTCGTCGGCGACCGACACGACCGAACACCCCATCGCGGGCACGTCGGCCTTGTGGAAGCCGGGGAAGACGTTGACCTTCGCGACGCCGTCCCGGCCCTCGAATCGGCGGGCGGTCGCCATCACCTCCGCCATCGGCCCCGACCGGGTGTTCTGGAGCGGGCCGTACGGCAACATCGGGGGGCGCTCGATCCGCATCGAGAGCTCGCGGTCGTCCCGAAGCAGGTCGACGAGCAGTTCGGTCGCGCGCCGGCCGGTCTCGGCGGTGTCGACGTGGGGGTAGGTCTCGAACGCGACCAGCGCGTCGGCGGCGGCCACCATCTCGTCGGTGACGTTGGCGTGGAGGTCGAGGGTGGCGACCACCGGCACGTCGGGGCCGACCGCCTCCCGGACCGCCGAGAGGAGCGGCCCCTCGCCGTCGGTGCCGTCCTCGGGGACCATCGCGCCGTGGAGCGAGAGCACGACGCCGTCGAGGTCCGCGGCGTTCGACCGGACCGTCGAGAGGATCTCCTCGACGTAGAAGTCGTAGGCGTCGGCGGTGACGATCCCGCCCGGCGTGGCGGCCGCCGCGACGCTCGCCACGAGGTCGAGATCGCGATCCTCGGCGGCGTCCACGACGCCGCCGACCGTCGTGTTGGTCCCCCGAAGCGCGTCGAGTAGCGCCGCGCCGACGTACTCTCGGCGGTCGGCGAACGCCGCCCGGTCGGTCGGCCGGGCCGCGAACGTGTTGGTCTCGTGGGAGAACTCCCCCACGACGACCGTCTCGTCGGTCATGCACGTCAGTTAGACGGGCGGCGACATAAGTCCGGAGAAAGGCGAACTTTGATACGCGAGGCCCCGGAAGCCCGGGGTATGGACGACCGTCGGGTGCCCCGGCAGGGATGGGCGAAGATGACGCTCGGGCTCTCGATTCTGTTCGCCGTCGGCGCGTTCGCCTACTTCTCGCTGGCCGGGACGCCGCTCAGAGGCGCGGCCCTCGGGGTGCTCGTCATCGTGGCCGGCTACTGGGAGTACAAGCGAAAGCTTCAGGACGAGCGGACCGCCCGCAAGTACGAGGCCGAGGCCGAAGAGCAGCGCCGAAAGAACCAGCGGTAGAGCCGGGTCACCGCGCGACGGCGACCGAAGCGGCCGGAGACGTTACGCCGAGCCGTCGGGGCCGGCGCGTCCGAGGGGATCGCGTTCGAACGCCGCCAGCACCGCGTCGGTCAGCACGTCGACAGCGATCGGGATGGTGGCCTCGTCGACGTCGAACGTCGCGGTGTGGTGACCGGTCGGGTGGTCGGTGCCCACGATGGCGTAGGCGGCCGCCCCGCCGTTCTGCTGGACCGCGTCCATCAGGAAGGTGGCGTCCTCGCTCGCGCCGAAGGGGGCCGACTCGATCGGGTCGGTGACGTCGGCGTGGCCCGACGCGGCCTCGTGGACCAGCCCCGCGAGTTCGGGGTCGCTGTCGGCCCGGGGCGCCTGTCCCTCGACGGTGATCTCGACCTCGCAGTCGTGCATCTCGGCGGCGCCCCGAACCGCCCGCTCGAAGCGCTCGCGGGTGTACTCCATCAGTTCGGTGGTCTCCCCGCGGACCTCGGCCTCGGCGTCGACGCGCTCGGCGACGATGTTCGAGGCGGTCCCGCCCGCGACCTTCCCGATGTTCACCCGGGTCGCGCCGTCCTCGTGGCGCGGGATCGCGTAGGCGTTCTCGATGGCGGTGCCGAGCGCCTGCATCGCGTTGCGGCCCTCGTTTGGCGCGAGACCGGCGTGGGCCGACTCGCCCCGGAATTCGAGGTCGAAACTGGTGACCGCGAGCGGCTCGACCATCCCGGCCACCACCTCGCCGGTGGGGTGGTTGAGCCCGACGTGGAGCGCGAACAGGTAGTCGACGTCCGCGATATGGGGGCCTTTGGCCATCGGGCGCGCGCCGCCGGCCTTCTCCTCGGCGGGCTGGAAGAACACCTTGAACGTCCCCGAAAAGTCGCTGTCTTTGATCGCTTCGAGCACCGCGAGCCCGACCGTCATGTGGGCGTCGTGACCGCAGGCGTGCATCACGCCCTCGTTCTCCGATCGGAACCCCTCGGCGGCCGGGACGTGGTCGTCGGCGGTCGATTCGGCCCGGATCAGCCCGTCGATGTCGACCCGGAGCGCGACCGTCGGGCCCTCGCCCCGATCGAGCACCGCGACCGCGCCGGTACAGTCGTCCAGCCGGTCGAGGCGGTCGGGGTCCGCGCCCCGGTCGCGGGCCGCCTCGCGCCACTCGACGAGTTCGTCGTCGTCGGGGACCGCGATGCGCTCGTCGGGCGCCATCGCGTCGCGGCCGACGAACAGGTCGTCGACGCCGATCCCCTCGATCTCCTCGACGAGCTTGCAGGTGGTGTGAAACTCCCGCCACGCGGGCTCGGGGTAGCGGTGAAACTCCCGTCGGAGCGCCGAGAGGCGCTCGCGGACGGGCGTCCGGCCGGCCGCGGAGTCGGGGTCGGCGGCGTCGCTCATCGATCCCCCTCCAGCGCCGCGACCAGTTTGTCCGCCGCGACGTTCCGGCCCGTGACCGGGATCACGACCGTCTGGCCCGCGAGATCCTCGCCGGCCCGGAGCGCGGCGGCGATGCCCGCGCCCGTCGCGCCCTCGACGGTGAGGTTGTCCTCGCGGAACGTCGCCCTCACGGCGTCCCAGATCTCCTCGTCGGTGACGGTTTCGAGGTCGTCGAGTCGGTCGCACATCACGTCCATCGTGAGCGCGAACGGGACGTGGGAGGCGATCCCCTCGGCGGTCGTGTCGGTGCCGTCGCCGGGTTCGAGGTGGCCCTCGTGGAACCCACGGTAGACCGCGTCGGCGCCCGCGGCCTGCACGCCCACGATTCGAGCGTCGGCGATCGCGCCGAGCGTGAGACAGTAGCCAGCCGCGCCGCTCCCGCCGCCGACCGGGCAGTACACCGCGTCGACGTCGGGGAGTTCGTCGAGCACTTCGAGGCCGGCGGTGCCGACGCCCGCGATCAGGTCGGGCTCGTTCGCCGAGTGAACGTAGCGGTAGCCCTCCTCGGCGGCTCGCTGTTCGGCCCACTCGCGGGCGACGTCGTAGCTCGCGCCCCGCTCAAGGACGGTCGCGCCGAGCCGCTCCATCGACCGGACCTTGCCCGGGTTGGGGTCGTCGGGGACCGCGATGGTGACCGGCACGTCGAAGGTCCGGCCGGCGTAGGCGACCGACTGGCCGTGGTTGCCCGTGCTGGCCGCGATGAGCCCGCGCTCGCGAAACTCCTCGTCGAGGCGGGCGCCGAGCGTCACCCCGCCCCGGACCTTGAACGCGCCGGTCGGGAGGGTGTCCTCGCGCTTGAGGTACACGTCGGCGTCGAGCTCCGCCGAGAGGTACTCGCTGCGGACCAGCGGCGTCTTCGGCAGGTGGTCTCGCACGGTCGGGCGGGCCTCGTAGACGTCTCTCGTCGTCGGCGGCGTGAGGTCGTGGTACGGAAACACCGTCGTGGCGTCGGGCGATTCGACGGGTTCGTATGCGGCCTGTGTCATAGTACCACATCTGTCGCACGGGGCCATGAAGGTTGACCTTGGGGGCCCGGACTGCCGGGGCCCGCCGTCCCGTCCGGCCGGAGGATCGCGATCGACGGTCTCAGAGCCCGACTGCGTTGAACAACAGCCCGACCCCGATCCCGGTGGCGACGACCGTCGCGGCGTAGGCGGCCAGCAGGGTCCGGTCGAACAGCTTGTTGAGCAACACGAGGTTCGGGACGCTGACGCCCGCGCTCCCGACCACGAACGCCAGCACGGTGCCGATGGGGATGCCCTGCGCGGCGAACGACGCCGCGATCGGGAGCATCGCGCTCATGCTCACGTAGATCGGCGCCCCCGCGACCGCCGCGATGGGGACCGCCACGGGGTTGTCGGGGCCGATGACGCTCCGGAGGAGTTCGGCCGGCACGAACCCGTGGACGATGGCTCCGAGCGTCATCCCGAGCAGGAGGTACGGGAGCAGGTCGACGAAGAACTCCCGGGCGCCGGTCGCGGCCCGCCGGACCCGCTCGCGGTGAGACGCCGGGGCGGGCCGGTCGGCGCCACAGCCACAGGTCTCGCAGTCGGCGGCCGCCTCGCCCGTCGAGACCCCACCGTCGGTCGCGGCCCGCGGGGAGTCGGCCGCGAGCAGATCGACGTCCTTGAGGTGGTCCTCGAGCCCGAGACGACCGATTGCGAGCCCGAAGACGATCGCCGCGACCAGCGTGACCGCGACGTAGACGGCCGCGATCCGGAGTCCGAACAGCCCGACCAACAGCAGGACCGCGAGTTCGTTGACGAGCGGCGAGGCGAGCAGAAAGGAGAACGCCAGCCCGAGCGGCGCGCCCGCGCTCAGCAGGCCGGCGAGTACCGGCACCGTCGAACACGAACAGAACGGCGTGACCGCGCCGATGCCGGCCGCCGCGACGTTCCCCGCCCCGCCGTCGTGGCGCCCGAGGATGGCCTCGACTCGCTCGGGGGGCAGGTACTCCTGTAGCAGGCCGACCAGAAACGCGCCGCCGACGAACAGCGGGACGAGCATCACCCCGAGGTGGACGAAAAAGTCCCACGCGGCCGCGAGGTCGCCCGCGAGCGCCCCGGTCATCCCTCACCCCGGAGCGCGACCGCCAGATCGAGCACGTCCATCACCGCGGCGTCGGCGATGCGGTAGTAGTTCCACTTGCCCTTCTTGCGACTCGTGACCAGCCCGGCGTCCCGGAGCTTCCGGAGGTGAGTCGCGACCGTCGACTGGGGCGCCTCGACCAGCACCATCAGCTCGCAGCCACACCGCTCGCCGTCCCGGAGCGCATCGAGGATCCGGAGTCGGTCCTCGTTGGCGAGCGCCCGGAACACGGGGTACTGGGCCTCGACGGCGGCCTCGTCGGGACCGTTCGCCAACAGCGCTCGGATCTCTTCGTCGGGGTCGTCGTACAGCCGTTCGAGCGTCTCGCGGGCTTCGCCGGTCGGCGCCGAGTCGCCGGTTCCACTCATATCGAGCTAGCACGATTCGTATTCGGATAAAGGTTTGCCACGACCACGTTCTAGTTCCTATATTCTGATTTCGGTCCTAGAAACGCTGTTACACGCCAAACTTTTACATCGTATCAGATCGATTCGTTCTGCATGGCGACCGACATCTGCATCCGGCCGGCCGACCCCGCCGAGCGCGGGTACGCCGAGTCGCTGCTGGCGGCCAACGACCTGCCAGTCGAAGACCTCCCCGAAGACCTCGAGTGGCTCTACTGCTGTGAGGTCGACGGCGAGCGCGTCGGCGTCGGCGGCCTCCAGCGTCGGGGCGACCACGCGCTGGTGCGCTCGGTGGCGATCGCGGAGTCGGCCCGCGGCGAGGGGTACGGCCGCGCGCTCTGGGACCGACTGCTCGCCGAGGCCGCCGACGAGGGCGTCGAGAGCGTCTACTTGCTCACGACCACGGCGTCGGGGTTTTTCTCGTCGCTGGGTTTCGAGCGCGTCGAACGCGAGTCGGCGCCCGAGTCGCTGAGAGAGACCTCCGAGTTCGCCGATCTCTGTCCCGACGCCGCGGTCTGCATGCGCCGGGAGGTCGACCCGTGAGACTCCGGTTCGCGACCCCCGACGACGCGGCGGCGGTCCGGGCGATCTACGCCCCCGTCGTCCGCGAGACCGCGATTTCGTTCGCCGAGACGCCCCCGAGCGTCGCCGACCTCCGAGCGCAGATCGCGGGCGATCGGTACCCGTGGCTGGTCTGCGAAGCCGAGGAAGGCGACGCCGAGCCGAACGCCGTGGTCGGGTTCGCCAAGGCCGGCCCGCACAAAGACAGGGCGGCCTACCGGTGGGCGGTCGACGTCTCTGCGTACGTCCAGGAGGGCTGGCGCGGTCGGGGCGTCGGGACTGGACTCTACGAGGCGCTGTTAGAGACGCTGGCCGCCCAGCGGTTCCACCTCGCGGTGGCGGTGATCGCGCTCCCGAACCCCGCGAGCGTCGGACTCCACGAGTCGAAGGGGTTCGAGCGAGTCGGGACCTTCGAAGCGGTCGGGTACAAGCGCGGAGAGTGGCGCGACGTGGGGTTGTGGCAACTGTCGCTCGCCGACCGGCCGGCCGACCCCGACGAGCCGCGTCCGGTGTCGGCGGTGTGCGACGTCGACCGGGTCGGGGCCGCGCTCGACCGCGGCGCCGCGAGCGTCGACCGGTGAGCCCGACCGATATCGTCGCCCCGTAGCGGGGGTTTCATGTGTGGTGGTTCCGTACCACGCGTCCATGACCGACGAACGGGAAGCCGCGTTGGACGCGATGGACTGGCTGTTGGACTACCTCGAAAGCGACGAGCGAGTGGCGTACGCCGAGGTCGGGGGCGTCTACAAGGAGAAGACCGACGCCGTCGTGACCGGCGACGGCCCCCGGGAAACCGTCGCGTTCACCGAGACCGGCGCGTGGGTCCGGGTGTTCGCCGACGGCGCGGCCGACTACCGGTACACGACGAGCCTCGACGAGGAGAGCCTACAGGACGAGGCCGACCGCGCGATCCGGAGCGGCGAGGTGCTCGCCCAAGAGGACCCCGGCCGCTTCGACGCCTACACGACCCATCGGGGCGTTCACGGCGGCTGGGCGACCGAGGGAATCGGCGGCGTCGACCTCGACACCAAGGTCGGCGTCGTTCAGGACGGGCTGGCGGCCACCGACGACCTCGATCTCAGCCGGACGTGGGTCAACTACGCCGACGCCCACCTCGAGGAGTCGGTCGGCACCACCACCGGGAGCACGATCCGGACGACCCTCGACCGAGCGCAGGTGACCGCCAGCCTCACGCTCGAAGACGGACCGAAGGTACGCCGCCACGCCGGCTCGACCGACGGCACGGCGTTCCTCGACGAACTCCCCGAGGTGTTCGCGGCGGCCGCCGACGACGCCCGGGCGCTGGCAGTCGCCGAGCCGGCCGATCCGCCGACCGGCCAGACGACGCTCGCGCTGAGCCCGCAGGCCGCCGGCCAGCTGTTCCACTTCGTCTCTCACTACCTCGAAGCCGACACCGACTACATGGGGATGAGTCCCTACGCGGTCGGCGACGAAATCGGGCCGGAAGGCCTCGACATCGAGGACACCGTCCACGCCGGCGGGTGGGGCTCGCGGGCCTACGACGCCGAGGTCCGGCCCACCACGCCGACCCGACTCGTGCGGGACGGCCGAGTCGAGCGCCGACTCCACAACACGACCAGCGCGGCCGAACAGGAGACGTACCCGACCGGCAACGCGGTCCCGAGTCTGGGTCGCCAACAGCCCCCTCGCATCCACGCCCGCCACCTCGAAGTCGGGGCCGGCGACGCCGACCCGGCGCAGTTGCGAGCCGACGCGGACGTGTACGTAGAGCGGTTCGGCGCCCCGTACCTGCGCGACGAGTACGAGCGCGTCCAGCGGTCGGGGGTGTTCCCCGCGAGCGTCTCGTACGCCAGAGACGTCGAGCGGAAAGTCGACGAACGGCCCGACTGTGGCTCCGCGGAGTTCCCGCTCGCGGAGGCCTACCGGCTCGAAGACGGCGACCGCGCCGGGCGGATCGAGAGCGCGGCGCTCGACTACGTCCCCGAGGCGCTCGAAACGATCTCGGCGCTCGGCGCGGCCCGGGAGACGGTCACCGGAGTCTGTGAGAAACACAAGTCCCAGCTTCCGTTCTCGGTGACGGCGCCGGGGGTCCGGCTGGAAGCGACGGTCGGGGAGAAGAACTAGTCGTCGGCGGGCGCCGACTCGGTGTCGTCGCTCGCGTCTGTCGCCGCCGAGCGGCCCTCTAACTCCTCGTAGGGGTCGTAGCCTTCCGCGCTCTCGAAGAGATGACAGGCGATGTCCTGATCGGCGTCGACGTCGGCCTTCTGTTCGAGCGGCGGGACGACCTTGTCACAGACCTCGCCCATGTGCTTGGGACACCGGTCTTTGAACCGACAGCCGGTCGGAATGTCGATCACGTCGCCGACCTCGCCCTGAAGCTCGACGCGCTCGCGGCCCACGTCCGGGTCCGGGACCGGCACCGCATTGATGAGCGCCTGCGTGTAGGGGTGTTGGGGGTTCTCGATGATCTGATCGGTCGGCCCCTTCTCGACGATCTTGCCCATGTACATGATCGCGAGCCGGTCGCACATGTGCCGGAGCAACGAGAGGTCGTGGCTGATGTAGACGACCGAGAGGCCGAACTCCTCGGTCATCCGGTCGAGCAGCGACAGCACGCCCGCCCGGAGGCTCACGTCGAGCATCGACACCGGCTCGTCGGCGACGATGAAGTCGGGATCGAGCACGAGCGCCCGAGCGATCGCGACCCGCTGGCGCTGGCCGCCCGACAGCTCGTGGGGGTACTGGTCGAAGTACTGCTCGGCGGGTTCGAGCTCCGCGAACTCGAGGGCGCGCTGGACCCGGGCGGTCTCGTTGCGGATGTCGTGGATCCGGAGCGGCTCGGCGACGATGTCGTACACCGTCATCCGAGGATTCAGGCTCTCGAACGGGTCCTGGAAGATCATCTGGGCGTTCTGTCGGAACTCCTTGAGCTCCGCGTCGCTGGCCTCCGAGAGCCGCTTGTCGTCGTACTCGATGTCGCCGGCAGTCGGCTCGTGGAGCTTCACCAGCGACATGCCGGTCGTGGTCTTGCCACAGCCCGACTCGCCGGCCAGTCCGAGGGTCTCGCCCTCTCGGAGCTCGAAGCTGACGCCGTCGACCGCGTGGACGTAGTCGGGCTCGCCGCCCGAGACCGACTGGAGCAGGCTCGCGATCCAGCCCTCGTTGACCTTGAAGTGTTTCTTGAGGTTGTCGACCTCGAGGAGCACGTCGTCGCTCATCTCAGTCACCTCCGGCCTCCTGTGCCGCGGCGGTCTGGTTCCACGTCTTGGGATCGTCGGCGTACGGCCGGAGCTCGCTGTCGATCTCGTCGGCGTAGTGGCAGTACGAGCGGAGACCGTTGTTGTGGTGGGCCTCGGGCTCTTCCTCGCGGCACTTGTCGGTCGCCATCGGACACCGTTCGGCGAACCGACAGCCCTGGGGCGGGTCGATCAGTTCGGGCGGGTAGCCCGAGATCGACAGCAGGTCCTGATCCTGCATCCGGATGTTGGGGAACGCCCGCTTGAGCCCGATGGTGTAGGGGTGGTACGGCTGATTGAAGATCTCCTCGACCGGACCCTCCTCGGCGATCTTCCCGGCGTACATCACGATGACGCGGTCGCACGTCTCGGCGACGACGCTCACGTCGTGGGTGATGACCAGCATCGAGGAGTTGATCTCCTCTTGGATCGAGCCGATACGCTTGAGGATCTGGTCCTGCATGATCACGTCGAGGGCGGTCGTCGGCTCGTCGGCCAGCATCAGCGACGGTTCGAGCGCGAGCGCCATCGCGATCATGGCGCGCTGGCGCATCCCGCCCGAGAACTGGTGGGGGTAGTCGTCGGCCCGGTCGGGGTCCAGTCCCACGAGTTCGAACATCTCGGTCACGATCTCGTTGGACTCGACCCGGCCGGTGCCGGGCCGGTGGGTCTCGATGGCCTCCACGATCTGCTCGCGGATGGTGTACACCGGGTCGAGCGAGTTCATCGCCGACTGGGCGATCATCGAGATCTCCTCCCACTTGAGGCGGCGACGCTCCGGACCGGACAGCTCCGTGAGGTCGTCGCCCTTGAAGTTGATGCTGCCGCCGTTGACGTAGCCGGCGTCGGGCAGGATGCCGATGATCGCCTTGGCGAGGGTGGTCTTCCCGCACCCGGACTCGCCGACGATGCCGAGGTTCTCGCCCTGTTCGAGTTCGAACGAGACGCCGTCGACTGCCTGTGCCGGACCGTCTTCGGTTTCGTAGTAGACTTCGAGGTCTTCGACTTCGAGTTGACTCATTGTAGCTTGGGGTTGGTTATCTCTTCGTAGCCGCGGCCGATGAGGAAGCCGCTAATCACCAGCAGTCCGATGCAGATGCCCGGCGGCACGAACCACCACCAGGCGCCAAACTGCAGCGCCGAGTACGCCCGCGAGGCCTGGAGCATCGTGCCCCACGAGACCGTGTTGGGGTCGCCAAGTCCGATGAACGAGACGCCCGCCTCCGCCAGGATCGCCCACGCGATGCCGAACGAACCGTAGAGGAACGTCAGCGGCAGGACGTTGGGCGCCAGATGCCTGCTGATGATGTGCCAGTCGCCCGCGCCCGCGACTTCTGCGGCCTTCACGAACGGCCGTTCGCGAAGCGACAGCGATTGGGACCGGATGACGCGGGCGGTCGAGCGCCACTGGAGGATGATCAGCGCGAAGATGATGTTCCAGAGGTTCGGGCCCAGCACCGCGACGAGCACGATGACCGTCGGGAGCAGGGGCATCCCGTACAGGAAGTCGACCAGCCGCATCAGCGCGTCGTCGACCTTCCCGCCGTAGTAGCCCGCGACCAGCCCGACGAGCGTCCCGATGCCCGCGGTGAACACCGCCGCGATGAGTCCGACCATCAGCGCCGCGCGCGTCCCGTAGACGAGCTGGCTGAAGATGTCGAACCCTTCGGCGGTCGTCCCGAGGATGTAGCCGCTATCGGCCCCGAGGATCGACGGCTCGGCCCACTTGTCGATGAGGATCTCGGCCTCGCCCTGGTACTGGCGGGTGAGCGGTTCGTGAGTCGCGATGAACGGCGCGAAGATGCCGATGAGCACGAACGCCGCGACGGTAATCAGCGAGAGCTTGACCGACAGCTCGTCGGTCAGTTTCCCCCAGTGGTCGCGAAGCGTCTCGCGCCAGAGCCGAAACGTGCGTTGCCACTTGTTGATCTCCTCGTCGGACGTGCCGTCGTCGAGGTCGGTGAATATCGACCGACCGGTTTGTTCTTCTTGTGCCATTGTTCTAGTCGTAGGTCACCCGCGGATCGAGGTAGCCGTAGGCCAGGTCCGCGAGGAAGTTCAGGATGATGATGGTCGCCGCCAGCACCATGAACGTCCCCTGGGCGACCGGGAAGTCCCGGCGCAGGACCGCCCGGACCATCTCGCGGCCGATCCCGGGCCACGCGAACACCGTCTCGATCAGGACGCTCCCGCCGACCGCGTAGCCCAGCGCGATGGCCGCGGCGGTCACGATCGGAAGCAGGGCGTTGCGCGCGGCGTGCTTGAACATGATGGTGCGTTCTTTGAGCCCCTTGGCCCGGCACACGTCGATGAAGTCCTCCGAGAGGACTTCGAGCATGCTCGACCGCATGATCAACAGCGGGTAGCCCATGTAGTAGAATCCGAGCACTGCGGCCGGTGCCGCGAGGTGATGGAGGAAGTCCAGCGAGAACACCATCTGCCAGAAGCCGGCGTTTTGCGTCCCGAGGCTGGTCATCCCGCTCATCGGGATGACGCCCAGGCCCGCCCCGAAGATCCAGAGCACGATCAGTCCGACGTAGAACGTCGGGACGCTCCGGGCGGTCAGCGCGGTGATGACGGTACTGCGTTCGAACCGGGAGCCGCGGTACCAGCCCGACAACACGCCGAGGGTGATACCGATGGCGTAGGCGACGATGAACGCCGTGAGCATGAGCACGAGCGTGTTCGGAAGATACGTCGCGATGACCTGCTTGACCGGCTGGTTCGAGTGGAACGACTGGCCGAACTCCAGTTGGACCAAGTTCTCCATGAACTTGATGTACTGGATGTGCATCGGCTCGTCGAGCCCGTAGCTCGCGATGATTTTCTGGCGAGCTTCCTGAGTCATCTGTGACGAGACAACGTACGACGTCGGGTCCCCGGGCATCAGCCGGAACAGGCTAAACAGCACCGTCCCGACCGCCCAGAACGTCACGACGAGCTGGAGCGAGCGCCGTATAACAAAGCTAGCTTTTCCCATGTTACTAAGTCACGTTATTCTCTGTGTTTCTGCTTAAAAACTCTATCGGGAGCGCGGTGCTCCTCGGTTATTCGCTGGGCGCCTGGATGAGGCCGTCGTCGTTCCAGGTGTAGCCGGCCTCTTCGAGTCGACTCCGCGCGGCGTCGGTGCTCTCCTCGTAGCGGGTCACGTCCTCGGTGTGGAGCGGACCGAACGCCTCGGAGACGATGTTGAAGCCGACGTCCGGGAAGCCAAACAGGATCTGCTCGACGATGGGCGTCCGCGGGATAGCCTCGACCAGCGCCTTCCGCATCTGCTTGTCGTCGAGACCCTCTTGGCGCACGTTCGACGTGAACATCCAGAACGTCGGGGCGACCTGGAACGTGGTCCCGATGTTCTCGTTGTCCTGGTTCTCGTTGAGACTGCGGTCGATCCGGCCGAACGGCTCGTAGTTGAGGTCGCCGTTGATGAGGTTCTCCCACACCGTCGACGCCTCGGGGATGACCCGCCAGAAGCGCTTCTCGAAGCTGACGGGCGCGAAGTGGTCGTCGAACTTCGCGAGCCCGAACTCGCTGCCTTGCTCCCAGTAGTCGAACTTCATGGGACCGCTGCCGACCGGCTCCTGAATGTTCGCCTGACTCGGGTTCTCCCGGCCCTCCCACTTGTGCTTGGGGATGATCGGGACGAGATTCGCGACCGCGAGGTTGAACGGACCGAGCGGCTCGGACATGTTGATCCGGACCGTCTCCTCGTCGACGACCTCGGCGTTGTCGATGTACTGGGACTGCGTGGAGTACAGCGGCACCTCGTTGTCGTTGATGTAGTTGTACGTGAACGCGACGTCCTCGGCGGTGAGGTCCTCGCCGTCGTGCCACGAGTGGTCCGTCCGGATGGTGTACTCCATCGTGGTCTCGTCGACGCGCTCCCAGTCCGTCGCCAGGCTGACCTCGGGGTCAGGCTCGGCGTTGTTGTTGAGTTGGACCAGGTAGTCGTACATCATGTTGAACTGGTAGACGTGCTTGCTCTCGTCGTTGTGACCAAGCACGTTCATCGTCGAGAGCGTCTCGGGCCAGTAGCCCTTGAGGGTGTCCTCGCCGTTCTTCATCTCCAGGTTGATCATCGTCCAGTAGGAGTTGAAGCCGTTGGCGAGGTCGGCCTGCCAGTTGCCCACCTGGTTGTTGTTGTAAATCGCCGCCTGGGGCATGTGGGTGATGGGCATCGTCGGCACGTCGTCCATCAGCGTCTTCTGGATCTCGTGTGCCTGGTCGATCCGGGTGTCGGCGTCGGGCTCGGCGAGGTAGCTCGCCATCATGTCGTCGAGCTCGGAGTTCTCGTAGCCCGAGTAGTTGCCCTGACCCGGATCGGTGTTGCTGGAGTTGAACAGGTTGTTCAGCTCGGTCACCGGCTCCGAGACGAAGAAGGTGTGCCACGTCGCGAAGCTGTAATCGTACTCCTCGGAGACGCGGCTGTACAGCGTCCCCCACTCGAGCACGTCGACCTCCATGTCCAGCCCGAGCTCGTCGCCGAACTGGCTCGCGATGAGGTTGATCGCGTCGTGTCTCGGGGGATTGTACGCCTGAGCGTTGTTGACGTACGTGTACGTGGGGAGGGTCTCGCCTTCGCCGCCACCGGATTCCTCGGTGGTCTCGGTGTCCATCCCGCCGGAGTCTTCGGTGGTCTCTTCGGTCGTGGTCTCTTCCTGACCGCCGCCGGAACAGCCCGCGAGCGCGGTCATACCGACCACGCCGGCCCCGGTCGTTGCCTTCAGGAAGTCGCGCCGTTTCACATCATTGCCTGGCTTCGCCATGGAACATGGCATCGTTAAACAAGCGAGTATATAAAACTACTGTTAATCCCAGATTGAGGCTGTTTAATGGAAACGGAACTTGCAGTCTCTATGACATATCGGTCGTAAATTCCGATAGCGGGGACCGGTTTAATCGAGTGCGTTCCGACCGGGTGACAATCCGGACACAGTTCGGTTCGCCGACAGGCGGCGGGGATTCTTATGCGGGGGCTCGGCCGCCCCGGTCGCTACCCGGGTCGGGCTTCCGGAAACCAAACCCCCATGTAGATGGTCCGCAAATCGGCGATTGAACTCACACGATGCCAACAGTACCCACAGATCTCGTCGGCGACGCGTACACAAGCACCCACTCGTGGGACCTGCTCTGTGATCTCGTCGACATCGACAACAGGATGGCCGGACAGCGAGGCGAGGCGGAGGGAGCCGAACTCGTCCGGGACGCCTTCGAGAGCCACGGCCTCCGCGAGGCCGAGATAACCGAGTTCGACATTCCGGGATGGTGGCGCGGGGAGTGTTCGCTCACCGCCGAACCCGACCGGACCCACACCTTCGACGAGCGCTACCAGTTGGTCGAACTCCCCGGTACGCCCAGCGGCGAGATCGAAGCCGAGATCGTCGACGTGGGCCACGGCCTCCCCGCGGACTTCGCGGAGGCGGACCTCGAAGGGAAGATCGCGATGGCGTCGAGTCTGACGCCGGACGACCACGACCGGTGGATCCACCGGGCCGAGAAGTACTACGCGGCCGCCGAGGCCGGCGCCGCCGGCTTCCTCTTCAGGAACCACATCGAGGGGTGTCTCCCGCCGACCGGTTCGATCGGCGAGGACGACGGTCCCGGCCCGATCCCGGCGGTCGGCGTCTCGAAGGAGGTCGGCGACCGGCTCGTCCGGTACTGCGAGGACGGCCCGATCGAGGCCAGCCTCTCCGTCGAGTGTCGAAACGAGCCCGCCCAGTCGCGGAACGTCGAAGCGGTGATCGGCCCGGACACCGACGAGGAGGTGCTTTTCACCGCGCACGTCGACGCCCACGACGTGGGCGAGGGCGCGAACGACAACGGCGTCGGCACGGTCCTCGTCTCGGAGGTCGGCCGGCTCCTCTCCCGGATCGAAGACGACCTCGAAACCAAGGTCAGGCTCCTGGTCTTCGGCGCCGAGGAAGTCGGACTGTTCGGCGCCTACCACTGGGTCGAGACCCACGACGCCGACCGGGTGAAGTGCATCGTCAACGTCGACGGCGCGGGCTACTCCCGGAACCTCGCGGTGTACACCCACGGCTTCGACCCCATCGGCGAGGCCTTCCGGGAGGTCAGCGACGAGCTCGCGGTGCCGATCGAGGTCCACGACGACATCCGACCCCACAGCGATCACTGGCCGTTCGTGCAGGAGGGAATCGCGGGCTCGCAGGCCCGCTCGACCTCCGAGGGAAGCGGGCGCGGGTGGGGCCACACCCACGGCGACACCCTCGATAAGCTCGATCTGCGGGACCTCCGAGACCTCGCGGTCGGGCTCGCGGGCGGCGTCTGCAAGCTCGCGGAGGCAGACCGCGAGGTCGACCACAAGCCCGTCTCGGAGATTCGGGAGGCGACGATCGAACAGGGCTACGAGGAGGGGATGCGAAACACCGGCGACTGGCCGTTCGACGACGCGGCGTAGGCCCGCACTCGCCGACTCACTCGTTCTGGAACGACCGACAAGCAAAAGTTGCCGGGACCTGTCGGTTTCAGCAGTGATACCGATGCCCACGCCATCGCGAACGGGCCCGCGAGCCGGGAGGCGTCGCCGGTGACCGAGACCAGCGAGGCGCTGGTCGCCCACCTCGAATCGCTCGGCGTCGAGTACGTCTTTGGCTACCCCGGCGGCCGGGTCATCGAACTGTTCGACGCGCTCCCCGAGACCGACGTGGACGTGGTCCGGCCGCGCGACGAGCGCGAGGCCAGCGTGATGGCGGAGATGTACGGCCGGCTCACCCAGCGGCCGGGCGTACTCGCGGGCCAGGGGCCGTGGATCGGGAGTCTCGGCGCCATCGGCCAGATGGAGGCCCGGCTGTCGTCGTCGCCGATGGTCGTGCTGACCGAGGCCTCCGAGCGCGGAGACTACTCGACGCTGGCGCCCTACCAGCAGGCCCGCGGCGACTACGGCGGGCTGAACCTCCCGAAGATCCTCGACGGCGTGACCAAAGAACACTGGTTCCCCCGGTCGCCGACCGAGACGCTCCGGAGCGTCCAGTTGGCGTTCAAGCACGCCACCGCGGGCCGACCCGGGCCGACCGCGGTGATCCTCGACGGCACCGCGATCACCGAGGAGGTACCCGAGGATCCGGTCCCGCCCGTCTGGGACGCCGACGAGCAGGTCCGCAACTGGGACGCCGCGCCGACCGACGGCGACGTAACGACCGCGGCGCGCGCGCTCGCCGACGCCGACCGGCCGGTGATCGTGTCGGGCAACGGCGTTCACGCCGCACAGGCGTACGACGAACTCCGGGCCGCGGCGGCGGCCTACGGCGCCCCGGTCGTCACTTCCTATCTCGGCAAGTCGACGATCCCGGAGACACACGACCTCGCGGCTGGGGTCATCGGCTCGTTCGGCCACGAGGGGGCGAACCGAGTGGTGAGCGACGCCGACGCCCTGCTCGTGGTCGGCTGTCGGTTGAACCCGATGGATACGAACTGGCAGGCGCCGTCGTTCGTCCGGCCCGACGAGCAGACCATCGTCCACGCCGACGTCGACACCCGCAACGCCGGGTGGGTCTACCCCGCGGACGTCGGACTCATCGGCGACGCCTCCGAAAGTCTTCGCGCGCTCGCGAACGCGTGCGGGCGCGAAGGCGTAGCGGTGGGCGGCGACGGCTGGGCGCGCGAACGGGCCGCGACGGCCCGCGAGTCGTTCTCGGCGCCGGCCTGCGAGAGCGACGCCTCGCCGATCAAGCCCCAGCGCGCCGTCAAGGAGATCGAGGCGGTGGTCGACGAGGAGACCATCGTGACCGCCGACTCGGGCAACAACCGGTTCTGGCTGTTGAACTACCTCCAGACGCCCGGCGTCCGGACGTACTTCGGGTCGGGCGGAGTCGGCGGGATGGGGTGGGCGACGCCCGCGGCCGTCTCGGCCGCGATCACGACCGACCGGGACGTGATCGGCGTCGCGGGCGACGGCGGGTTCGCGATGACGATGACGAACGTCGAGGTCGCGGTCGAACAGGGGGTCGCGCCAACGTTCGTCGTGCTCAACGACACCAGCCTCGGGATGGTCCGCCAGATGCAGGCCGCCGAGGGCGACATCGCGGGCGTGGAGTTCCACGACACCGACTTCGTGACGGTCGCGGCGGGGTTCGGTGCGGACGGGATCCGGGCGACCACGCCCGAGGAACTGGCGACGGCGCTCCGCGACGCGAAGGCGAACGACGTGCCGACGGTCGTCGACGTTCGGATCGACCGCGAGGTCGAGATGGCCGACCGGCTCCGGTCGTCGTTCTACGAGGAGGTCGGCGGCCTCCACGAGTGACGCCCGAAACCGTCAGTCCCTTCACCACGCCCTGTCTCGGATCGGAGTAATGGACTCGGAGTTCCCCTCGCCGATCCACCTCGTCGCGGGACACCTCGCGCTCGTGACGGCGGTGATCCACGTCTCGCTCGGGCTGTACAACTGGTTCCGGTGGGCGCGGGCGGGCTTTCTGCTCCCGCGCGATCTCCGGTGGCCGCTGTTTGCGGTGTCCGGGATCGCGATCGTCGCCGGAATGGTCCTCGCCGCCCAGGGGTGGCCCCGCCGGCCGCTGTACCTCGGGGGCATCGGCCTGATGGTGGTGTACGTGCTCGGCTACTTCGGCTGGCATCTGAGCGGCCACCGGCCGCTCTTTTTCCTCGGACAGGGCTCGACCCACGACGTGGCGGTCGTTCCGTTCGTCGTCGAGCACCTGTTCGCCGGACCGCTGGAGTTTCTCGCCATCGTCTCGGAGGTCGGGCTCGCAATCGTGTTGACCTACCTCCTGTTCGCCGAATCGGAGTGAGTCGGCCGGCGCGCTCTCACTCGGCCTCGACCGCGCCGGCCGCCGCGGGGTCGGTCCCGTCGCCGTGGCGCCGGAGCACGAACAGCGTCACCCCGACCCCGAGCGCCGCGACCGCCGCGATGGCCCAGAAGGTCGCGCCGAGCCCCCGGTTCTCGATGAGCGCGCCGAACACCGGCGGCGCGATCGAGCTTCCGGTCATGATGCCGACGGTGATGAGCGCGAAGTTGCGCCCGAGGTCCGACCGGGCCGACACCGCGTCGGCGAGCTTCGACCGGGCCGGGCCGCCGAGGCTCCGGACCCCGCCGACCACGAGCATGCAGGCCACCGCGGCCAGCGGCGGCAGTGTCATGGTCGCGACCAGCGCCACGAAGACGACGACCGCGCCGTAGCTGGCGACGATGACCGGCCCGGGCGAGAACCGGTCCGAGAGGTCGCCGCCGACCAGCACCATCACGGCGCCGACCGCGAACATCGCCGAGAGCGTGAGGTTCGCCACGTCGAGGCCGACCCCGTAGCCGTCCTGCAACAGGACGGCGGCGTAGGAGGTGATGCCCCAGCTGGCGGTCGAGACCACGAGCGCGAGCACCGCCAGCGCGAGGATGGCGGGCGAGCCGAGGATCGCCCGGACCTCCCGGCGGGCCGCGGCCCGGATCGCTCCCAGCGTGCGCTCGCCGTCGGCGGACTCGTGTGCGTCCTCGGTGTCGTCGACGTCCGGCGCGGTCACCGCCGGATCGACGTACCGGTAGAGGACGAACAGCATCGAGACGGCGTAGACGGCGCCGAACGCCCCGACAAGCCCGACCGCGTGGCGCCACGTCAGCCCCGGGAGTGCGATGACCGCCGTGAGCGCGACCGGCGGCGCGGCGAACCCGAGGTTCCCGAGGAACGCCCGGATCGAGAACGCCCGGCCGCGGTGGCGCTCGGGGGAGGCCGCCGCCAGTAACGGGAAGTGGACCGGGTGGTGGCCCGCGATGCCGATCCCGAGCAGGGCTTGGCCCACGAGCAGTATCTCGAAGGTGGGCGCGGCCGCGACCACGAACACGCTCGCGGTCGCGAGTCCGAGCGACAGCCCGAGCGTGAGCCGCCGGTCGTAGTTGTCCGAGAGATACCCCCACGGGAGCTGGAACGCGGTGTTGGTGAACCCCTGCACTCCCATCGCGACCCCGAGCAGTGCGAGCGACGCGTCGAACTCCGCCGACAGGATACCGAGGATGGGCGGAAACAGCACGAGGTAGGTGTGGTTGACGAACTCGGCGCCGCCGACGAGTCCGACGACGACGGCGGTCTCGCGGGGCACGTCGGCCAGCGACGGGAGTCGATCCATCGACTCCCTGAATCTGGGAGGAGCCGAGCCAAGTATCCTGCGCTCGCGGTAATCCGTCGCACACGCTTTTGGGGCTGCCGGTGGTGGGTCGAGACATGGCCGATCCAGAGACGGTGCTGGTCACCGGCGGGACCGGGTTCATCGGGTCGTACGTTGCACGAGACCTCGCGGACGCGGGCCACGACGTGGTCGCGTACGACCTCGCGACCGACGTGCGGATCCTTGAGAAGCTCGGGGTCGCCGACGCCGTCGAGGTCGTCCGCGGCGACGTGACCGACCCGACGAGCGTGATCCGGGCGATCCGAGAGACCGGCGCGACCCGCGTCGTCCACCTCGCGGCGCTTTTGACCTCGCTGGCGCGCGAGAACCCGCGGGACGCCGCCCGGGTGAACGTGCTCGGCACGAACAACGTGTTCGAGGCCGCCCGGACGCTCGACGACCAGATCGAGCGCGTGGCGTGGGCGTCGTCGGCGGCGGTGTACGCGCCCCCGGCCAACTACGACGGCGAATGGGTCGACGAGGACGAGCTGGTGTACCCTGACACCCTCTACGGCGCGACCAAAGAGTACAACGAACACCAGGCGAAGGTGTACTTCGAGGACCACGACGTCAGCCACGTCGGGCTCCGGCCGACGGTCGCGTACGGCCCGTACCGCGAGACGGGCGGCTCGGCGTTCCTCGCGAACATCGTCGAGAAGCCGGCGGTCGGCGAGCCGTTCGCGGTCGAGTACGGCGATCAGGTTATCGACTGGCAGTACGTCGAAGACATCGCCCAGGCGTTCCGGAAGGCGGCGTTCGCCCCCGAGTCGGCGCTCGGTCGGCGCGTCTACAACGTCCGGGGCGAGGTGGCGACGATCCGGGAGGCCGCCGAGACCGTCGAGCGCATCGTGCCCGACGCCGACCTCGAAGTGAGCGACGAGGGCGAACTCCCGTGGACCCAGACGCTCGATATGACCGCCGCACGAGAGGATCTGGGCTACGAGCCCGAGTACGACCTCGAAGCCGGGTTCCGGGAGTACGTCCGCGTGTTGCGCGAGGAGCGCGGGCTGGAGCCGGTGGCGTAGTCTCAGCCGTAAACTCGACCGAGGACCGAGAGCGCCCAGACCGCGACGTGCGCCCCGACGACCGGGACCAGCGACCGGCGGCGGAGATAGATCACGGTGAACACCGCCGCCACGGCCGAGATCTGGACGAGATTCCCGAGCGGCCACGCGACGGCGTGGGCGGCGGTGAAGGCGCCCCACGTCACGACGCCGGCGAGAAGCGGGCTCTCGGCGTACTCTACGAGCCGTTCGATGGGGTACCCCCGGAAGAGAACCTCCTCGACGACGCCGGTCGTGACCGCGCGTACGAGCGCGACCGAGAGACCGACGCCCGTAGAGAGCGTCCCCGAGTCGCCTCGAACCGGAAGTCCGAGCGCCGCGACGAGCGGGTCGGTGGCCGCGAAGACGAGCATCGCCGCGGCGGCCGCACCCGCGAGCGCGAGCGCGTCTCCCCGCCTCGCGCGGCGGAACCCGACGCTGGCGAGCGACCTGCCCTCGACGCCGACCGCGACCGCGACCACGCCGACCGCGACGGTCCACTGGACGGCCACGGTGACGAGCGGCGGGGCGTTCAGTCCGAGGACGGTCGACGCCCACGCGTATCCCGGCAGGGCGAGGAGCGAGACCCCGAGGGTGGCGAGCGTCACGGGCGGGACCTGTGCGACCTTCGAGAGCGACGTTCGAACGTCGGTTGTCATCGCTTCGACCGTGGGTCGGCGACTACCTAAAGCGGGGACGCGAGTCGCCGGCCCTGCGACCGCCCCGTGTTTTTAAGTGGGACGTCGCGGACGCGGCGGCCGTCGGCCCCGCTCTCGGTCGCGCTCGTCGGACTCTTCGGGCGCAGGCGCGTCGACCGGACAGTTTTTTCCGAGCGTCGACCAACGAACGCGTATGGAGAAAGTCGCGATCGACGCGGTCGACAACGAGCCCAATCCGATGAACGTCCACCGGATGCGAAAGCCCGTCTCGCGCGCGCTCGGCACCGATCACGTCGCGATGAACTACTTCGAGCTCGACGCCGGCGAGTCGTTTTCGGGCGGGCTCCACCGTCACAACGATCAGGAGGAGGTGTTCTACGTCGAGTCGGGCACCGCGACGTTCGACGTCGGGATCGACCGCGAATCGGTCACCGTCGCGGCCGGCGAGCTGATCCGGTTCCGGCCCGGCGAGTTCCAGAAGGGGTACAACGACGGCGAGGCGACCGTCGAGGGGTGGGCGATCGGCGCGCCCGGCCCGACCCACGACTGGGACGCGCTCCAGTCGCGGGCCTACTGCCCCGAGTGCGAGGCCGAACGGACCCACGACGTCGCGCTCGCGGACGGCGCGTTCGAGCTGACCTGTACCGACTGCGGGACCACGCAGGGCTGATCGGGCCGGCCTCCCTGACGGCGTCCTCGCGGGTGAGCCCTCGGCCGCAGTCCGGACACCCGACGTCCGCGAGGAGCGCTATCAGAACGTGTAGCCGTGTTTCTCGGTGATGTGATACGCGCCCGTGCCCCAGATGTAGTTCTCGCCGGGCCACCACGTCCGAGCGTTGTTGAGCCCGCCGACAAGCACGCCCGCGTCGGGGTTCTCGGGGTCGGGGTGGAAGTTCACAGAGCCGCTGTCGCCGTCCGAGAACCCCGACTCGCGACCCCACTTGATCTGGCCGTTCTTGCAGATGGCGCCGTACGCGCAGGTAAGCCCGTCGACGGCCTGAATCTGTCCGGCGGAGTGGCCGGTCTTCACCCCGATCTTCTGGAGAGGTTCGCCCTCGGCCTTTAGATCGGCGAGCCCGGCCCGGGTGAACTGCCCGAGCACCCGACCCGGCGACACGTCCCGAATTCGGTGGAGGGGCTCGAACTCCTCCTCCGGGGTGGCACAGACCAGATCGGCCTTCGGGAACCCCGCCGAGACCGTCCCGATCCGGGTCCGGTCGCCGTCGAGGAGGTAGAACGGCTCGCCCTGATTGTCCGACCCGCCGAAGACGTGGTTCGCCGTCGCAAAGTACGTCGAGCCGTCCGCGGGGTCCCGCAACGCGGGCGCGAGCGTGCCGAACATCTCGCCGTTGCTCACCGCGACGCTCCCCGGGACGCCCGGGTCGGTCGGCGCGCTCGGGTTCGACAGCTCCTCGGGGTCGGTCTTCCGGCTCCGGGAGTCGACGCGGGTCACCTCCACGGGCACCTGATCGATCGCCTCCGGGACCGCACCCCGGGCCTCCTCGGCGGTGACCTCGACCCGGATGGCGGCGTTCGCGCCGCCGTACTCGCCCGGCTCGACCGCCGAGTTCGCCACGCCCTCCGTGGCGATCGCGCCGAGTCGGTCGTGGGCCGCCAACGCCTCCCGGAAGTCGTCGTACCAGTCGGCCGGGACGGTCTTGTGCCGCGGTCGGAGCTCGCCGTCGTCGCGGGTCAGCCCGTAGACGACCGGTACCTCGTCGTCGTCGGCCGCCAGTACGTCCTCGGTCGTCAGAAACAGCGACGACAGCAGGCCGAACCCGAGCGTCCGTAGCGTGTCCATGAACCGCCGTCGCCCCATCGTCGACACCCGCTCGTCGTGGATTCCCCCCGTTCGTGGTGTGCTCTCTGCGTGCATCCCCCGGTCCCCCAACACCGTACACCGGACGGTCACTTCAAACTGCCTGCCGGGCGTTAGGACGGGAAGCCGATGGTGGCGTCGGTCTCGACCGCGCTCGCGGCGTCGAGGGTACAGACCGCCCCGACCCGGTCGTGGTCGACCGCGACGAGCAGGCGGTCGAACGGGAGTTCGTCCACCACCTCGCCGAGCGGGTCGAGCGCCGCACGGAGGTCGGCGATGTCGGCGTCGTCGGCGGCGGTCACCACGAGCCGGACCGTCTCGCCCGGAATCGGCTCCTCGCGGATCGACCGGACAGCGTGGCTCACGTACGCCATCGGCTCAGAGCGGCTCCCACGTCCGGGGCGAGTCGTTGAGTCGCTCACAGCCGTCCTCGGTCACGACCACGAGGTCCTCGATCCGGACGCCGAACGCCCCGTCGAGGTAGATCCCCGGCTCGACGCTGAACACCATCCCGGGCTCCAGTTCGGCGTCGTTACCGTCGACGACGTACGGCGCCTCGTGGACGTCGAGCCCCACGCCGTGGCCGGTGCGGTGGACGAACCGGTCGCCGTAGCCCGCCTCCTCGATGACCTCGCGGGCGGCCCGATCGACCGCCTCCGCGGGGACGCCGGGCTCGACGGCTTCGACGGCGGCCCGCTGGGCCGCCCGGACCGTCTCGTGGACCGTCTCGTACTCGGCCGGGGGCTCGCCGTCGAACACCACGGTCCGGGTCTGGTCGCCCGGGTAGCCGTCGACGTACGCGCCGAAATCGAGGACCACCGGGTCGCCGCGCCGGATCTCGCGGTCGCCGTGGCGGTGGTGGGGCTTGGCGCCGTTCGGCCCGGCGCCGACCACGGTCTCGAAGGCGACGCCGTCGCCGCCCCGATCGGCGAGCATGCGGCCGATCTCGTCGGCGAGCGCCGACTCGGTCATCCCGACCGCCTCGGCGCCCAGTTCTCGGACCGCGACGCTGACCTCGTCGGCGAGGGCGGCGGCCCGCCGGAGGGCGTCGAGTTCGGCCTCGTCTTTCCGGATCCGGAGGTCGTCGAACACCTCGCTGGCGAGCCCGAACGTCGCGTCCGGGAGCGCGGCCCGGAGGTCCTGTGTGAACCGCGCCCACATGGTGTCGTCGACCAGCAGGCGACCCCCGCGGAGCCCGAGCTCGTCGGCGATCTCCGCGGTCAGTTCGGCGGGGTCCTCGCCGTCGGCCCACAGCCGGACGTCCGGGACCCACGAGGCGTCCCGGATCTGCTCGTCGTACATCTCGGGCGCGAGGAAGACGGGATCGTCGCCGGGTGTCGCCGGGTCGTCCTCGTCGGCGCTCGGCACGAACAGGAACAGGTGGCGCTCCATCGGCTCCTCGCGGAACCCCGCGGCGTAAAAGAGGTTCGCGCTCGGGAACAGGACGGCCGCGTCGGCGCCGACCGCCGCAAGCCGGCGCTGACAGCGTCGGGTGCGGTCTTCGAAGACGTTCATGGCCGGGCGTTGGTCGGGGCCCGGCTTATCAGTACTGCTCGGCTTCGAGCTCTTCGAGGTGCTGTTCGAGGTCGGGGTACGCCTCGACGTCGACGAAGCCGTACTCGCCGCCGCCGTAGAACGTCTCGGGGAGTTCGCGCTCGACGAGCATCGAGTCGGGGTCGGCCTCGACGTGGTTGACCTTGTCCATCGGGACGACTCGGACGGAGTCGGTGCCGTCGAGACAGACCAGCGCGTCCTCCCGGACGAGGACCGCGTCGAATTCGAGGGGGTCGTACTCGTCTACCGCGTAGACGGTCGGTCGTGACGATGCCATGTGCGTGAGGGCGTCGGGAACACGTATAAATCCCGGGCTCGACCGCCGAGACCAACGGTCCGACGACGCGGCCCCGAGAACCACGAAACCGGTATCGGAGTTCGCGGAGGGTTTATCTATCAAAGTCGCGTACGGTTATAGACTCATGACGGGGCCCATTCGCCAGCGCGAGCGAGAGCAAGCCGCCGAGACCACCGCAGAGGAGTCGGAGGGGGTCGAAACGTGTCCGGAGTGTGAGTCGAAATCGCTCGTGGCCGACGCCGGGGGGAGCGAGGTCGTCTGCGAGGACTGCGGGCTCGTCGTCGAGGAGAACAACGTCGACCGGGGGCCCGAGTGGCGGGCGTTCAACCACTCCGAACGCCAGGAGAAGTCCCGGGTCGGTGCCCCGACCACCAATACGATGCACGACAAGGGGTTGACGACCACCATCGACTGGAAGGACAAAGACGCCTACGGCCGGTCGATCTCCTCGAAAAAGCGGAGTCAGATGCACCGACTCCGAAAGTGGCAAGAGCGCATCCGCACCAAAGACGCCGGCGAGCGCAACCTCCAGTTCGCCCTGAGCGAACTCAATCGGATGTGCTCGGCGCTCGGCGTTCCCCGGTCGGTTCAGGAGGTCGCGTCGGTGATCTACCGGCGCGCGCTCAAGGAGGACCTGATTCGGGGGCGCTCGATCGAAGGGGTCGCCACCGCCGCGCTGTACGCCGCCTGCCGGAAGGAAGGCATCCCGCGAAGCCTCGAGGAAGTCGCCGAGGTGTCGCGGGTCGAACGCAAGGAGATCGGCCGCACCTATCGGTACATCTCCCAGGAGCTCGCGCTCGGGATGGAGCCGGTCGACCCCAAAAAGTACGTCCCCCGTTTTTGCTCGGAGCTCGAACTGACCGAGGAGGTCGAGAGCAAGGCCAACGAGATCATCGACGTGACCTCCGAGAAGGGACTGCTCTCGGGCAAATCCCCGACCGGCTACGCCGCCGCCGCCATCTACGCCGCCTCGCTTTTGTGCAACGAGAAAAAGACCCAGCGGGAGGTCGCCGACGTCGCGCAGGTGACCGAGGTCACCATCCGCAATCGGTATCAAGAGCAGATTAAGGCCATCGGACTTTACAACTGAGCGACCGTAGCCACCGTGGGCCCGGCCGTCTCCGACGGGACGGGGTCGACGACACCAAACGATGAACACAGAGACAGACGAGCGATTCGAACGACTGCTTGGCGAAGCCTTCGGGACCGACGCACCGGGCACGCGGGTGGTCGCGCGACAGGCCCGCGATCTGGCGGACTCGGGGCAGTTCCGAGCTGACGCGGGTCGAGAGCTGACCGCGGGCGAGGTCGTCGAGAACCTCGACGACGCGCCCGACGGGCTCTCGCTTCCCGAACGGTGGAACTGGTGGATGGGTGCGCTCGAACTCGCGTACGGCGGCTACGATCGGTTTCGGGTCGTCCGGTGGGCCGGCGCCTAGAGGACGGCGAGTCCGACCCCGCCGGTGGCGGCCACGTACGCGCCGTAGAACTGGACCGCGTTGAACGCGCCGTGAATGAGCGACGGCACAACCAGATTGTCGGTCGCCTCGTAGGCGAACCCGAGGATCGGCGAGAGGACCAGCAGGATGGCGAGGTACGCCAGTTTGCCCTGCCCCTGCAACGAGAAGATGTGGATGCCGGCGAAGATCACGCTGGCCGCGCCGATGGCGAGCGCGGGGCCGAACACCTCCCGGAGCCGGCCCTGCACCACGCCCCGATAGAGCAGTTCCTCGCCGGGACCGATGAACAGGAACGACATCGGGATCAAGAACAGGTAGACCCGGGGGTCCTGCTCGGCGTACTGTTCGACCGTGTTCGACGCCGATTCGACGCCGAGCGACGCGAACACCGCCGAGATGGCGACCAGCCCGCCCAACAGCGCGAGGAGCCCGCCGATCGACCACGCCACGTCCCGTAGCGTCGGGACGCGGGCGCGGACGAACCCGAGTCCGCGGTCGGTGTACCGGAGGTACGCGAGCGCGAACGTGCCGAACGCGACGCCTTGGCCCATGACGGTCGAGAGCCCGAGCAGGAGCGTCGGGCGCTCCATCAGCGGAATACCAGCGACGATCAGCGCCAGCGAGGCGACCGTGACTAGGACCGACGCGAACGCGAAGCCGCCGACCCCGAGGCCGGTCGCCGCCAGAATCGTCCGGCCCTTGGAGGATGCTACGTCCATTCGGCCGGGAGTACGAACCCCACTCACTTGAAGGCCACTCGTACGGTCCGAGCCGGGCGCGACAGGGGAAAAGCCTACAAGTGAGGCCGGAAACGTTGAGGTAGAGATGACGCAACTGATTCCGCTGTTCGGCCCGATTCCCGGCGGGATGGAGATGATGGTGATCCTCCTCATCGCCGTCCTGCTGTTCGGGGCCAACAAGATCCCGAAGCTCGCCCGCTCGACCGGCGAGGCGATGGGCGAGTTCAAGAAGGGCCGCCAGGAGATCGAAGACGAGCTCGACGAGATGAAAGACCCGGACGTCGAACCCGACGCCGACCCGACCGCCACCGACGCCAACGCCAACGTCGAAACGGAATCGTAGTTCCATACGTTTCGCGGCGTTCGTAACTGATTTCGGTTTCTTCGCGCCCGTATTCGGCCACGAAGTTAAGAGGCTTCGGTACGCAGTTACGCGTATGAGTACCGACGAGGAGCTTCAGGAGACCAACACCGAGGAGCGCTTCGAGTTCAAAAAAGAGGAGAGCTCCGCGCTCAAGTCCGGCAAGGGCCTCACCGAGGAGGTCGTGCGGCTGATCAGCGAGGACAAAGACGAGCCCGACTGGATGCTCGACCGGCGCCTGCGTGCGCTCGAGCACTACCAGAACATGCCGTTGCCCACCGACTGGCCCGGCCAGCCCGACCTCACCCAACTCGACATCGAAGAGATCGTCCCTTACATCCGCCCCGATGTCGACAAGCGCGAGGGCGCCGACAGCTGGGACGACCTCCCCGAGGACATCCAGGACACCTTCGAAAAACTCGGCATTCCCGAGGCCGAGCGCAAGGCCCTCTCCGG
>NZ_SBIR01000009.1:0-193721 GCF_004521895.1 Halorussus marinus
TGATGGACCCACCAACGGAGCGCTGGCCGGTGTTTCCGACGTTCGACCAACGGACGCTCGCAGGGCTCGTCCGGGAAAACCTCGCCGAACGAGGGGAACGCCCAGAAGCAATCATTGAACGCCGTGCGGAGTACGCTCGCGACCTGCTGCTGGCGCTCGATGTGGACATTCGGCCGCCGTCGATCACGACGGACGGCGCACGGTCGATTCTCCAACGACTCTCGGAGGCCGCGGAGATCGACATCGACCATCCGAAACACGATTATCTTGCTCCGCACGGTGGCCGTCGTGGCATGGGCGAGGTTCTGGTCCGGGCATTCGGATATACTGTGGCGGCCCGATATCTCGATAATTCTGAGGAGATGGTTCGTGAGCGGTACTCGCATATCGAGGCTGGTGAGTTAGGTGATGTCGCTACTGAGGCCCTTGAGGAGATCGATAGTGTACCGCAGTAACTTATTTCGAGTGAGAGGGGTAGACCGTCGCGTTCACACCGCGTCGACGGTGAACAGCGAGTCGTCGCTGAGGACGACCTGTACCCGGCGGTGCCAGGCGTCAGCGAAAGCCTCTCGTTGCTGGTCAGTTGCCGATTCGTCGAGAATCCCTTGGAGGTTCCCGATTGCGGGTCCACCGTCAGGAACGTCGCTGACGTGGTAGGTCACTTCGACGGTCTCGTCCGTGTCGGTTCGCCGGAACCGGAACGTCGGGTCCGCCGTGTCCGGGTCGAACGCGTCGAAGCGCAGGAGGTCGCGGCGGCCGCCATAGCCGCCGGCGAGCCCGCTGAATCCGTCATCGCCGGTCGCGCCAGTCACGTACGAGATGATGCGGCTCATCACGCCGTACGCGGCATCGTCCTGCGGGCCGGCCGTCTGGACCTCGATTTCGCTCCGGACTGGATAGTCGTCGGGATACAGGGCGTCGAGCCCGAGCTGGACGATCCGATAGGCACCCGAGGCTGTCGGACAGGAGTGTCCGGCTTCTTTCACCGCGTCCCGGTAGGTGACGACGAACGGCTCGCCCGGTTCGAGGACGCCGAGGGCCTCCGCGACGGGGTCGCGGATTTCGATCGGGTCGGCGTCGTAGTCGACCTGCCAATTGGTTCTCGTCTGGGTCGTGTCAGTCGCAGTCGAATTCGATGTCATGAGTTGTGGTTGTGATCGTGTCTCGTGGTCAGTAGCGGAGCAGTCGCATCCCGTTGAGGATGACGAGGAGGACGCTGGCCTCGTGGACCAGCATTCCCGACGCGAGGGTGACGTAGCTGGTGAGCACGCCCGCGAGGAGGACGGTCACGGTCAGCACCGCGAGCCCGACGTTCTCGAGGACGTTCCAGCGCGTCGCCTTGCTGAGTTTGACCGCGTACGGGATGCGTTCGAGGTCGTCGGCCATCAACGCCATGTCAGCCGTTTCGATAGCGGTGTCCGTTCCCGCAGCACCCATCGCGATGCCGACATCGGCAGTGGCCAGCGATGGCGCGTCGTTGATGCCGTCGCCGACCATCGCGACGACGTGGCCGTCGGCCTGGTAGCCCTCGATGACGGACTGCTTGTCCTCGGGGAGGAGTTCGGCACGGTACTCGTCGATACCGACCTCCTCGGCAACGGCAGCGGCCGTCCGCTCGTTGTCGCCGGTGAGCATCACCGTCTCGATGCCAGCGTCTTGGAGCGCCGCGACGACCCCAGGAGCGGCCTCCCGGAGCTCGTCCCGCATCGCAATCGCGCCGATGATGTCCCCGTCCCGAACGACGTGGACGACTGTCTCGCCGCGCCCCTCACGCTCGCGGACGTAGTCGGCGACCCGATCGGGGACATCGACGTCGCGGTCGTCCAGCAGCGCGCGGTTGCCGACGACGACTTCCTGGCCATCGGCATGGGCGATGACGCCCTTGCCGGCGACCACGTCGAAGTCGTCGGGATCGGGGACCGACCTGCGCCCCACGTCCGTATCGTCCGCTTGGGCGACCGTCGCTCCACCGTCCGTCGCAGCCGTCTGGCGTTCGCGGGCCATGTCGACGATGGCGTCCGCGAGGTGGTGTTCGCTCTTCTTCTCGGCGGTCGCTGCGAGCGAGAGGACGTCGGCGGCGGCGACGCCGAACCCCTCGATACCGGAGACGGTGGTCTCGCCCTTCGTGAGCGTCCCCGTCTTGTCGAAGGCGACGAGATCGATCTTGCCGGCGCGTTCGAGGTGTTCGCCGCCCTTCATCAGCACGCCCGACCGGGCGGCGTTACCGATGGCCGAGACGATGCTGACCGGTGGCCCGATGACCAGCGCGCCCGGACAGCCGATGACCAGCAGCGTCAGCGACAGGATCGCGTTCTGCGTGACCGCGTACGCGCCGATAGCCAGGGCAATGACGGCCGGCGTGTAGTACTTCGCGAACCGGTCGATGAGACTCTCCGTGGGCGACTGAGCCTCCTGGGCCTCCTCGACGCGACGGATGATCCGTTCGAGAGTCGTATCCGATCCCGCTCCCGTCGTCCGGATTTCTAGCGCGCCCTCCTGGTTGACCGTCCCGGCGTACACCTCGTCGCTGTCGGCCTTGTGGACGGGCGCGCTCTCGCCGGTGACCGGCGCCTGGTTGACTGCGCTCTCGCCGTCGACGACGGTTCCGTCGACCGGGATCTTCCCGCCCGGCTTTACGACGACGACTTCGCCCTCTTCGACATCGCGGGCGGAGACCTTTTGGAGTGTCCCGTCGCGACGGACGGTCGCCGTGTCGGGCGTCATCTCCAGTAGCTCCTGAAGTGCCGTCCGGGTCTTCCGCATCGTCCGGCCTTCGAGGTAGCTGCCAAGGCTGAACAGGAAGACGACGGCGGCGGCTTCCCAGTACTCCCCGATGACGATAGCACCGATGGCGGCCAGCGTCACCAGCGTCTTGATGCCGAGCGTCCGGTTGGTGACCTCGTGGTAAGCGGTCTTGGCGATGTCGTAGCCACCCACGACCGTCGCGAGGACGAGGATGGCGGCGCTTGCCATCTCGAAACTCGTGAGGTAGCCGAGACTCCAGCCACCGCCGTACAGCAGGCCGCTTGTCGCCGTGACGATGGCCTTCCGGTGGTTCCGGTAGTACTGCGTGATCGATTGTTTGTTCATAGTGTTAGGCGGGCTGGGGAGTGTACCCCTGGTTTTCGATGGTCTCTGCGAAGGCGTCGGGGTCAGCGACGCTGTCGTCGTACTCGATCTCGACGCGGCCGGTCGCGTAGTGGACTTCGACGTGCTGGACGCCGTCGACGTTCGACAGGGCGCGTTCGACGGTACTCGCGCAGGTCGGGCAGTCGAAGTCGAGGACGCGGAATTGGGTTGTGTCGCTCATTACAGTTTGAGATAGTGCCCGTACCTCAATAAGTATTTTTTATATGATATGTTTGAATTCGGATACGAGTCGTTGGAACAGTCAAACGGGTCGTCTAGGGCTTTCGCTATCGCGGGTCCATCCTGTACTGGATACCTCGACAGACACCTACCCGACTCCTGCCCCGCTACCTTTTCCCGCGTGCTCGCGCTCAGTCCTCGTATGAGTGATTCCGATACCGACCACCGTCTCGACGACATCGCGGTGCGAGACACTCGGATTTCGGACGCCATCGACGAGCCGATGCGGGCGATGGTCCTCGACATTCTGTCCGAGGAAGCCCTAACTGCGACCGAGGTCCACGAACGCCTCGACGATCGCGGCATCGACCGGACGGAGAACACGGTCCGCCATCACATCAACGAGCTCCGGGATGCGGGCCTCGTCGACGTCGTTCGCTTCGAGGAGGGGCGTGGTGGGACGACGAAGTACTACCACGCGAACACGATCGTCCTCTCGTACTCACTACCAGATTCGGCCGACGCCGCCGTCGAGGAGATGATCGACGCTGCCCAGCCCCAGATCACGGACGCGCTCACTACGCTCACCGACGAGTACGACGACGCTATTGAGGAGATCGTCGAGGATATGCAGCCCTGCGAGCACTGCCAGACCCAGAAGTACGAGACGTACGTTCTTCTGACCGTCCTGCGACGTGCGTTCGTTCGCGCCCACAGAAATTCCTGAGGGGGAACCACCCCTACGCTGGCAGGGTCTTAGAAGGAGAACCGATCACGCGCGGATTGCATCGCGAGGCGAGTCAGGAGTCGCGCAGGGCCACGCTTTGGGAGGTCCCGTACAGTCTCGATGCTGGTCGGCGGTTCACTACCACCAATGTCTAACTCCCAGCCTGTCTCGTCCATGAAGCGTTCGACAGCCTGATTTACTCGCTGTCGCACGTCGTCCGAGTCCATTGTCTCGGGCACACCATTCCGGAGGACGACGTCGCCGTCAACGATCACTGTCTCGACGTCGGCCGGGACCGCGTTGTTCACGACGTGTGCGGGAACGTTGGTCAGTGGCGTGAACTTCGGTTTGTCGACGTCGAGGAGGATAATATCCGCGCGCTTTCCCGCTTCGATACTGCCGATCTCGTCGCCCATCCCCAGCGCGCGTGCGCCCTCGATAGTGAGCATTCGTATCAGTTCCATCGAGTCGAACTGCCCGGCTGAACGCTTGAGATTTGCCGCCAGCCGAGCTTGCCGCGCTTCACCGAACATGCTGTACGAGTCGTGCCAGTAGTGGTCGTCAATCCCTACTCCGACGTCGACGCCGGCGGCTCGAAGCTCGGGAACGGGCGTCCACTGCGTCTCCCCGTCCGGATTCCAGTAACAGAAGACGGACGGGCAGTGCGCAACAGCCGCGTCCGCCTCGGCGGTTCGCTGGATGTCCTCTTCGTCGCCGAGGCGGAAGTGAGCAGCGACCAGTCGGTCGTCCAGGAGTCCAACGTCGTCGAGCAATCCTACCGAGTCCTCGCCACCGTTCGCTCGTGCCATCGTGTTACTCTCCTCGAGTTCGAGCAAGTGCGTGTGGACGAGCAGGTCCGGGTACTCTGCGGCGAGGGACGCGGTCCGTTCCCACAGCTGCCTGGTACACGACCAGTCGTCGTGCGGGCAGATCGTCGCCCTGATTCGGCCCTCGTACGTGTCGTGGTACGTTTCGACGAACTCGCGAGCACGGGAGAACTGCTGATCGACTGGTTGGTCCCAGAAGAGGTCCGAGATCGCCGGGCCGAAAAATCCGCGGAGCCCTGCTTCCCCGAACGCCTCTGCACCTGCGGCAGGCCGTGCGTCCATCGAGTTCACGGTCGTGACACCGCCCAAGAGGAAATTGAGCGCTGCGAGCTCGACGCCTGCCTCGACGAGGTACTCGAATTCGCCGTTCCCTAATCTGTTAAACAAGGCCGTCCCACTCCCAAGCATCTCCGTCAGCTCGAGTTCGCTAAACGCACCGATGAGCGGTGTCATCTCCAAGTGCGTGTGGGCGTTCACCAACCCCGGCATCACCAGTTTCCCGTTCCCGTCGATAACGGTGGACGCTTCTAATTCTCCGTCTCCTGCACGTGATGGTCGGACTTCTTCGATACAGCCATCGGTGATGCATACTGTGCCGCGCTCGTACAGGCGGTTCCGTTCGTCGGCTGTGAGAACGAGTGCATCATGGATTGCCAGATCGACAGCCATCGTAAATTAGGAAGTGGATGTGACAGTTACCGTACTGGACAACCGAGCAGGCCGGCGAAGGCTGTTCTTCCAGGTGGTGTTCCCCTCATTTGGGATATCATCGGTCTCTACTGGTCCCATTAGCCTCTAATACGTCGGCGTGATTTAATCAGATTCCCCTTTTGAATCTGAAGTCGGATTCCGTGGAGCTTGTGGAGGTTTGCAATGTTTTCCCCTCTTCACGATAGATCATCTATGGCCGACGGTTACGATGCCATAGTACTGATACCCTCATAGGCAGTATATTCTAATCAAAACCGCAATAGATGATCCCTACAATGATACACCTATGCAGGCGACGATAATCGACGGAGTTCTTGAATCCCTTCGTATCGGTGTCGGATTTCTCTGGACGGCGGCGTGGGCGATCATCATGGGCCTCACGATTACGAGTCTGGTCCAGGTCTACGTCTCGAAGGAGCGGATGGCACAGGTGCTGGGTGAGGGCGATCTAACTGGACTTACCAAGGCGACTGTGTTCGGAGCAGCAAGCAGTGGCTGTAGTTTCGGCGCCGTCGCCATCGGGAAGGGCCTGTTCAAGAAGGGGGCGCACGCGGTGAACTTCCTCGCGTTCATGTTCGCGTCGACGAACCTCATCGTCGAACTAGGGCTGATGATTCTCATCCTGCTTGGCTGGGAGTTCCTCGTCGCGGAACTGCTCGGCGGCCTGATTCTCATCGCCGTCATGGCCGCCATCGTCCACCTTACGCTTCCCGAAAACCTGTTTAACGAAGTCCGCGAGAAGCTCAACGAGCGCGACCGCCAGGCGGGCGTCACGGAAGATCCCACCTGCGGGATGGAGGGGAAAGACGAGTACACGCTCACGACCGACGGCGGTGAGACGCTCAAATTCTGCTCGGAGGGCTGTATGGAGACCTATCGCCAGGAGACGTCGAGTAGCGGCGGGTGGCGTGACGAGTTGCTGTCGTGGGGTGGCTGGTACAAGGTCGGGAATCAGTACCGCAAGGAGTGGTCGATGATCTGGAAAGACATCGTCGCCGGCTTCCTTATTTCTGGGTTCGTCATCGTCTTCGTCCCGCAGTGGGTGTGGAACACGCTGTTCATTCAGGGCGACGGCCTGCTCGTGACTGCCGAGAACGCCGTCATGGGCGTCATCATCGCCGTCCTCAGTTTCGTCGGCAGTATGGGCAACGTCCCGTTCGCCGTCGCGCTCTGGGGTGGTGGCGTCAGCTTCGCCGGGATCATCGCGTTCGTCTACGCCGACCTCATCACCGTGCCCGTCCTGAACGTCTACCGGAAGTACTACGGCTGGAAGGTGATGCTGTACATCCTCGGCGTCTTCTTCGTCACGATGGCGTTCACCGGCTTCCTCATGGAGCTGCTGTTCGACGCGCTGGGTATCGTTCCAGATCTGGCGGGCGGCGAGACGGCGACTGAACAGACGTACTTCGAGCTCAACTACACGTTCTACCTCAATATTATCGCCTTTGCGCTCTCCGGGTTCCTTCTGTATGTCTACCGGCGGGGACTCGGCGCACCAGGTCAGTATCGAGATCCGGTGTGCGGGATGCGAACCGACGATGAGGGCCCGAGTGCGTCCCACGATGGGACGACGTACTATTTTTGCTCAAAGAAATGCAAGCGTACGTTCGAAGAAGAACCAACGGAATTTACTAATCAAAGCCCGCAAATATCGAGCCACGATCACGATCATGACCACTGATGATCGCACTGTGGTTCATCCGCTGTGATGGGGTTCATCATCACAGTTTCAATCCGCAATTGTCACACCTACTGCGCTCAAATAGACGGTATGAATAGTCAAATCCCGCAACTCGGGGCTGTCATATGAATCGCCGTCGAGCAGATACTGTCGTCGGTGTGCTTCTCGGGTTCGTTCTCCTGGCCGGCGGGGTACTCAGTTGGCGGGCCTATCAACAGCGTCGGGCTATCGAGCAATCGATGGGGTCAATGATGGGTTCATCTATGGGAACGATGCACGGCCCAGACCCCCTCTGGTACGTGGTTGGAACCCTGCTGGTTGCTGGCGTTATCGGTGGCGTCTATTACGTGGTCCGGGGAGAACTCACCGATCCAGAAGTGGCCGACACAACGGCGCCTGTCGATCCTGCACAGACATCGGCGGCAACAGCTACGTCGATGGATGATGACGCTGCACCGGCGACGTCTATCAATCCTGAATCGGACCCCCAAGCACGCGTTCTCGATCTCTTACCGGATGATGAACGACGCGTCCTCGAACCCGTCCTGAACTCCCCCGGAATCACGCAGATTGAACTTCGGGATCGATCTGAGTTCTCGAAGAGTAAAGTAAGCCAGACCGTGAGTTCACTCGAGGAGCGAGGTCTGCTGTATCGGGAACGACAGGGTCGGACCTATCGTGTGTATCCGAGTGATGACCTTCGGCAGCAACAACCGGGAAAATAGTCGCTATCTATCGGGCGCTCTCCCTCTCGAATTCCGTAGGTATGAACGGTCTCCCTCGAGCAAAACGGTTAGAAGATGTTATAGACGTTCTCGAACGTTCTCCTGTATGGATTCACACCCATGTCGATAACTCCCGAGCAGGCCTACGAGTAACCGAGGAGAGAGACAATGACCAACTTCAAACTCGGCCGGTGGCTGCTCGTGGCGCTCGCGATTGTCGGACTCGCGTTCGCCGCACCGGCAGTCAGCGCACACGACAACGCAACGACCGCTGACGACGCGCCTACGGACAATGCCACCGCAGATGAATGGGCCACTTGGATGGAGGCACAGATGACCGAACACATGGGCCCGGGTAGCGTCGAGTGGATGGAGTCGCACATGGGTGTGACCGTCGACGAGATGGCCCAGGACATGGCTGACGGGGAATACCACGACGGGGCTGACGACGGCTACAACGGCGGGATGTACGGGCAGGGCCACTGCTGACGGCTCTGGCCGTTTCGATCGCTCCAATCGAACACCACAACTCACCAACGCAAGATAATGACGCAACTCACCACTCACATCGGACGCACTGCTCGGCGACTCGCGATCCTCGCCGTCCCGCTGCTAGTTGCGGCGACTGGACCGGCTGTTGCCCACGGTAGTGGGAGCTACGGCGGCGGCATGATGGGGGGCGGCTGGGGCCTCTTCGGTGGAGCGATGGGGCTCTGGGGGTTCCTCTGGATGGGGCTCCTCATCGCCGTTCCGCTCTACATTGTCTATGCGCTCCTCAATCGAGGCTCCGGTGGGAACGAAGAGCAGTCGCTGTCGGTTCTCCGTGAGCGCTACGCCCGCGGAGAGCTCTCGGATGACGAATTCGATCGGCGGCGAGAACAGCTCGAACGCACCGGATGACTGGAGCAGCTGCTGTTCCAGCCGATACATCATATTCCCAACGGCCGCCGTTGCGGCACCCAACCGTTAACCCCGTAGACGGGGTATGATACTTCATGGAATACACAATACAGACTTCAGTCACCGGTGAGTTCGACGACGTCGTCGACACGACGATTGCGGCGCTCAAAGACGAAGGATTCGGCGTCCTCTGTGACATCGACGTCCAAGCGACGCTCGAGGAGAAACTCGGCGAGGAGTTTCGACAGTACTGCATCCTCGGTGCGTGCAACCCGGGGCTGGCACACGAGGGCCTGAACGAAGAGATCGAACTCGGCGCACTCCTCCCGTGTAACGTCATTGTCTACGAAACCGACGGCGGCGAGGTCATGGTGAGTGCCGTCGACCCACAACAGCTCGTCGGCATCGCCGACAACGAGGCACTCGACTCGATCGCGAACGAGGTCCACGACCGGTTCGAACGCGTTCTCGCCAGCGTCGCGGACGAACTCGAATCATCGACCGAGATCTGAACCATGACATCATCAAACCAACTCGACACCACAACCATCGTCCTCCTCATCCTCGGGGCGATCATCGTCCTCCCCTTGCTCACGATGGGGATGGGATTCGGCGGGATGATGGGATACGGTGGAATGATGGGTGGATACGGGACGACCAGCGGCTGGTGGCCACTCGTCGGGATGCTCGTCCAGCTGGTCTTCCTCCTCCTCCTGCTCGGTGGCGGATATCTCGTCTTCCGTCGCGTGACGGCATCGCAGTCGTCGCGGAATCCCGCAATGGAGGAGCTGCGTATGGCATACGCCCGCGGAGATCTCACCGAGGAAGAGTTCGAGGCGCGTCGGAACAAGCTCGAACGCTCGGAGTGACGGTCCGACCACCAACCTCCGGCGTTACTCACGTCCGGCCCCTTGGAATCCGAAATCTGTGACCCTCACAGCTTTCGGATGTGAATAGAAGTGTGCTAAAAGCATAAGACCATACTAGCTACTATGACGGAAGTTATCCTGTTCACACAGGAGACTTGTGGAGCGTGCGCAACGCAGCGAGAGAAAAACGAGGGTATCGAAGATGCGTATCCGGATGTCGAGTTCCGGGAGGTCGACATCCAGACCGATCTGGAGACGGCCGAGGAGTACGGTGTCCGAAAGACGCCAACGACGCTCGTGTATGCAAACGGGGAACAGACGGCCGAGTTCATCGGCATCGTCGACCGGGACGAATTGGAGGCTGCCATCGAGAGCGCCGGCCAGCAATCGCCCGGACTCACGAACCGGCTCGCCAGCATCATCCGTGGATAACAGAAGCCAACCAGCTACAATGACAGACTACAGTAGACGCCAGTTCCTGGGAGCGCTCGGTGCTGGCACAGTCGCGAGTGCGGGATTCACCCAACCAGTCGCCGCACAGGAGACGCCCGTCGTGAAGATGGGCAACAACTACTTCGACCCGATCGGGCTCCACGTCGAACCTGGCACGACCGTCCGCTTCGAGATAGCAGCCGGAGCTCACTCGGCGACGGCCTATCCGGACCGCGTTCCCGCCGACGCCACCGCCTTCGACAGCGGGACCATCTCGCAGGGGAGCTTCGAGCACACGTTCGAGGTGCCCGGAACGTACGACTACTACTGCATCCCTCACAAGACGGTCGGCATGGTCGGTCGCATCGTCGTTGGTAGCCCTGGCGGTCCAGCTGAAGACAGCCCGATCCCGGACGGCGAGGTCCCAGACAGCGAAACGATCGTCCAGAACGGCGCCGTTGCCGTCGGCTCGGACGTCGACGGCAGTGGGAGTACCGATGGCGGAATGATGGGTCCAGGGATGATGCACGGCCGGAACGGTGGATGGTTCGGTGGGCTGCCGTTCGTCGGCGGGGCACTCGGGATGCTGGGGCTGGTCGGCGGCTTCCTCTACTGGGCAATGGGTCGAGGCGATGCACCTCCAGAGAGTGACGATTCCGCTATGGAAACCCTCCAACGTCGTTACGCACGAGGCGAGATCGACGAAGAAGAGTTCCAGAAGCGTCGTGAACGGTTGGAGACTGGGAGTGAAGACCCATCTCGGTAAGGCGCGGTGTCGTCGCCATTTCTACACGCCTGAGGTCCCTCGCTCAGGAGTCCTTCGAAGACCTGTTCCTACGCCGCGGCACTTCTCCGCGGAACGTAAGCCGCACTCATCGGTGCCCAGAGAACGAGGGACACAGCAGCAACCAGAGTCCACCGAACCGTTTGCCCGATCAGACGGTCGTAGTGAAATCCGAGTCAAACTATCCAATTGAGCGAAGCTGGATATAGTGCTGTTTGGGTCTTCTCCCCTACAGTTACCGGAGTAAGTAGTCTACTGGCCTGATCTTACTTCTCCTGTGTAATTCGGTAGTAGACGCCGATTGTGAGGACAGCTACGAGGAGGAGGTATCCAGTAGCCCACACCAATGAGAGAGTCGTATCTACGTCCGTTGTGAGTCCGGTATCGACCATCACACGGACGGGCCAATAGCCGGGGAGTAGTTTCATCCACCATTCGGGCTCGGACTGGATGAACAGCGGATCCTGGAAGAGTCCGATATCGAGCATCGGGAGAATCAGCATTAGCCACATCCCGGCTAGGCGGTCGAAAACGGCCCCGACGAGCATCCCGATGAGACCATACGTGACCGAGACGACGAGCATCGCTGCGACGAACCACCAGAGATGCTCAGGCTGGAAATCGACGAGCATCACGCCGACTGAGACGCCGGTAACGATGAGAGTGATTGCTGCGAGGACCCCAAACCGGGCAGTGATTACCTGTCGTGCACGATAGCCGGCGACTGCCAGACGACCGTCTGTGTCTTTGGCTTCTCGCATCAGGAACAACCCGGCGAGTCCCGCGATGAGGGCGCTCGTAATCGGCGTCATAATCACGCCGTGGACCTCAGGCATCCCTCGCATGACCGTCACCGTCTCACCGTCGACGAGCGTCCGAACCGGCATCTCGACGTCCTGGGTGACTGCGAACGCCAACGTGATGAACGAGACCGGTAGGACGACCAGTAGAGCGACGAGGACGTAGTTTCGCGCCTGTTCTTTGATGCCGATTGTGAACGCCGTTGTCGTACGACTCATGCGGACCACCCACCACTGGTGCGCATCGTCACTCCGAACACTGCGGTGACGAGTACAAGCAGGACTAGCAGGTATCCGGCGACGAAGCCGAGATCACCCGTCGTATATGTGCCTTGGAACATCGCCTCCTGAAGGAGTTCCTTTGGATGATAGAGCGGGAAGTATTCCACGAACTCGGGAACGTCGGCGGCCAGCGGACTGTCGCCACTGAGGAACGCATCCATCATTGCAAGGAACACCACGACGAGCGAGCCTTCGAACAGTCGTGGAAGGAGCGCCCCGACGAGTGCGCCAAGAAACGCATAGACGAGGCCGGCAAGTACGAGGAATACGAACGTCAGGACAGGGGCTCCCGGTGAAATCGTCAGCCAGAGAACGCCGTAGTTTACGGCAGCCACGACAACGGTCACTCCTCCGAGCGCCGCTAATCGAGTCGCAAGCAGTGTTCGGGGTGGATAGCCTGTCTGAACGAGTCGCCGATCGGCTGCACGCGCACTAATCATCTGCGCGAGTCCCATCAGGCCGGCAATGATGGCGACCCCGAATATCGCTCCGAGAAGGCGACCTAGCTCGATCGGAATCGCCTCGACCGTCGGCATACTTGGTAACCCAGCCATTGCTTGTCCCCAGCCTTCGATAACGACAATCGGAAGGAGAAGTGCTAGGACAACATTCAGGGGGGTTCTGAGGAAGGTGGAGACGTTCGCCCGAATCCCCGTCCAAACCCTATTCATCGGTCTCTTCCCCCCGTTCACTGGCCGTTGCATCAGTCTCGCCTTCCTGGTCAGTCACGTCGTAGACCTGTCCGTCACGAACCTCATAGATGCGGTCGAGACGACTTTGCTCTTCGATCAGGTGTGAAATCATCGTGACAGCTGTTCCGTCGGCAGCGAGTTCCTCGGCGAGATCCCAGAACGTGAGATACGTTTCCCAGTCGAATCCAGTGTAGGGCTCGTCCAGCATGAGGACGTCCGGATCGTGCATCAGGGCGATACTGAGATTGATTTTCTGCCGGTTTCCACCACTGAGTTGGTCGATTCGGTAGTCAAGGTACTGCTCGAAATCGAGTTTCGACGCCAAGCGGTGTTTGGCCTCGTCGATTTCTTCGGCGGTCATTCCGTATCCGGAACCGAACAGTCGGAACGTCTCTCCGACCGTCAAGCGGTCGTAAAGCAGTGGTTCCTGTGGACACCAGCCAACGGTTCCCGTCCGTTCGACTGTTCCGGAATCCTGTTCGAGGACACCGACGAGGATGTTCATGAGCGTGGATTTGCCCGACCCGTTCGCGCCGACGATCCCGACGATTTCCCCCGTCCGAATTTCGAGATCGGCATCGGTGAGGACGGTCACTGACCGCGTAAATGGAAAACTCGATCCGTACGTTTTTTCAATCTCATTAGCACGGACGAGTACCTTGTTGCTTGTAGCTTCTCCTTTGGTGGTTGTGGACGCTTCCATAGGTGTATACACACGCTTCTAATTCACTGCGATTACTGTTTCAAATCAAAACTATTTGCAGCAAACTCGTAAGCAATCAGGAATTGAGTATACAGCTAATGCTAGACTCTAAGCATCAGATTTCTCTTGACTTTCTGTATACTGTTCCCTATACGTTGTTTCACAGTTCTCACTGCAAAACTGCTGGAGTGAACCACCGACACGGGTGGCTAGTCCGTCTTCACCGACAGTGGTTCCGCAATTTGCACATTTGAGTGCGGATTCAGTCCCCTCGGCATACGCTGATTGAGCAGCGTTCGACAGCAGTTGTACGTCGTATCGCCGCACGTCAGTCAGTGGTAGATATTGCTGCGCCCAGTTTCCGACTGTATTCCGCGGCGGCGTCGCAACAGCTACGATTTCGCCCTCCGCAGTTGTGAATACGTGTTCTACGGCTGGGGTCTCGAGGATCGATTCTCGAAGAGAATCCGTCTTTCCGAGCTCAGGCTGGAGGCGTACCATGACGTGTATCCGGTTTTCGTACTGTGTGAGGTCGAGATCAACGGTGAATCGACGAATGACATCTTCTTGCTCCAACTGACGGACGCGTGCTGAAACGGACGGGGGTGAAAGATTTACAGCCTCAGCAATAGTGCTGTAGGGTCGTCTCGCGTTCTCCGCTAAAAGACGGAGGATTTCGCGATCCGTGTCGTCAAGTTCTGGTTGGGTCATCGAAAGGCGGAATGGGGGTGGGTGTGGGGGAGCTACGACGCAGGTGTGGGGTGTGACGGTTAGACGTACTCCTCCGGTGTCGAGGTGAACGTCTCCTTGCAGCCCTCGGCACAGAAGTAGTACGTCTGACCGTCGTACTCAGCTGTGGCCGCCGGATCACTTTCATCGACGTCCATTCCACAGACTGGATCAGTTGCCATTCGGTTTCACCCCACATCAATGGTACGAGGGCCTGAATCAAGCAATTTGTTCTTAGCAATCCAAAGTCGGGATACATAGCGATTTGAGCCGTGCTGCACGGTTTGGCTTTTCTGACTCCACAATCAACGGTTAGTACCTCACAATCCCGAACTATCGTTCGAGTATACCAACGGATTCCTATCTGTGTCCTATATAAATACTGGAGTCTGAACCAATTCTAAACCTATGGGTCACGATCCACCACACGACAATCACGAGCAGTGAAGACCCTTCCTGTCTTGACGATACCTGATATGGATCCCTCTGATCCGGTAGGAGAGTTATCTACTAGTCAGTTCACAGATATTCTCGTGCCTACGGATGGATACGACGAGGCATCTGTGGCCTTCAAACATGGGCTACAAATTGCTAAACGGTATGATGCAACCCTACATGGACTTTTTATCATTTCCGAACAGTCCTATTCGAGTCGGCCTGGATTCACGTGGGAAGAGGTCACTGACTCTTGGGAACAGCGGGGAACTCGGCTCTTGGAGGACATTACGGAGAAGGCAGCGACCTTGGACGTTCCTGTCCGAACTACGTTGAGCTTTGGTCAACCTCAGCAGGAGATTCTCAAATACACTGAGGTGACTGACATCGACCTTGTTACAATGGGGACACGAGGATTGACTGGCATTCGTCGGCTATTACAGGGAAGCGTCGCAGCTCAAGTGATCGAGGAAGCAGATTACCCCGTTCTAACGATTAACCGAAGGACAGCTGAATTGAAAAAACACCCGTACACCTTTCTTCGAAAGACAAACCAGAATCGGAAGTCAAGGCTATATTGAAATATTATTTGTAATATACTAATTTCAGTCTTAAATTCGGAAATTCTAATTGCGTATTAATCCCCGTTTCTTCTACCAAACCAAAGAGTGTTAAGTTCGTTCTGCTGAATAAAGCGCGCGTACTGACCAGAAGGAAAACCAAGAAACGACAGGGCTACTCCTAAAAATCGTGTTTGTCTTCACGTTTAGGTGCATCAGATGGACGTTAGTGCGAGCAACGCGAAAAGTTAACTGGCAAATGGCTCCACGGACTGAGTTGTTGAACTAGTCGTCCATGCCGGATGGGGTTTGGCCCGTAGTCGATCCCGACGGTGCCGACCCTGCGGCAAACTTGTAAACGGCGACGAGTCCCCAAATCACCAAGCCGAGCAGGATGATGCCCGCCCTAATGTCGATGGGGACCACTGCAGCGTGTTCGATTGCTCCCTCGCTATCGACTGGGTGCCCGGCTCCCAGTAGCATGTCGAGCAGGCCGATCACGACGACGCCCAAGACAACCAGGCCACCGCCGACGTACATGGCGATTTGGTCTGCCGTTGATAAGTCACTCATTGGTAGTCACCCGAGGAGTTTCCGTAATCGCGTGTTCTCGAACAGTTCCATCTCACGCAGGCGGTTATCGACTGCCAGGACGCCGCCCGCTCCAAGTGCCACAATGGTTCCGAAGACCATGATCCCAAGGAGTTCACCCGTGACCATACCGTTGGCCCAGCCGCCACCGTAGCCGTTGATGAAGTAGAAGAACAGCATCATGAAGGCACCAAAGAAGGCGGCGGTCCTCGTGAGGACACCGAGTATCAGCCCGAGACCGATGGCGGTTTGCCCAAGCGGTACCGCCACGTTGACGAACGCCAACAGGATGCCGTCGCTGAACGGCGTGACGAAGGGGGCGAGAATCGTGCCCTGAGCGGCTCCGCCGACGAACCAGCTGGCGTCGAAGGGCCACGCCCAGATTTTGTCAAGGCCAGCGTGGAGCATCCACCACCCGGCGGTCAGCCGGAGCAGCAGGATCCAATACGACAACCAGGCTCCCGAGACCGAGAACGACGTCTCGGTTCCGAGAAAATTCGTACGGATGGATTGAGTTGACATGGCATACTTCACCTCACGGCTGATTTTGTCAGATGTAGTAAAAAAGATTGATGGTGTTCGTGATTTCTAAGAGTCGGGGCTCATTTCAGGAACGCGGATATCCGAGGTGAGTTGGATGATTCTCAAGAAGGAATTCGGTCACCCTCTACGGACTGATTGTGTGCTGGGGCGTGTAAGCGGGAACACTGATGAAGCCGAGCCCACCGAATTCTGGATCTCGGAAAATTCGCTTGAGGGACTCCATTTGCTGATTTAATCCTCTGTACTTACCGATCCTCCCAGTAGCTAACAGATTCTGAGAATTTAACTCGAGCGGATGTCAATTAATCAACTCCCATTGGTTAGTCATTCCTCCATAGACACGGTTTAAAACTCGTCGTCTCGAGAAAATACGGGCAAACAAAACAGGGTGGCGGAGGAGACGCAGTAGAACTGTACTCGGAGACCGGTCAACGTCTTCAATATCGATCCCGGCAGCGGCACGAATTGCTGCTCCCAGAACCTTGGGATTACGAGTTTCAAGAAAGTATCTCACAACTGTGGCGAAAATGTACTCCGTTTTCATCCTCTGATATAAACTGTCAGGAAAATTGTGTAATTGGCCGCTGTTAGCCAACTCTGCGGCCAAGAATCCCGATTCAACGGCCTGTGAAATTCCTTTTCCAGTGAGTCGGTTTGCGATCCCCGCAGCATCACCAACCCGTACGACGGAATGCTCCGGTAGATAGGTTCTGTCGGGATCGAGACTGGGTCCCTCGGGAATGATTGCGACGTTCGTCCGTTCCTGCGACGGGACTGGCCACCCATTCCGCTTACAGGCTTCCCTCAATGCCTTCATATAATCACTAGGCCGGTCACTGACCGTCCAGCCGATACCAACGTTGGCTCGTTGCGATGTCTTCGGGAATGCCCACGAGTACCCTGTATAGTTCTCCAGAATTATCCGGCTGTTCGGGTACAACTCGGTGAAGTCCCCTTCGACATCACTGTTAAGCGCTACCATATATCCTGAATACTCGTTGGTTGTTCCGAGCGCTTTACTAGAGAGTGATGGCTGACCGGTTGCATCAACGACGAGATCATACTCATCGGTGAACTCGTGGAAATCTGTCCGTGTGATAGACTGGTTTTCGTGGATGTCAACACCCTTCTCTGAGAGTTGTTCTGCCCAGGACTGCTCAACGACATTTCGGTCCGTTATATATGTATCCGCAGCAGGAAAGGTGCCGGCTCCAGTGCGGTGGCGATCGGCGTCGATTCCGTCATACACCTCCACTTCCATCGCTGGCAGCGGATTGAGAAAGCCGTTCTCTACAGTCGGCTCGAGTGGGATCTTCGATACCGCTGTCATCGCTTCTCCGCAATTAACGCGTTTGCTATCGTAGGACTGCCGCTCATATAGTTCGACGACGAATCCAGCGTCGTCGAATCCAGCAGCTGCTGCAAGCCCGGCCATCCCTCCACCTATTACCGCAATTTTGGACGTTCGTGTCATCGGTTTTTGCCAATCTTTGAGGCCATCGTTAAGCTCCCAACAGCATCCGAAGTGACCCACGAACGCCCATCGGGAGTCCGATCGCTCCGATGAAGAACGTCATAAGCCACCACCACGTGTGATTCATCTCCTCTTTCGCATCGGCGAGATACCACACGATGCCGACAGTCACGACGAGTTTCAGCACGAACGTCGATCCGGAGAATCCAGTCGCCTGGTACACGAGATTCGTCACGACCAGCTTTGGGGAGTAGCCGAGGAACGTCACACCGATGAGATTCTGCGCAGCGTCCCACAACTGGCCGAAAACGGCCAGCAGAATTAGCGGGTGTCGAAGGTGTGTGATATTGACGAAACTCGCGCCCCAGTAGTAGAGTGCGGTTACGCCGAGCGCTATCCCCGTCGTCGCGACAGGAACCCATAGGCGGAGTGGGGTCGATGTCGAGAGGCCGTGCCAAACAGCCCACCAGACGGCCCCGACAGCCCACACCGACCCGACGAGCCCGACTGTTAGCGGGATAGATCCGATATTTTGGTCACGCAAGAGTGCACCGACACCGAGCGCGAGGATGGTGACAGCGGTGACGACGATGTAAATCGATGGCGTGATGAACCACACCGCGTAGTCCCCGAGCAGCCCGAGATCCTCGAGGGCGCGCATCGCCCCACCTGCGATGATGATCGGAGCGAACCCGTAGGCCAGTCGTGCGTCGAACGTGACGTCGAGTTGGTCGAGATACGCACGTAGTCCGGGGAGGCTGTATACGACTGCCGCGAGGTAGATTACCGTGTTCACCGCGTTGTAGCCCTGGACAGCACGAACCCCCTCGTGCGTGACTGGCTGACCGGCCGCATCGGCGACGACTGGTCCCCAGAGATACTGCCAGATGAACCGGTCGTAGACCAACGTCGGAAACACGAGGATGCCCCCACCGAGGAGGACGAGCGGGGCCAGCAGGTACAGCGCCCACCACTCGCGTGAGCCGGTCTCCGGAAGGACAGTCTCGACGCGGCGGGTGACAGTACTCACGACCCGTTCACCTCCAATCGCCACGTCGTGCTTTTCGAGCGCCCCCACTGTTCGAGTGAAACGATTGTGAGTTCGTCCTGGAGCTGGCTGAGATACTGCGCGACTGCCTTGGGAGATCCGTCGAGGTCGCTGGCAATCTCGCGAGCCCGGAGGTATGTCGGTTCGCTACTGGCTGTCTCGACGAGGTACCTTCGAACCGTGTGCCGGGAAATATTCGACATTGATCTAGAGGTGACGGTTAGCGAAGAAATCCGAAGAGCTTGTAGTCGTGATCGGGGGTGTACCGCCGGAACAGGAGACTGTTCGTCAGCACCGACACCGACGAGAACGCCATTGCTGCTGCAGCGAGCACGGGCTGGAGGAGGCCGAGCGACGCTAACGGAATCATCGCCGTGTTGTAACCGAGCGCCCACACGAGGTTCTGTTTGATCTTCTGGAGTGTCGCGTCTGAGATTCGGATCGCCTTTACCACGTCGAGCGGGTCGTCTCGCATCAGCGTGACGTCTGCAGCTTCGATGGCGACGTCGGTGCCGGAGCCGATTGCTGTCCCGACGTGTGCGACCGCGAGTGCCGGAGCGTCGTTGACGCCGTCACCGACCATCATCGCCTGCCGGCCCTCGTCTTGAATACTGTCGACCGCGTTGGACTTGTCCTCAGGAAGGACTCCTGCGCGGACGTTCTTCGGGTCGATACCCACCTGTTTAGCGACCGCACGGGCAGTTCGCTCGTTGTCGCCCGTAATCATCATCACGTCAACTCCCCGCTCTTGGAGTGCTGTGACAGCCTGCTTGGAGCTTTCCTTCACTGTGTCGGCGTCGGCGACCACACCCACGAGCTCCCCCTCGTAGGCGACCAGCATCGCCGTCTTCCCCTCGTTCTCGAGGCGTTCCATCGTCTCCTCAGCGGGAGAGGGGTCGATCCCGTTGTCCCGCAGCAGCTTGCGGTTGCCGACCAGCACCTCGCTGTCACCAATGACTGCTTTGATCCCGTGGCCCGGAACGTTCTCGAAGTCGTCAGGCTCAGTCACGTCCAGGCCGCGTTCTTCGGCCCCTTCGACGATTGCACGGGCGAGCGGGTGTTCGCTGCCGCTTTCAGCTATCGCCGCCAGTCGAAGCACATCATCCTCTGAGAGGCGCTCACGGGTGCTGAGCTGTCCACCATCTGGGGTCGGCTCGCCACCGTCAGTCACCACATTTCCATCGCTATCAAAGACGACCACGTCGGTGAGTTCCATTTCACCCTCCGTGAGGGTGCCCGTCTTGTCGAAGACGACCGTGTCGACGTCTTTTGCGCGTTCGAGGATGTCACCGCCCTTGAACAGGACGCCGTTCTGGGCACCAATCGTCGTCCCGACCATCGTCGCTGCGGGCGTCGCCAGCCCCAGCGCACAGGGACAGGCGATGAGGATCGAGGACGCGAAGACAATTATCGCGAACTCGAAGACTGAAACGGTCCCACCGACCGGGGCCGGGCCGCCAGCAACCTGACCCCACAGCGGGAGCCAGTCGACGAAGCCAGCGAGAGCCTCGGGGAACAGGAACCAGACGACACCCCAGAGAAGGGCGTTCGCGATGACCGCAGGCACGAAGTACGCGGAGATGCGGTCGGCGAGATTCTGGATGTCGGGCTGGCGCGACTGGGCCTCCTTGACTGTCTGGACGATCTGTTGGAGGGCCGTGTCTTCTCCAACCTTCGTCGCCTCCACGACAAGGACGCCGTTCTCGTTAATCGTCGAGCCGACGACCTCATCGCCCTCCTCTTTCTCGACAGGCACAGATTCGCCAGTGACCATTGACTCGTCGACGGCAGACTGACCGTCGACAACGACACCGTCTGTGGGAATCTTCTCACCTGGACGAATTTTCATCCGGTCACCAGTTGTGACCTCTTCGAGTGGAACTTCTTCTTCACTGCCGTCCTCGCGGACAATGGTCGCCGTTTCGGCTTCCATTTCGAGGAGCTTTCGGAGGGCCTCACCCGCTTGGCCCTTCGACCGAGCTTCGAGATAGTTACCCAACGTGATGAACACGAGGATGAGGGCTGCCGTGTCGAAATAAAGTCCACCTGCAATGAGTTCAGCAAGGACTGCCACAGAGTATAGATAGGCCGTTGTTGAACCGATCGCAATCAGCACGTCCATATTGGCGCGGCCGTTCTTCACGATCGCCTTGTACGAGTTCTTATAGAACGGCCAGCCGAGGATCGCCTGTACCGGCGTGGCGAGGAGGAACTCAACCCAGCCAAGTTCCACACCGAAGACGGCTTCAGGGACGATCGCGCCACCGAGCAGATAATTGTCGATGAGGAAGAAGAGCAACGGTGCCGATAACACTGCCCCAAAGAGGGTCAACCTGAGTTGTTTCCGAGTTTCGGCTTGACGGGCGGCATCTCGTGCGTCCTGGCCCGACTCTTCGTCGGCACCATCTTCGCGGACGGGCGAGTAGCCAGCCTCCTCGATAGCATCGTACAGCGCACCAATAGATACTTCCGCAGGATTGTAGGTGACCTGTGCTTCGTCGGTTGCGTAATTGACCTCCGCATTAACGACGCCCGGAATATTTTCAAGAGCGGTTTGGTTGGTCTCGGCGCAGTTGGCACAGGTCATATCGGAGATGGCAATCGTTACCGTCTCAGAGACTGCGCCGTACCCGGCCTCGTCGATCGCGTCGTAGATTTCTTTGAGCGATACCTCTTCAGGGTCGTAGGTGACGGAACCCTCGTCGGTGGCGAAGTTCGCATCCGCCTCCGATACCCCGTCGAGCGATTCGAGAGTGTCCTGGATCGTCGCCGAACAGTTGGCGCAGGACATTCCCGTGATATCAAGATGGATTGTTTGGCTTGTCATGCTTGTTCTACTATACGGGGTCTAGGTTTAGGCGATTTACTGCTTCGAGAGGCGGGGTTTCGACTGCAGGAAAATTTGGATTCCAAAGACAGCGTTACGCTCCCTCTTCGAGTCGCTGATACCGATCGTCGAACCGTGTGAGACAGGACGGACAACAGAAGTGATAGATCTCTCCGTCGATTCTCGTCGTTTCACCTTGATTATCAACGGTATTGTTACATTCAGCACAGGTGAGTGCAAATTCGACGCCATCAACGGACGGCGTCCATTCAAGCTCGTCAATTAGTGTGACGGTGTAATCTGCTACATCGATCTCGTTAAAGAGTCCATCTACCCACTGACGTACGTTCTGGGCTTCAACACGGGCATAGAACCAAAGATCTCCTTCGGAGGTCGTGAAGACGTGTTCAACGCCATCTGACTCTCGAGCCCGCTCGCGGGCGGCCTCCAACGACGCTGAGCCGATTTCGGCCTGAATAAATACCGGTACACCAGCTCGGAGATGAGCCCGGTTGACGTCAATCGTGAAGTTGTTAATGATGCCAGCTTCCTGTAATCGCTTTACCCGGTCAGAAACGGCTGGCCCCGACAAGTCGACCTCCTCGCCAATATCGCTGAACGGGCGGCGGGCGTCATCAGCGAGTAACGAGAGGATTTCTAAGTCGGTTTCATCCAAATCGCGCATACGACCGCTTCGTCTCGCAGGATACATTATTGTTGCCCACAACACACCTTCGAAATCGGTGATCTAGGGCTGCGACAACATTGGATTCTAAGCAGAAAACCACATAGAATACTCGCCCCTATCTACGAATGGATATGACTCAGACAATCACCGTCGAAGGAATGACCTGTGAACATTGCGAGCAGACCGTCGAAGAGGCACTCGAAGAAGTTGAGGGGGTTACGTCCGCTACTGCGGATCGTGACTCAGAATCCGCGACGGTCGAGGGGTCCGCTGAACGGGATGAGCTTGTGACTGTGGTCGAAGACGCTGGATACGATGCCTCTGCGTAACAAATCCCGATTCTCGTCGAATCGGATTCGGAGAGGGATTGATACGACTGCCAATCCCAGGTGTAGATACTATGACTGATACACTTCCGTTCGATGCCGTCCGCGAGCTCGACGTCGACGGGACGACGTACAAGATGGCCGATCTTCGAGCACTCGAAGAGCAGGGGCTCTGTGACCTCGACACGCTCCCTGTGAGCATCCGTATTCTGCTTGAGTCGGTGCTCCGGAACGCCGACGGCGAAACTGTTACTGCAGCGGATGTCAAGAATGCTGCTGGCTGGAAGCCAGACGTACCGGACGCAGAGGTTCCGTTCTCTCCATCACGAGTCGTCCTGCAAGATCTCACCGGTGTACCCGCAGTCGTCGACCTGGCGGCCCTTCGATCCGAGGTCGACCGCAAAGACCGAGATCCCACCCTGGTCGAACCGGAGATTCCTATTGATCTCGTGATCGACCACAGCGTCCAGGTCGACTACTTCGACTCCGAGGACGCCTACGAGAAGAACGTCGAACTGGAGTACGAGCGAAACGCCGAACGGTATCGCGCGATCAAGTGGGCGCAGAACGCCTTCGAGAACTTCAACGTCGTCCCGCCGGGGACCGGTATCGTCCACCAGGTGAATCTCGAACATCTGGGTCGGGTCGTCCACGCCCGCGAGCAAGACGGCGAGAACTGGCTCCTGCCGGACACGCTCGTCGGCACGGACAGCCACACCCCGATGATCGGTGGCATCGGTGTGGTCGGTTGGGGCGTCGGCGGCATCGAAGCGGAAGCGGCGATGCTCGGTCAACCGGTCACGATGAAACTCCCCGAGGTCGTCGGCGTCCGTCTCGAAGGCGAATTACCCGAGGGCGCGACGGCTACGGATCTCGTGCTCCACATCACCGAACGACTCCGCGAGGTCGGCGTCGTCGACCGGTTCGTGGAGTTCTTCGGTCCCGGTGTGGAGAATCTCACAGTCCCCGACCGGGCCACGATCGCCAATATGGCGCCCGAACAGGGCTCGACGATCAGTATGTTCCCGGTCGACGAGCAGACGCTCGAGTATCTCGAACTCACCGGGCGTGATCCCGACCACGTCGACCTCGTTCGCGAGTACCTCGAAGCCCAAGGGCTATTCGGGGAACAGGAACCAGAATATACTGAGGTCGTCGAGTTCGACCTCTCGACAGTCGAACCGAGTCTGGCCGGACACAAGCGGCCACAGGACCGGATTCCGATGGGGGACGTGAAACAGAGCTTCCGGGGACTTCTCCACGGGGAGTTCGAGGACGACCTCGATGATGTCGACGAGGACGCCTTGCAGCGGTGGCTCGGTGAGGGTGGTGCAGCTGATGCGGAGACCGACGGTGGCGTTCAGGTCGAACCCGAATCGGAACTGCACCCGTTAACCAAACGTGTCGAGGTCGACCTCGACGGTGAGACGGTCGAAATCGGACACGGAGACGTCCTCGTCAGCGCCATCACGAGCTGTACGAACACGTCGAACCCGTCGGTGATGATCGCTGCTGGACTGCTCGCCCAGAACGCCGTCGAGAAAGGCCTAGACGTCCCGCCGTACGTCAAGACGAGTCTCGCACCGGGTAGCCGTGTCGTCACGCAGTATCTCGAAGAATCGGGGCTGCTTCCGTATCTCGAAGAGCTCGGGTACGCCGTCGTCGGCTACGGCTGTACCACCTGTATCGGTAACGCTGGGCCGCTTCCCGATCCCATCGAGCAGGCAATCGACGACCACGACCTCTGGACGACGAGCGTTCTCTCCGGGAACCGGAACTTCGAGGCGCGTATCCACCCGAAGATCCGCGCGAACTACCTCGCGAGCCCGCCGCTCGTCGTCGCCTACGGGCTCGCAGGGCGGATGGACATCGATCTCGAACACGAGCCGCTGGGCACTGACGATGAGGGTAACCCAGTCTATCTGGCGGACATCTGGCCGGACGCAGCGGACGTGCAGGCCGCAATCCACGAGAACGTCTCTCCGGAGATGTTCGAGGAGAAGTACGCCTCCGTGTTCGAGGGCGATGAGCGATGGGCTGCTCTCGACGCGCCCACGGGTGACGTCTACGAGTGGGATGAGGACTCGACATACATCCGTGAACCGCCGTTCTTCAAGGACTTCCCGGTAGAGAAACCCGGCGTCGCCGATATCGAGGACGCACGCTGTCTACTGACGCTCGGCGATACCGTTACGACCGACCACATCAGTCCAGCCGGCCCGTTCGGTCCCGACCTCCCCGCAGGTCAGTGGCTGCTCGATCACGGTGTCGAGCCACACGAGTTCAACACCTACGGCGCACGTCGGGGCAATCACGAGGTGATGATGCGGGGGACGTTCGCCAACGTCCGAATCGAGAACGAGATGCTCGACGACGTCGAGGGTGGCTACACGATCCACCACCCGACCGACGAACAAACCACGGTGTTCGAAGCCAGTCGCCGCTATCGGGACGAGGGGATACCGCTCGTCGTGATGGCTGGCGAGGAGTTCGGAACTGGGTCTAGCCGGGACTGGGCGGCGAAAGGAACGGACCTGCTCGGTGTCCGCGCAACCATCGCCGAGAGTTACGAGCGCATCTACCGCGACAACCTCGTCGGCATGGGTGTGCTTCCCCTGCAGTTCGATGATGGCGACTCGTGGGAATCTCTCGGTCTGGATGGGTCGGAGGTCTTCACGATCCACGGCCTCGATGACGGGCTCGACGTGATGGACGAACTGACCGTTATCGCCGAGCGTGCGGACGGGTCGACTGTCGAGTTCCCGGTCACAGCACAGGTCGGCACGCCGGCCGCCGTAACCTATATCGAACACGGCGGAATCCTCCACTACGTCCTCAGACGCCTCCTCAGACAGTAACACCAACGCGGTCAGAAACGATCGTCGTCGGACACCAGGCGGGCGCGACGGCGATCAAACTCCTCGTCGTCGATTTCGCCACGAGCGTACCGTTCTTGGAGAACAGCGAGTGCGCTGTCATCAGTATGGCCGTCCGTAGGGGACCGCGTTGTCAGCCAGTAAACGGCGTAGACTGGGAGGGCGATCAGAAGTGCCATCCACAGGAGCCCGAACAGTATCATCCCCCAGCCCCAGCCACCCCAGCCGGCCATGTGGCCGCTGTTCCACATGCCGTCGTGCCAGCTCCACATCATTGATTCTGGGACGGTCGCGTGCGTTAGCGCCATTCCGGCGACGACGGCCAGAGTCAGTGCCCCAACGACGATGAATCCCAGAGAACGAATCCCGCGTGCTTGAATTGGATTTTGCATTGTTGTACTCCCAACGGTCTCGGCGTGGTTAGCCGAGGATGTATTCGAGGGCGGGGTAGCGCTCGACGAGCGTCTCGCCGCCGACGTCGTAGTTCTCGATGTACTGGTCGAGGCCCAGGATGCGGCCCGCGGCGAACGCGGCGACCGCGAGGAACACGAGCATGTACGCGAAGTCCCCGTTGATGAACCCGTGACCCATGTCCCAGTTGCCGAAGTAGAACATGAGCATCATCAGCGCGCCGAAGAACGCCGCGAGGCGGACGAACGCGCCGACGAGGAGGCCGAGGCCGATGAACAGCTCGCCGTACGGCACGGCGACGTTCGCGAACTCGACAAACCACGGCGTCGAACCCATCCACGCGAACAGGCCCGCCAGCGGGTTGCCGTTCGTCGCCGCAACGTTCGAGAGGTAGCCGCCGGCCGCGAACTCGCCGGTGATCTTCGTGAAGCCGGAGTACGCGAACGCGTAGCCCATCATGAGACGGAGCGCCAGCACGAACCACGCGCTGAGGCTGTGGACTTTCCCGCCGACGGTCAGGCCGCCGACTCTGCTCTCAAGCTGGTTCATGCCGGAGTCGAGTGTGGACATAATTATTGCACCTTCAACTATCAGTAGGCGGGTAGAGACGATATAATAGCGAGCCGGCGTTCTGAGTCAGAAAACCGGCGGGCTATATTACCCTCCTGTAGCGAGTACGGACGTGTGACTGAGGAGGCCGACCCGTCGGACATCTTCGCCACACTCGACGACGAGTACGCCCGCAACATCCTCGTGGCGACGAAGACCGACCGACTCTCCGCGAAGGAGCTCAGCGAGGAATGCGATATGTCACGCCCGACCGTCTCGCGGCGTGTCACCCGCCTCGTCGAGCAGGGCCTCCTCGAGGAGTACACGCACGTCGACCCCGGCGGACGGCACTACAGCGAGTACGAGGCGCGACTCGAGCGTGTCGAAGTACTCCTCCAAGCAGAGGGCTTCGACGTGCAGATCGATGTTCGGCCGGACCCCGCCGACCGGATTACGTCCATCTTCGAGGAAATGCGGGGAGACTGACTCATGGAACACACGTTATTCGTCATCGGCAAGCTGTTCACGACCGCCCTGGCGCTGGTGATCGCCTACCAGGCCTATCGCGGATACCAACGGCATCACACGCAGTTACTCCTGTACGTCGCCGCCGGCTTCGCATTGGTCGGGCTTGGCGGCCTCCTTGAAGGCGTCCTCTTCGAACTCCTCCAGGTGTCGATCTTCGAAGCAGGATTCGTCGCAGCACTCGTCACCGCAGCCGGGATGCTGTCTATCCTCTACGCCCTGTATGCCCCGAATCCATAAGGATTCAGGACGCCCATTCGACAAGCGGCCTCTGCGCGTCGTGCCCGGTTCGAAGCCGCTACTGTTCGGACTCCCCTCGTTCTCGATAGTGTAGCGTCGCAGTGGGAGTTATATCCATATCGGTCGTACCATATCGTATGATTCGAACACTCGTCGGTGTCCTCGGCGCTATCTCAGCGCTGTTCCCGGACGAAATCGTCGAGCTCTTCGAGAAACTCGCGATTTCGAATCCAGACGAGGGAACAGTGAGAGGGTGGATACGTCCAGCAGTCCGGTCGGAGGGTGTTCTGATAGCTGCGCTTTCACTCTTTAACGGGCGAGCATACGCGTTGCTGATGAATCTTACCGGCGTGTTCGGCGCGATAGTCCTCTTATTTCCCGACCTGTATCAGAGATTTGCCACCGCGTTCCTGTACGAGCGTCCAGAGTCGATAGAATGGAACGAGCGATTCCGCTTGGGCATTCGGGCTATCGGCGCACTCTATGTCTTTTTAGCGGCGAAGACGTACAGGGAGCGTCACAACGATACTTGAGCCTTCTCGCTATTGACACCTGGCGCATCCGATGTCTAGTTCGTTACGGCCGCAGGTATCGCTTTGAATCTAAAGTTTGAGCCCCACGATATCAGTATGATCGAAGGGGAAATCCGCTAAAGAGAGGAGGCCGTGTGTATCCCTGTATGACGACGACGATCATCGTGGAAGGCATGACGTGCGGTCACTGTGAGCAGACGGTCGAAGAGGCCCTCGAAGAGGTATCCGGCGTGACTGACGTGACCGTCGACAGGGAGAGCGAACAGGCGAGCGTCGATGGCGAGGTAGAGGTCACGACCCTCGTGGAGGCCGTCGAAGACGCCGGATACACCGCTCACGCCTGAAAGTAGTTCTCCCCCTCGCCAGGAACCCCAGTTTACTCCCCCATCAAGGAGATGATTGACGCCGTCCAGCCCTAAATTGCGGATTTACTTGCGACGTTAACGGACAAGATAGTCCGGATATTCGAAGCCAAGTACTGAGATATTTCACAGGCAAACTGCAAATCCGTAATGCTTTAGGGTTGTTTTCGGTGGTCTCGTCGCTCCCAAAAACGAGCGAGAGGACCATGGGAAATCGAGCCTTCGATATACTGTCTTCCCAGCTCTGTAATCCGGTATTTTCCGCGCTCAACCTTTATGACAAACCCGCGGTTTTCAAGTTCACTAAGCCGGCGGTTTACTTCCTCACGACTGTAATCAATATTGTACGCTATAATTGTAGGAGTTAGAATCAGCTCCTTTGAGTGGAAGAGGCCGAGAATAGCATCGTCAATCGGCATCATCCATTCATCCTGCTGTCGAACCTGAATCGGTTCTTGGAGAAAAACATCTGCCCACGCGTCTCGGCGCAGGTCGTTTTCAAGTGGATTATAGAGACCAAAAATGACCAAGAGGGCTGCAACTCCGTGTACCCAATGAACCAGTGACGGGAATAATAGCTCAGTGATTGGCCCACCAATCAGGAATAGTATCAGTCCAGCGACAGTGAGTAAGAGGAACCGATGGTAATCTACGACAGTGGGCTTGAAGAACAGAAAATAGAAGACCCCGAAACCTGTTATAAGGCCAACTGCGAGGTTATAATAGGTGAACAGAGAGTTTTCGAGCACCGCTAATCACCCTTCTACCGCGCTATTCTTGATTTGCTGATGGGTTGCGATAACTAACCAAAGAAAGATAGCCACGATAGTATAGAGGGCGCTTCGAATAGTGGCAAATAGTACGGTATCTGGTTCAAGGATGAACAGGATAACGTGATACACGATCGTCGCGGTCATCGTTACTGAGAGAAGCGCAATGACCGTACCAAAAGGGGATTCACGGAGAATGCGCCAGAAAAAGAGCGCTAAGAGCCCGGCTCCTGTTCCACTCATGATCGCAAAAATCGCGCTGAGTGTGTGAATCGTAGAATCGACCATAGTCGGGCTACGGTCCCAACAACCTTTAGTCCAGTTGCAAAATCCGTAGGCTGCCGATCACTTTTCCCTTGGAACGTCAAAGAGACGTCTCTAACACGGTATTAATAGGAAAATCGGATCTGCAGGACCTGCTTCTCTAGATATCACTCCCGACGATGCAGGGGAAATACGATATTACTCTCCGTCTCACCTATTGTGTAAATCAGGGTTACGCAGCAATAGGCCGTCTCACTAGTTCTCGTTAGGGCTCGGGGTGCTGATAACAAAGTGTGGTCGCGTTAGATGAGATAGTGAAATGGCTCTGACCCAGATCGACCACGTAGGCGAGAACGAACAAATGGCTGAATGTATCGATAACTGTCTCGCAGCGGCCCAAGCATGCGAGTGGTGCGCTGATGAGTGTCTCGGTGACGAGGAGATGGAAGAGTGTGCCCGTCTCTGTCGAGACGTCGCTGATCTCACTACGCTGCACGCGCGCTTCATGGCACGGGACTCGAACTACAGTCCGCAGCTCGCCCAGGCCTGTGCCGGGGCCTGTGAAGAATGTGCTGAGGAATGTGAGCGTCACGATGCAGAACACTGTCAGGTCTGTGCTGAGGTACTCCGCGACTGTGCGGAGACCTGCCGCGAGATGGCTTCATAAACGTAGAGTTCCATAACTGTCCATATTTGTTGGACCCGTTTTCATGGATACACCAACGAAGTCTATTACAGTCTTCACCGGGGCCCTCGGGATCTGGCTCATGGCTTTCCCGTTCATAGTGGGCTCACCGTCTCCTGCCAAGTGGAACGACGTAGTTGTAGGTGGAATGATCGCCACATTAGCAGGGTATAATTACTCACGTGAGCGAATACAGGGTGGACCCAGCAAGGGAATTTCTGGGATACTCGTGCTGCTTGGCGGGTGGCTTCTGTTTGCCCCGTTTGTCACCGGAGTCACTGGAGGTCTTCTTTGGAATGACGTGGCTGTCGGCGTTCTAGTGACCGCGTTTGCAGGATACAACGTGTACGTAGCCCCGTCTGAAGAACAGACGGTTACTCATACGCCAACCAATGATACCTGAATTCCCAGCTACAACTGACCGTGTAGATGCCTTTCAGACAATGAGCGCCCACACGGGCAACGTTCGAAAACAGCGCGGGGTGAGCTAGTAAATGGATATCTGGAAATTGGTAGCGATGGGTGTCGCTGCCATTGTCGCGATTCTCGTCGCTACACAACCGGTCTTCGTCGTCGGGCTGACGTTGTTCGACTACGGGCAGGCACCGAGTGAATCGTACACCACGATGCAGACTAAGGACGTGAGCAGATTCCCTGTCAATGATCCACAGCGCCAGAGTGAACTCACTGCCCGGGCTGCACGGCCACCTGACTCAGGTCTCAATTATTCAACTGTGGTTCGTGTTCCCGAGAACGACTGGCAGACGGCTATGGCGGCATCTCGACTACGGGCGAGCGAAGACGCTCTTCTCCTCTTCGGGAACGCCACTCCCCCCAGTAGCGCAAATGGAACGAACACGTCCAGCGTCTCTACTGTTGACATCTCTGGTGGAAACCCCGCTGAGACAGCCGCTTCTATCGCCACCCGTGGGAACGGATCTGACGACATCAGTCAGAACAACGTCATCATTGTGAACTCTGACGAGCCACAGTGGGCACTGCCCGCTGCCGCCTGGAGCGCCTACTCTGGTGACCCAATTCTATACGCGAACGAAGACGGAGTCCCAGATGCCACCCAAGAGGCAATTGAGGAACTGAACGCCTCACACGCCTATGTCCTCGCACCGCCCGGCCTCGTGAGTGACGAAGCGCTCTCTGACCTCAACGTCGAGTGGACACGAGTTTCAGGGGACACCCCACAGGACCACGCCATCGAGGTGGCAGAGTTCCGTGATGAGTCGCGAGACTTTGGCTGGGGAATCCATGAACGTGATAAAGTCGGTTACTACAACTTTATGCTCGTCAATCCCAGTGAGCCCGAGCACGCAGTCTCGTCGACAAATCTTCAGTGGGGGAAAGCTGGCCCAATCCTACTCGTCAACGATGACGGGAGCCTGCCAGCGGTAACTGAAAACTACGCGTGGCAGTCACAGCCGGCCTGGTTCTCGACCCCCGCAGAAGGGCCGTTTAACCACCTCTTCGCAATGGGGTCGACGGATCAGGTTTCCTGGGTGTCCCAGGGCCGGCTCGATTACGCGGTTGAGATCACGCAGTACCGCCATCAGGGGGCCGGCCTCAGTCCGCTAGAATCGCTCGCTGCGATCTGGGCCGGGTTCAGTATCCTCGGGGCGTCGTTTGTGTTCGCCCATGCACGTCACCGGCTACCTGAGATGAACGACTGGACGACGATGGTCTGGCCGCTGCTAACCCTTGTCCTTGGCCCATTTGGGCTGGCCCTCTACTGGCTCTCCTACAGGGGAAGACAGATCGTTACAACTGATCAGGGACCACGCGTCCTCCGCCCGTACTGGCTTCGAGCAGCCACAGCGACTGCAATGGGCGTTGGCTTTGCTGCAAGTACGATGATCGCGACGGGGTTCCTCCTCAACTACTTCGGCATACCGATGATCGTCCTCGACGGGCCACTATTCTGGCTCGGGAACGCGATGACGATCCTCATCGTGCTCGTGTACGTCATTGCGTTCCTCGTATCGTGGCTCGTCTTCCACATCCCGATGCTAAAGGACTCACAAGGGCTCGATACCGGATCGGCAGCGAGGAAAGGTGCGAAGATCGTCGCCGTGAGCATGACGAGTGTCTCTGTCGGAATGATGGGCGGAATGTGGGTACTCATGATGCTCAACCTACCAATGATGCCAGGAGACGACAACATCCTCTGGTTCGGCGTGATGGTGTTCGCTACGCTGGTCGGGTTCCTCATTGCTTGGCCAGTGAACGGACTGCTCGTTCGGAAAAACCTCAAACCGGGTGGTGCACTGTGAGCGACCGTAGTCGCCGGACGTTCCTGCGCGATCTCGCCGCGCTACCAGTTGGAGCAACTCTTGGGGGTGCCGCACTCACGTATCGGGAAGTCCGGTCCTCAGGCGAGCGTAGCCAGGGCGGACCCGCGTCGGCTGACTTCGACGAGGAGACCGTCACGAGCATGACGACCCGTCTCGCCGGGAGTAACGACTACGAGACGGCGACAGCGTTCACACAGAACGTCTATCCCGCCATTAACGATCACACCCGACCGGGGGCAGCGATTCTCATCAGCGACAGCGATCTCGCTGCAGCACTTCCCGGCGTGGCGTTCATCCATCACCCTATCGACGGTGCGGTCCTCCTGACGGAGCCGGACTCCTTGCCGGAGGTAACGCGCGAGGAGATCGAGCGCCTCCACCCGGAAGGCGTTCACGTCGACGGAAACATGCAGGTGTACATCGTCGGGGGCGAGCGCTACATCAGCAGTGACGTTCAGCGGACCGTCGAACAGATGGGGCTGAAGACCAGACGTATTGAGGGAGACACACCGATCGAAGTCGCGGCCAATGCAGATCAGTACCTCAGTACGATTCACGCCAACCACCGGGACACCACGTTTATCGCCGATCTCGACGATCTCCAGACCGCCATCCCGGCGCAGTCCTGGAACGCTCACGGCGGTGACGGCTTCCTCTACATTGACGGGAACCGCATCCCCGAGGCAACCCAGGAACAGCTTGAAGCCCGCTTCGACGAGGCATACATGTACCTCCTCGGCGACGAGAGCAAGATCAGCGAACAGGTCGCTCGCGACCTCGCACGTTTCGGCCACGTACAGCGAATCCCGAGGGGATCTGATCCGTACGAACTAAGCGTCGGCTTCGCCGGGTACAAGGACATCGGACGGAATCAGGGGTGGATCTTCGGCGAGTGGCCCCGTAACATTGGTTGGGGGATCGCTGAAAGCGGTCACAACTTTATCTTTGCGAACCCTGACAACTGGCAGACGGCACTCCCGGCGTGCGTCGAAAGTCATCGCGGGAAACACGGACCAATGCTCCACGTCGAGCAGGATACAGTACCAGACGCCGTTGAGAACTATCTCACAAACCTCACTCGGCCACACGAGTCCGCGCCGTATGACAGGAAGTACAATCACGGATGGATCGTTGGGGACACAGATCAGATTAGTCAACGAGTCCAAGCCCAGCTCCATGCAATGCTCCAAGAACCACGAGGTGACCAATGAGACGAATCGTCGCCACATTCGATGATTCCGAGGAAACAACAGAGGCCAAGCAAGCACTCCGTGAAGCAGGCTTAGAACCCGATGAGCCGGATATCGATAATCCCTTCTTCGATCCAGCCACAAAGATGCCAGAAAGACGGGGACTTCTTTGGGGTGGACTACTTGGTGGACTCATCGGTGCTGTACTGCTATTTATGATGGATCAGAACATGTTCTGGATTCCCCGTATCAGCCCAATTATGACCGCTGGCCAGTACATGCTTATCCTCCTCGGGTTCGGGCTCGGTGCCGCAATCGGTGGATTTCTTGGGGGTGTAGTAGGCACGTCTCGCCAGGTTACTGCACTGGATCAACCGAGAGTCGCTGTCATGGTCCCGGATAATCGCGTGGGTGAAACGGAGGATCTCCTCCGGGATCAGGGTGCGACAGCAGTCGACGGTACCGTCACCCACCACGAGCATCCCCAGCAAACACAGGCAAAATCAAGTACCTCTACTGACTGAGCTTCTCCCTACGTTCGTTCTGTGACTTTCGTTCCCGCTACGTCCTCGGTAGTTACGACCGTTCATAGTGAAAGAGGTAGGTTTGGGCATAACCAGCATACTCGCCGAACCGATCCCGAAACGCAGTAGCTGTGGCGTCATATGAGTCCGCCACATCACCGGGGTAGTAGCGCTCGATAAGTCGCCGTGTCCACGTATCGATTGGAACTGCTTCGAGGTGTCCAAAGGCAAACAGCGAAACACAGTCTGCTATTTTGGGACCAACGCCCGGGAAGGACTGAAGATCTTCATGGACCTCTGCGTACGATCTGTCGCGTAGGAACGCCTCCGTAATATCCCCGTCTGCAACCATCTGAGTCGTCCGTTCAACGTATGGTGCACGGAATCCCAGACCGAGATTTCGGAGGTCGCTTTCCGATGCGGCCATCAACTGGTCAGGGCGGGGAAAGGCATAGTACGTGGACCCATCAACGTGGACGGGACTACCAAACTCCTGTGCGAGGCTACTCTGGAGGGCGTGAATCCGTTTGACGGGCATCCGTGCTGAACAAACAAACGAGATCAGACAGGGGAAGAACGGATCACGAACGACTCGGAGGCCAGGATACTGGCGTTTGGCCTTTTCGAGCGTAGGTTCCTCGGGGAAGCTGGTAAAGATTTCGTCGAGATCGTCGTCGAGTCTGAGTTGGCGACGTAGAATGCCAGCTGCATCCGTTGTTGCTTGCCAGTCTAACCGACCTGATTGCTGCCGTGCGAAGACAAGGTCATCCTCAACGACCGTGTAGTACCAGTGACCGCCACCAGACACAGCTGTTTCCTCGTACATCCCTCCATCAACACGTTGCCAGAGAAATGATTGGGCGCTCTCAAGTGTCGCCTGTAAATCAAGTCGGCCAACACTACCCGGAATTGAAAGTGAGCCCGAATACATCGCCTTCTGGTGAAGTTGATATGGGCAGAACTCACTCGTCGACCAATCGTGGTCTTGAGCTACTACCTAGCTGATCTCCTCAATACTGGTCGTTTCCATCGACCCGTCCTGTTCTTCTCGCTGGACACGGAGTCGTATTCCTTCCTCCGTGTCGCTTCCCTCCACGGTATTCACTATTTTCGGAGTCGCTTCCGAGTCTAGAACAGTCAACCGATCGTCTTCGGTTACGATACCATAGCCACTTTCGACACAGTGACCCATCAGCGCACACTCCCGCGAATGCGTACGAGCCTTTTCGAGGAGCTCATCGCGAGCGTTTTTCCGGATACATCCAACGTCGATAACGTACCCGTCGAGGGTCTCAGAAGCCATGGTGTCCCTAGTGTCCTGCCGCCTTTGGATGTTTGGGCTACTCATCAAGTTCACGTTCTGAGAGGGGGCTATTTGCAGGCCCATTGAGGACTGAGCCATCACAGGCAAATCGAGAGCCGTGACAGGGACAATCCCAAGACTGCTCACCGTCGTTCCAGTAGACGAGGCAGCCCATATGCGAGCAGATCGCTGACACTGAATGAGTGTCGCCATCCTCGTCACGGTGTACTGCGGTCAGTCCGTCATCAAGCTCGAGAACAGCCCCATCCCCTTGCTGGACCGACTCAACGTCGCCGGACTGCGGATGCTCCGTGTAGTCTTCGAGGTAGTGTTTCACGTCGTGTTGATTGTGGTGAAGGAAGGGGTCTGCTGACGCGTTTTCATTGAACCGCATCGGCTGATAGACGTCTTCCCATTCGCTCTGTCCATCGACGATAAGATCTGAAAGCAACATCCCTGCGACGATCCCGTTCGTCATCCCCCAGCCGCCAAATCCCGTAGCCGTGTACACGTTCTCCGACTGGGGTCCGAGAAGGCCGATGAACGGGACTCGATCAATGGAGACGAAGTCCTGTGTCGACCAGCGATACGCAATCTCGTCGACGTTCAGGCGGTCGAATGCTTCCTGTTCGAGTTTCCGGTAGCGATCAACTGTACTATCACTATGGCCAGTTCGATGATTTTGTCCTCCGACGAGGACCATCGATTCCTCGCCAGCAGGGTGCGGCCGAACCGAGAAGTACGGATCTTCCGGTTTGTAGTGCATTCCTGCCGGCGCGTCACCCTGCAAGCGTACCGCCAGCACGTAGGAGCGCTTGGGATACAATCGCTCATAGTACCGTGCACGGTCGAACACCGGGAAGTGCGTCGCGACGACCACCGCATCTGCGGTGATCGACCCGCAATCGGTCGATACCTGACAGGGACTACCATCCTCGACGTCCATCGCTGTCGTGTTCTCGAAGATGTAACTGCTCTCTCCTGGGATTTCTTCGGCCAGTGCGAGAAGGTACTTTCGAGGATGGAATTGTGCCTGATCGTCGAGGCGGATTGCTGCTTCAATGTCAAAAGGCAGGTCCGTAGACTCTTGGAATGAAGCAGCGAGACTCAGTTGCTGAGCGGCATCGACTTCGGCCTGAATTTGGTGGCGGTTGTCGGAGGATTCAGTAAAGGTGTATGCGGCTGTCCTTTTAAAGTCGCAGTCGAGGCCCCGGTCCTCTACCGTGGCCTCGACGTGGTCGATGGCGGCTAGGTTCGCCTCAGCGTACTGTCGGGCCCGTTGCTCGTCGAAATATTCGATGAGATGGTCGTAGATGAGGCCATGGAGAGCCGTCAGCTTCGCTGTAGTATGGCCAGTCACTCCTTCGAGAATGTGGTCACGTTCGACAATTGCGACTGATTTTCCCGCTTCTTGTAATTCAGCGGCGGTAGTGATACCTGCGATGCCACCGCCGATGATGGCGACGTCGACCTCAATTTCTCCGTCGAGGGTGTCGTACTCTGTTTTAGGTGTCGTCTCTATCCACAACGATTCATGTGCGCCCTGGAGTGGGGGTTGGGAAGTACCATCGTTTGAGTCCATCTTGAGAACCTCCGATAAGCCACGACGTATGGCATCCTATAGCACGACCGCGGCGTCAATAAACCTGAGGACCGTCTCTCCTGTATGGGGCGAGCAACTGTTGAAATGAAGGACGAGGCGTTCGATCCAGTTCGGAAGTTGGTAGCACCGGGGACGACGGTCATCTGGAGAAACACTGGGTCAGCCGACCACGTCGTTGATAGTGTACAGTTTCACGATACCGCAGACCAGTGGCAGTTCCGCACGCAAACCCTTCGATCCGGGGATAGCGTCGTCTACGCATTTGATCAAGAAGGGATCTACGAGTACTACTGCGGCCTCCAGGGAGAGGAGATGTGCGGGGTGATTCTCGTCGGCGATGTCTCACTCTCCAATTCACTTCCCTGTGAATGACGAAGAGAGTGGTACGCAGTTTGCTACCCTAAGTCCCCTTATAGATGAACCCTGGGCAAAGGAAGTTTCCCGCGAGCAACCGTACCTAGAGATATGACGACGACCGAAGAGCTTGCCAAGTTTGTTCAAGAGGTCTCCGCTGAGGGACTCTCCGAGGACACACGGGAGGAACTGAAAAAGCGCGTACTCGACTCGGTCGGGATCGGGATTAATGCACTTGGGGCAGATCCGGTGGAGGTCGTCCACCAGACGGTCCAGCGAGCTAATGCTGGCGACGACTGTACGCTCTGGGGACGTGACGAGACCGCATCGGCGGTTGGAGCCGCGATGCACAATACTGCGCTGACGCGCTATCTCGACTTCATGGACTCCTTTCTCGCGCCCGGCGAGACGCCCCACCCGAGCGACAACATCGGCGCGGTCGTCGCTGCTGCTGAGGCCGTCGATGCCTCTGGCGAGGAACTTCTAGAAGGAATCGGTGTCGCGTACGAGGTCCAAGGCGAACTCGCCTGGAATGCCCCAGTCCGTGACAAAGGTTGGGACCACGTGACCCACACGGTCATCTCGGCGACCTGCGGCGTCGCGAAGGTACTTGATCTCGACGTCGAGACTACCAGAGACGCCATCGGCATCGCCGGAACCGCCCATAACGCCCTCCGCGTAACCCGCACCGGCGGCATCAACGAGTGGAAGGGCATCGCCTCGTCCAATGCCGCCCGGAACGCCGTCTACGCGGCCCTATTGGCCAGTGACGGGATGGAGGGGCCCAAGAACCTCTTTGAAGGGCAGAAGGGCTGGAAGCAGACTATCAGCGGTGAGTTCGAGGTCGACCTCGATCCAGGCTGCACGCGCGTTCACGACGTCATGACGAAGCGATACGTCGCTGAAACGTACGCCCAGTCTGCCGTTGAAGGCGTTATCGAACTGGCGGAGCAAGAGAATCTCGATGGGAGTGACGTGGAACTCATTGATTTAGAAACGTTCGCCGGCGCGAAGCTCATAATCGGTGGCGGCGAGGGTGATCGCCACACCGTCGAGACGAAGGCCCAGGCCGATCACTCACTCCCGTATATGCTGGCAGCAGCACTCCTCGACCGGGAGATGGGGAACGCCCAGTACGAGCCAGAACGTATTACTCGAGATGATGTCCAGTACCTTCTCCGGCACGTCACCGTCGAGGAGGACGAGGCATTTACCGAGCGGTTTGAATCCGGGGAGATGCCCGCTCGCGTAACCGTCGAACTTGAGGATGGCACTACTCACGTGGTCGAGAAGGACGCCTTCCAAGGCCATCCAACGAAGTCGATGAGCTGGGATCAGGTCGAAACGAAATTCCACGATACGGCCGGCACTCGACTCGACGAGGATCGCCGAGACAAGATCATTGCAACAATTAAAGACTTAGAGTCGACAACCGTCTCCAATCTCGTCACCCTGCTGGCATAGGGTGCGTGGCATTACTCACTAATATAGCATGATTAGTTTTCCTTGGTCTACGGCAGATCCCGCCCCTCAAGCATAGATCGAACTGGTTGCTGCCCCACTCACTAAGGACTCAGAGACCGAAGCCACAATCGAATTATGGTAGACCGTACGTTCGAGTTCCTACACCACAACGAGCGCGAGGAGAAGCCCAGAGAGAAGGGAATCACGGAGATCCGTGGGCCATATTATGACCCAATGGGCCCGCGCGAGCTGCGCGACCTCTTAGAGACGATGGGGCAGTACGTCGACATCTACAAGTTCAGCGGTGGATCGTTCGCGCTGATGCCCGAGGAGGCGGTGACGGAGCTGATCGACGTTTGCCACGAGTTCGACGTCAAGGTGTCCACGGGCGGTTACGTCGAGAACGTCCTGATCCGGGACAACGACAAGGTCGAGCGGTACTTCGAGGAGGCCGAACGGCTCGGCTTCGACATCGTCGAGCTCTCTAGTGGTTTCCTGGCTATCGGGACCGACGATATGGTGCGGATGACGGAGATCGTCGCGGAGGACTACGAGATCGACCCGAAGCCCGAGATCAACGTCCAGTTCGGCGCTGGCGGCGCGACGGACCCGGATGTCCTCGAGGAACAGGGCCAGCAGGACCCCGAGCAGGCCATCGAGGAGGGCAAGCGCCACCTCGAAGCGGGCGCTGACCTCCTAATGGTTGAAGCGGAAGGCATCACCGAGGAGGTTAACGAGTGGCGGACTGACGTGGCCTACCAGATCGCCAACGGGCTCGGCATCGAAAACCTCGTCTTCGAGGCGCCCGGTCCGGAGATGTTTGAGTGGTACATCAAGAACTTCGGCCCAGAGATTAACCTGTTCGTCGATAACTCCCAGATTGTTGAATTGGAATGTATGCGCTCTGGCCTTTGGGGCAAGGCGACGACGTGGGGCCGGACTGTCACCTGGAAGGGTGATGAAGAGTAACTAGACTAAGAATCGTATTACCGGTTCTTAGGGAACTTTCCCGCTGGGAAATGTATGAGATAACGTAACTAATTCCGTTGAGGCCCAGATACGATGAGTGATACACCTATGACAGAGACTGTGGAAGCACTGTTCTCCCAATGAGGAGACTACCATTGATGAACAACCAACTAATCACAGACCAAGGTGATTCAGGGATAGTCTCTCAGATAAGACCATTCCAGAAGCAAGACATCCCCCGATTCTACCCAATGGGTGGATAGGGATGGAACCAATACTTCTCATAGTCGGTATAATCCTGCTTGCCAGTGTTATCGTTGATCTCCTCTGGACGACACTCTGGGTTGAGGGAGGCGCCGGCCCGCTGACCTCCCTGTTGATGGCAAGGACATGGCAAGTGTTACGACGGGTTGGGGAGCGAAATTCACGAGTTCTCACTCTCTCGGGACCGATAATCCTCACTCTTGGCCTAGCGACGTGGATTACACTGCTCTGGGGTGGATGGGCGTTCATCTTTGCGAGTGGTGAGAGCTCAATTATCGATACCGTGAACCGAACCCCTGTTTCCTGGTCAGATTGGATCTATTTCTCTGGATACACAATCTTCACATTAGGAAACGGGGATTTCGCCCCACAGGAGGGTGTCTGGCAGATTATGACGACTCTCGCGACGGCGAGCGGGATGCTTTTTATCACACTCAGTGTTACGTATATTCTCAATGTTCTGAGTGCAGTCACGCAGAAACGATCTTTCGCCAATGGCGTAAGCGGACTTGGTGAACACAGTACCGAGATTCTACTTACGAGCTGGAACGGCGAGGAGTTTGAGGGACTCGAATTACCTCTTAATACTTTTACTTCCCAACTGAACACACTTACGTCGAATCACAAGGCGTACCCGATACTCCATTACTTCCACAGCAGACAAACCGGCCAATCACCGATTGTGAGTGTTGCCATCCTCGACGAGGCATTGTCAATGCTCCAGTTTGGGCTTTCCAAGCGGTCTCATCCAAGCGACACAATTCTCAAAAACGCCCGATCGAGTGTCGAGAGCTATCTAGAAACGCTCCGAGAAGCATACATCGAGCCTGCTGATCGTTCCCCACCGTCACCAAACCTTGATACACTCCGAGAAAAAGACCTTCCGACTGTCTCTGACGAGGAGTTTACTGCAGCACTTGCAGATACAGATAAGCGGCGACGAACCCTGCTCCGTCTCGTAGAATCTGACGAACGTGAATGGCCCTCCCAGGGAAATAAGTGATGGAGTGCTGTCGGTTTTGTATATTGACATAGCATAAAGAGGTAGTCTACCCAATGAGATCCGAATTGCCCACACACCCAACTCCCTGCAGGTTAAACTAGTACCTAAGAAGCCAATCTATGGACGACCACGATCACTCAAAGGACTCTGAGAAGTCGTCGGATCAACCACCTGCTGGCGGTAACCACCACGACCATAATCCTGAAAGTGATGCCGGCTCGGATGAGGAGGTCTCTCGGACCGAGCAGTCACTGCTTGAGGAGGAAGCCGAGGACGCAGATGAGGCCGAACAGGAACTACATGAACGTACCGAGCACCAAGTGGATCACGGAGATGAGGGACACGACCACGGCGACCACGGTGGAATGCACGAAGGGCACGAGCAGATGTTCCGTCGGCGCTTCTTCGTCTCGACACTCCTGTCGATTCCAGTCCTCTTGTACAGCGAAATGCTGCAAGAGTGGCTCGGGTTCTCTGTCCCAACGTTCCCAGGTAGCGAATGGATCAACCCCGTCTTCGCGGTCATCGTCTTCGCGTACGGTGGGATGCCGTTCCTCCAGATGGCGGTACCGGAGCTGAAAGATCGGTCGCCGGGGATGATGACGCTCATCTCGATGGCGATCACCGTCGCGTTCGTCTACAGCCTCGCGAGCGTGGTCTTCCCGACGCAGTCGGCGTTCTTCTGGGAACTCGTCACCCTGATCGACATTATGCTGCTGGGGCACTGGATCGAGATGCGGTCGGTGCGACGGGCCTCGAGTGCGGTCGACGAACTGGCGAAGCTGATGCCGGACACCGCCGAGCGGATTACCGACGGCGGCGACACTGAGGAGGTCCCGGTGAGTGAACTCTCCGAGGGCGACCTCGTACTCATCCGGCCGGGTGCGAGTGTCCCTGCTGACGGCGTCGTCGAAGAGGGAGACTCCGACGTCAACGAGTCCATGATCACGGGCGAATCGAAACCGGTCTCGAAAGACCCCGGCGACGAGGTCATCGGTGGGACGATCAACGGCGACGGCAGCCTCCGCGTGCGCGTCGGTGCGACGGGCGAGGAGACGACGCTCGCGGGAATCATGCGCCTCGTCGAGGAAGCCCAGCAGAGCAAATCCAAGACACAGGTACTGGCCGACAGAGCGGCAGGCTGGCTGTTCTACGTCGCCCTCGCGGCGGCAGTCGTGACAGCAATCGCGTGGACGCTCGCGGTCTCATTCGACGCAACGGTCATCGAGCGCGTCGTCACAGTGCTCGTCATCGCCTGCCCGCACGCACTCGGGCTCGCCATCCCCCTAGTGGTCGCAATCAACACGTCATTGGCGGCTCGCAACGGGATGCTGGTCCGGGACCGTATCGCGATGGAGGAGGCGCGGAACCTGGACGCCATCATCTTCGACAAGACGGGGACGCTCACCGAAGGCGAACACGGCGTCGTCGACATGGCGACCGTCGAGGGCGTGGAAGAAGACGACGCTCTCGCGCTGGCAGCAGCCGTCGAAAGCGACTCCGAACACATGATCGCGCGAGCCATACGCGAGGCCGCCGACGAGCAGGACCTCACCGCACCTGACGCGACCGACTTCGAGGCGATCAAAGGCCGAGGCGTCCGTGCGAACGTCGACGGAAATGAGGTGTACGTCGGCGGGCCAAACCTGTTAACCCAACTCGATAGCGAGATACCCGACCATCTCCGCCGCTTCGCTGACGAGGCGGGACAGAACGCTCAGACGGTGGTATACCTTGTTCGTGAAGGCGAGCTGATTGCCGCGTTCGCGATGGCTGACGTAATCCGTGAGGAGAGTTTCCGTGTCGTCGATACCCTCCACGATCTGGGCATCGAGGTGGCGATGTTGACTGGGGACTCCCAGGATGTCGCCAAAGCTGTCGCCGACGAACTGGGCATCGACACGGTGTTCGCGGAGGTCCTCCCCGAAGACAAGGACAAGAAAGTCCAGGAACTCCAGGACCAGGGGAAGCTCGTGGGGATGGTCGGCGACGGTGTGAACGACGCGCCGGCACTGACGCGGGCCGATGTCGGCATCGCGATCGGGAGCGGCACCGACGTCGCCGTCCAGTCGGCCGACGTCATCCTCGTTCAGAACAACCCGATGGACGTCGTTCGGCTCGTGAAACTCAGTAAGGCGAGCTACCGGAAGATGCAAGAGAACATCGTCTGGGCGGCCGGCTACAACGTGTTCGCGATTCCGCTCGCAGCAGGCGTCTTGGCACCGATCGGGATTCTGCTCTCCCCCGCTGTGGGTGCGCTCCTGATGTCGTTGAGTACGGTCATCGTCGCCATCAACGCTCAGCTGCTCCGCCGCGTGGACCTGTCCATCCCCGAGCTTCCAAGCGGGACACCAGCGACTGACGCACAACCTGCAGACTGAACCGCTCCCGATCGCTTCGGAGCTTCTTTCAATTGAGTTCGGTTGATGGACAGCAAATGGCGACACTGCGTAATTTCGGTGGGTATCGCTATGCGGTCACCGATTCCACAGTTTTCCCGAGGGGTACGTAGTTTGGTATACACAGACGCTTTCTCTGATGGGCTATATTGTTGCGCCAGCACTAGGTTTATACCGTTAGACGGACTTCTTTCCAATATGAGCCTCGAAGAGACGGTTGACTACCTCGCCGAGGAACTCGACCTCGAGCGAAGTGAACACGTCCGTGAGGTTGGTCAGTCGGTCGCCGAGCTTCGCGACTGATCAAAACATTTCTCTGAAGTCTCGTTCGACCAGTCCGTTCTCCAGATACGTGATGAACTCTTGTTTCGTTGGTCCTTGACGGTCAAGTAGATCGTCCCGTCCTGCTCGTTCGAGAACTGCCTGCGCGAAGTCCGTACAGTGAGATTCGTGCTGCCCAGCATACTCTGTGAGGGCTTCTCGCCAGTGCATATCCAGCTCGAACTCGGCTAATCGGATTTGGATCCCATCTTTCCGTTCGACGAGGTCGACGTCCAGCTCTTCGAGTTGCTTGAAACGGAGGTTGTTTCGGCGGACAGTAATGAGCCGCTTGGAATCGACGATGTAGGGATCGACCCACTCTCGCCAGGTATCGTCGTCGACGTGTGTTCGTGGCATCTCAAAATCCGGGTCCACACTCTCAATACAGAACTGCAGCATCGCGATGCCAGTTCGATGATTCGCATTCGGGAGGGAATGTCGGAGAATCAAATTCGACATCACCTCTCCAGCGACGGTCGGAAGTGGTGCTCCCCAGGAGACGTGATCGAGTGCCTGCTGGATCTTTTGCGGTTCGAACTCCTTGTAGAGCCGGAACTCATCCTCATCTCGAACATCGACCGCGGCTTCGAGCAACTCTACTAATCGGAATGCGACAACCTGCCCAGCACGGGGGAGGTCACGAATACGATCGCTCAGCCATTCCTGATCAAAGTCGATATCTTGCGCTGATTCGATCTCTGAATCGCCTTCATAGAGCACATAGACCGGAGCTTCGAAGGGGTACCCGATGAGCTTTGTCGACTCGTCGGATTGCTCTTGCTGAGACCGGATCTCTGCTACCGATGCCGAGCTATATTTGAGTGAGAAATTCTCGGCCTGTGGGTGATGATAGAAGACGAGCCGAGCCATCTCAATGCGTATTCGTGGGAAGTGGGTAAAGCAGTCCCGCTTTGATATTGAGTTCTACTCGCCTGGTTCTACGACGTAGTGGGTGCGTTCACGTCCTCTAAATACTGGCTTTCCCACTCACGTCGCGCCTCGATCTCCCGCACTCCGCGTTGTGTGACCGTGTACACGTTCGTCCGTTTGTCGAGTTCACCTTTCTCCAGGAGGCCTTTGCCGACGAGGTCGTCGAGGTTTGGATAGAGCCGCCCATGATTGATCTCTTGTTCGTAGTAGTCGTCGAGTTCGGCCTTTACTGCGAGCCCGTGTGGTTCCTCGAGCCCGGCGATAACGTACAAGACGTCCCGCTGGAACCCGGTTAGATCGTGCATCCGTCTGCTCCCTATTTTTGAGGGATGGCATATGTTCTCTCTGGTACTCAGAAGCAGAGCTTCGGATCGAGGATATCTACCAGTACACTCGTCTCCAAACAGCGCTTAATACCCATGCCTCTGTATCACCGGTAATGGCGCTTCGGCCGAGGTCGCCGTTGAGGTTCCATGGCTGTGCTCGGTCAGCTGTCAGCCGGTGGTAATCAATTGTGTCTTCATCTCAATCCTCATCTTCCACGTGCGCGCTTTGTGGTAGGGCTGTCCCTGACGATAGAGTCGTGGGTGAGAACGACACCGTCTTCTGCTGTGATGGATGTCGAAACGTCCATCGAGTACTCGGTGGCGATGGAGTCCACAGTCGGATGGACCCGACAGACGACCCCATGCGCGAGTCCGGTGCTGGGGCGGGCGAACGCGATGCGGATACCCCTCGATTAGGGTCTGAGGAACGAGCTTTCTTTCAGGTCGACGGGATGCACTGTGCGACGTGTGAAGCATTTCTTGAATCAGTCGCCGAGGACTGCGAGGGTGTTGTAGACGTGGCAGCAAGCTACGTCACCGAGACGGTTCGTATCACATACGACCCTGATCGCGTCTCGAAGGAAACTCTCTGTGATACCCTGAGTACACTCGGCTATTCGGCAACCCTCCGTGCTGGAGGGAGCGATGACACACCGACTATAATCGGACAGTCGCGCCGGTCGGACGAGCCGAATGAACGAGGGATTGACGAGGTGCTGGGATTCCGTTACGCTGCTGGCGTCATTTTCGGGACGTTCATGCTCCTCCCATATGCGGTCCTCCTCTATCCGGCGCAGCTCTCGTCGTTCTTTGGTGAGGGGACGCTCGATATGTACGCGAGTACGTCCGGGATCGGCGGTGGAGATGGCCTGTTGATCCTCCCGCTCTTTCTCGTTCTGACGGGTGTCGTCCTCGTGTTTACCGGCCTGCCGCTGTTACAGGGTGCGTATGTCAGTCTGAAGATGCGACAGCCGAATACGGACTTTCTCGTCGCGATCACCGTGGTGAGCGCCTACGTGTACAGCACGATTGCCTTTCTCCTCGGTCGACTCGACGTTTTCTACGACCTCACGATCGTGGTTGCCGCGAGTGTGGTGGCCGCCATCTTCTACGAATCACTGAGCAAGCAGCGAGCGATGGATCGCCTGACGAATCTCACTATCTCCCACGTCACCGAAGCCAGGCGGTATGGCGCCGATGGGACGACGATGGTCGACGTACACAGTCTGGAACCCGGGGAACGGGTTCTCGTCCGTGAGGGCGAACGCATCCCAGTCGATGGTGTTCTCGCTGAGAGTGAGTGCACGGTCGATGAAGCGATCGTGACGGGCGAGTCGCTCCCGGTATCGAAACAAGCTGGGGACGAGGTCGTCGGCGGGGCGGTCGTCACAAATGGGGCTGCTGTCCTCACGGTGAGCGATGGGACAACCAGTAGTATCGATCGCCTCGTCACCTCTGTCTGGAATCTCCAGAGTGGGGATCACGGTGTCCAGCGGCAGGCCGATAAGCTCGCGTCAGTCATCATCCCGGTCGTCGTCGGTGGGGCGGTACTCGCTGGATTGGGGTCGCTTCTGGTGGGGACTGGTATTCCCGTCGCCGTCCTGACGGCGCTGGTAGTTCTCTTAGTGGGATGTCCGTGGGCACTTGGCCTGGCAACCCCGCTCTCGGTGGCAACCAGTATCGAACAAGCGGTAGAGCGGGGCATCGTCATCTTCGACGAGACAGTCTTCGAGCGCCTTCGGAACGTCGACGTCGTCGTCTTCGACAAAACAGGGACTCTCACGACCGGCCAGATGGATGTCCTCGAGGTGGATGCACCGTCGGATCTCCTTGAAACCGTCGCGGCCCTCGAACAGCGAGCATCCCACCCAGCGGCCGACGCAATCGTGAATACGTTTGCACAAAGGAATCAGGAGGGCGATCGCTCAAGAGCCGATGGGGGGGTTGCCGATGGCAGTGACCACGAGTACGCAGCGGACATCACCGAATTCACGAGCCACGCGACCGGCGTCGAAGGAGTCGTCGAGGACACGCGCGTTCTCGTCGGGAATCTCGATCTCTTCGCGGAACTTGGGTGGTCGGTGAGCGAGCAGATCGAGACGCGTGCCGCAGAGGCACGAACGGCCGGTCACCTTCCGGTCGTCGTCGGTCGTGACGGTCATGCAGAGGGCGTCGTCGTCGTGGGGGACGAACCACGGGCAGGTTGGGATGACACACTCACGCAGCTGAATGACCGTGATATCGAGATCGTTGTTCTGACCGGTGATGACGAGGCTGCTACTGACTTTCTCGACAGTCATCCTGCCGTCGATCACGTGTTTGCGGGGGTCCCGCCGGCAGGCAAGACCGCGACGATCCGGCGGTTACAGTCCCGGGGACAGGTTACAATGGTTGGTGATGGAACGAACGATGCACCGGCTCTTGCGACCGCAGACCTGGGAATCTCGCTCGGTGGTGGAACGGCACTCGCGTCCGATGCCGCGGATATTTCTATCGTCGATGATGACCTCGCGGCGGTGGAGACGACGTTCGATCTCGCAGATGCAGCTCGTCGGCGTGTCAAACAGAACAACGGGCTAGCGCTGCTCTATAATGGGGTCACGATGCCACTCGCAGCGACGGGGTTGCTGAATCCGGTGTTCGCGATGGGTGCGGTCGTGGCGACCGGCGGTCTCCTCGCAGCGAATTCGTTTCGAGACCTGCTTCACGAGTAGCGGCACCAACCCAGCGAAGCGGCAGATACCTGCTGTAACCGGGTGAAGACGATTCCTATCGCTTCATTCGAGCAATTCAAAGGCACCGAGCCCCGCGTACCCGACCGCAAAGCCCGCAACGATGATGCCTCCGGAGAGGACTTGGTAGAACGGCGTCGACGGGAGGAAGCCGGTTGCGAAGGTGCCGACAACGATCAGTACCGCTGCCAGTTCCAAAAACACGTACTGACGACGTTTTCCCCTCATATATTGAGGCATTTGTCCCCCTAGGTACCGTGAGATCACAGTAGATACCTTACCTCAGTCCGCCGGGATGATGGCAGCCGATTGATCGGGCTGTCGGGCTGCTTGGACCGAGTAGATTAGGCTCCCCGTGAAGAGGACGAAGCTTCCAACGATGAATACTGCACTGAGCGGCGAGGCCGAATCGACGAACACCCAGTAGAGAGGGGCGGCAATCGATGGCCCGGCAGCAAGTACCGCGATCTTCGCGACGAGTGGCCCACAGCATCCACAGGTACACGTCCCGACGATTGCAGCGCTTCCGGCGGTCCCTTCGGTCATGCCGGCTCGTTCCTCGACGCGCCAGTGACGGGCGATGAGAGCGGCGTTTAACCCGATGAGTGCGCTTAGCATCCCGACGACGATGACCTGGCCGGGTGACAGGGCTAGGAAGAACGGGATATGTATGAACGGGAGATGCGGAATCGCGATTTCGAGCGTCGGCCACGATACTAGCTGATAGATTGCGGGTAGAACGACGACCGTCACCTCTTCGGGGAAGCCCTCCTCGGGGAAAAACGAGAGGTATCCTGTTATAGAGACGAAAAAGAGTGCTAACACGACACCGACGCCGATGCCGAAGCGACGCGCAACCGGATCACGCATGACTGCGCGAATGACACTCCCTGCGTCCTTCCAGACAACGTAGCCGACTAGAATTGGTGTTCCGAGGACGATTGCGTACCCAAGTGGGTGTGTATCACTTGCCAGTCCAGGAATGAGGTAGGGGTACGAGATCCACAATCCCATGAGGATGCCGAGGAACGTGTATCGTGGGCGGGATGGCCAGCGGAGCCACCCAACGATGAAGCTCGCGACCATGATGCCCAAGCCACTCAGTAGGGCCAACGGCTGATACCACGACCGGGGGAACGGCATCGAACTCGCAGTATATGTCGGATCTGGGGAGAGCCCTTCGAAGAGAATTGCTCCGAGTGCCGTGATGGAGATCCCGACAAATACGCCGTAAAGGGCGGTTGTTGAGGTGATGCGATCGGTCCGTTTGAGAAGGATGAAGCCGCCGAGAATAACGGCACCAACGAAAGCAAGAAGTACACCGTGTCCTTGCGAGAGTCCACCGCTTCCGGTTGTACCGTGGGCGGACGCGACGGGAACCTGAGTGAGCGTAACAATTGCGGCAAGAAGTACAGAGAGTGGCCGAACAGACCCGATTCGAGTGGTCTGTCCACGGGAGGGATCTCCACGTGGGTGACGCTCTTCCGGTGACATTATTCTGTCTTGGACAGAGAGGCACTTCTACCTGACTGATTTACCTCTGATATCCTGGGCTTGACTGTCGTTAGATCCTGCTGGCTGTGGAAATATCCCCCTCCGAAAGTACGATCGGCACGGTGAATTCACTCGCCGTCCAGAAATACGAGGAACTGTATATGCTTGAAGAACCAGACCGGAAGAACGGCTCCAACCCCTGCAGCGAGTAGGAGACTATTCGATGCTGTCCACACGATCTGTCCAAGTACGGTGCCAATAATCAAGACGCCGTTGTATGCAATCGCATTCACCGCTAAATCGCCTCTTGACTCAGCCCGGGGCCATTTGATGAGACTGGGCCTGATTGCTGACGTCCGGCCGGATACTACTGCGATGAGAAGTCCGAGTAGGCCGGATACAAACCAGCCGAGTACAGCCGGTGGCCAGTTGTATACAACCGTTGCGGTGGCAAGAACAATCAGACACGGACTGGTGATTGTACCGATCTCTACGGAGGCATAGCGGGTCAAAATGTGTTCCTCAGTCCCTTGTTGTGCGGTAGCCATCTGTGAGGGTTATGGGTAGGGCAGTGGATCAGATCGGGGATGCTCCGTCGAGGATTTGAACCTCGGTCCTCGACGTGAGATGCCGAGATGGTTGGCCGAGCTACACCAACGGAGCAGCTTCAACTTGGAGCTTCAGTACTTCAGGTCTGGTCGGTGTCCTATTCAGTGGGAATCCGCCGTTTCCCCTTATGTTGGGGTCTTTGATAATGTGGTATGGAGCGTCGACAGGTTCTCAAGACAGCCGGAATTCTCGCAACAGGTGGCGTAACTGGTCTCGCTGGATGCAGTAGTTCGGGGAACGGAGACGGTGGCGGTGAGCCGACCACGACTGAAACGCAGGAGACAGCTGGTGGGTCTGGAGACTCGAATACTGTTATGATGGTCACTGACGGGAGCGAGTATTATTTCGATCCCATTGGTCTGTTCATCGAATCCGGGGAAACTGTGACATTCGAAATCCAGAGCGGCAGTCACTCGGCAACCGCCTACAAAGAGGGAACGAGCTCAGCATCAGTTACCCGGATTCCCGAAAGCGCAGAAACGTTCAATAGCGAAACGCTGAGTGAACAGGGCGCAACGTTCGAGCACACGTTCGAGACCACGGGGACGTACGATTACTTCTGTATCCCGCACAAGACTCTGGGGATGGTCGGTCGGATCGTCGTTGGCGAACCCGGCGGTCCCGCGGAGGGGAGTATGCCGCCGGACGGAGACGTCCCCGAAAGCCAGACCATCGTTGATCAAGGCAGCGTCTCGTACAGCTCGTTCTCCGGGTAGGCGGCCGCGTATACTGCGAGCTGTGCGCTCCGGAATCGCTTGTACACCATATGGCCGACATTGACTGTGCTTCGGACCGACAGTATGGAGACATACGCTGTCGATGACACTCGCACAAGGCCCGTGGCCGACATACACGGATGCTGCCCTCGATAGTGTTCTACGAGAACGACGTGAGGTTGAGCGCGAATGTCAAGCCTTCCAACGGTTTCGCCAGCGTATCCAGACCGTCGACACACAGACTCCTCGGTTCGAACGGTCCGTTGTTGGAGTGGATCAGAACCTTACATCCGAAGAGAAGTCGGTCCGTAATACCATCGAGCCGTGGTATCATGATACTGTGATGGCGGTCGACCACTACGGCGACGTGTACGGTGATTCGTTCGAGGCGAGCCTCAGTGCCGAATTCGGGGCCGATGTGTTGCTCCTGATCTCAGAAGCGACTACGTTCTCACCGCTCATCAAACAACGGCTCCTCGAGGCCGCACAGCAGTGTATTGACAACCGCCGAGTCTTTCTGGAGAGCCTCCAGGATGAATTCACTACCCTCAAAGACGTGCAATCTACAGTTCAAGAGATTCGAGAGGCGATAGCAGAACTTGATTCTACGAAATTACAGGGGAACTCAGATATTGAACTAACCGACCGATACGAGACGCTTCATACGTTGAATGATGAATGTAAGAGTTGGATCCAGCAACGGCAGGAGGAAATCCACGCTCATCGAATCGATCGGTCGGCAGACGTGGATGCCTACACTGACCTCTGTTCATATCTCTATGAGGGTCTGGAGGTTGATTATCCGGTATTGGCGACGTTTGTCGATATCTTGGAGATCATCTCCCAATATGAGTAGTCCTCTCTTTTACCTCCTACTCTGTCTTGACGTCGTCCTATGGCTGAACAGTAGTTGCTGATTTGGCTGCGATTAGTGCTGGCAAACTCAGCGATGGAATCGAGGAACTCCGTGCACCGGGTGCACGGCTTTCAGAATCGGCGTGAGTGGGCGTCGAACATGTTAGATAATCGACTCCGGCAATGACTGTGAAAGGGTGGGCTTCCGCTCGCACCGTGTCAATACCGGCTTCCAGCAAATCTACTTTGTTAACGGTTTTGTCTATCCGGTCACAACTGTACATATGGAATTCGACTTTGTGCGCTCGGTGGCCCCCCTTGTCGTAATTGTCGCCGTCGCGGCGATTGCGCTCACGACCGTGATGACCTCCTCGACGGTCTTTATGATGGTTCTGCCCTCGATGATTATCTTCTCGGTCATCGCGTTCTTCCTGGGAATGAAACATGGCGAGTTCCGCGCCAGTGCATAATAGGCCGACCCAGTAGCCGGAATCCGCTGTGTTGCGGTCCATGCTAGCCCCCAGCTGTGTTGATTCAGATTATTTCGATGACCGGTTCGCAGTCCTAGCGACGGCTGTTTTAGCGGGGTGATGTCGAACCAACAGGAGTCCACCTGGGTTGGGTAACCCCTATCGTTCAGTTAGATCCTGTCCTGGTCGTGGTGTAGAGGGTCTCTACGTGGAGTAGCCAGCGTACTCCATAAGTTGGTTGAAAATGTCAGTATCCATGACGGACCGATAGACCACGCCGGTGAGCATCCCGCCGGGATAGAACGTGCCGTTCATCACGTGGTTGACCTTGTGGCAGTGCATCAGGTAGATGCCGGGGTCTGCATCGGCAGTAAATTCGATCGTGTGTCGTTCAGCGGGGGCGACGTTCGTGACGTCCATGTCGTGGCGGGCAGCCTCTGGAATCGTCCCGCCGTCCTTTTCGACACGCTGGAAGCGGTGGTTATGGATATGCATCGGGTGCGACATGTATCCACCGTTGACGAGGTGGATGCGAACTGAGTCGCCCTCGTCGACGATGATCGGTGAGCCTTCTTCGGGGTGCAGCGTTCGGGGTGCGCTCTTCCCGTTGACGGTGAACACGTCCGGATTGCGACTGGCCGAATTGTATGTGAAGTCCGCCTCACCGGCCCACTTCCGCGGAACCCGCGAATCCCAGTCCTTGATCGTCATGAAGTATTCGCGGTCCGCCGGTTCGTAGCCTTCGGGATCAACTCGGTAGATCCCGTACATGCCCATGTCGATATGCCGGTGGGTCTGGAAGTGGCAATGGTAGAAATGCGTTCCAGGGACGTTAGCGGGAATCTCGTAGGTGTGTGTCTCCCCTGGCGGGACCTGAATCCCGGTCGTCGTCGGGACGCCGTCGTTCTCCCACGTCTTGCGAATTCCGTGGAAGTGAATCGTGTGGGGACGTCGGCCATCGGTGTTGTCGAGTGTCACCTCCATCGCGTTACCCTCGGTCGTTCTGAGAATTGGGCCTGGGACGCTGGGGTCGTTGTCGTCGGCCTGGAACGCCCAGACGCGTGGGAATTCGACGGGCCCACCCATTGTATCGAGCGGGTGGACGGCGTGGCGGGCCTGTTGAGTCCGCATCGTCACTCCACCACCCTGCTCGTCGACGTTGACGACTGTTGGAGGGCTGGTGTAGGGGAGATTAGGCGAGTCAGTTTGTGTCTGCGTGGCCGTATCGCTCGTTGCTGCTGGCTCGTTAGCTCCGCCCGCCGAACAGCCTGCTAACGAAGCGATACCCGTCGCGCCAGTTGCCGCGAGAAACTCACGCCGGGACAGTCCGGTTCCGGGTGCGCCGAAACGTGTGGTCATGATACACTCGGCATTTTGGTTGGCCTAAACATAGGGCGACTGCGGTGTCCCAATTCACGGGACAGTGCGTGGATATGTTCGGCAAAAGGCGAATGGAGATGGCGGCTTTTTATTTATACTTGTTCGCCGTTAGGAGTCTGAAATTGAGACGACAAAGTGGTCAGATTTTTAGAGTCCGCCCGTCGCCGTCAGATAGGCCCCTGCAAACTGCACCGCGTTATACGTCCCGTGAATCACAGCCGGCACTGTGAGGTTGTCCGTATACTCGTACGCTGCTCCCAGTACTAAGGCCAGGACGAATGCGATACCGATGTACACCAGTTTGCCTTCCCCTGACAACGAGAAGAGATGGATCGATGCGAACAGAGCGCTTGCGAGGATGATTGCACGAGCCGGATGGAGACTTTCACGGAGGGTGCCCTGTACGAGGCCCCGGAACAACAGCTCTTCTCCCGGGCCGACTAACAGGAATTGAAGGGGGATCAGAAGAAGGAATACACTCGGATTTTGTCGCCCGACCTCGACGATCTGATTCTGAGCCGAGTTCAGACCGAGGGCTGTGATTACTGAGGACGCCACAAAGAGCAACCCCAGGATCGCTATACTCCCGCCAACAATCACTGCTCCATCACGCTTGTCAGGTGAACGAACTGGAACGAATCCCAATCCGAGATCACGGCCTTTGAGATAAAGGATGGCGATGCCCCCAAACGTCACTCCTTGGAGGAAGAACGTGCTCACAACCAGTCTGAGGGCTGGGCGCGACGCGAGGTCGACTCCGAACAACCCGACTACCGTCGCGACGGCAAGGATTACGATAGCCCCCGCGACGTATGATCCATACGTGAGACCAATCGCCGAGGCGACAGACCGGAAACGAGATATCGACGACATTAATCAGATGTGAGCGTAGGGCTCCACCCTACAAGCTGGCTTCGATAGGTCGATTCCGGCGCTATTCATTCCAAGACATCCCGCGGTAGTGATTTTGTTCATAGCTGACGTTCAGGTTCGACGAGGTTGGATCCAGCGAGGACTGTAATTATCACGAGCACGAACGCGATGAGTGAGAGATTCGGAATTGTAAGTCCGAGCACCGGAGCCTGCCACTGGACAACTGCACAGGGGCCAGCAAAGGTGCATGAGGCCGTCGTTGCTTGGAGTACGGAGTGATATCCCGCGATTGAAGCTCCCACCACGGATAGTGGCACGACTGTTCGCCAGATTGTGTTGTGGCTCTCGAGGGCGGCAACGCCGAGAACGACGACAAGCGGATACATGAGGATACGTTGGTACCAGCAGAGGGTACACGGAACGAGACCGAGGCCGAGACTGAACCAGAGGCTTCCCAGGGTTGCAATCGCCGCGACGCCTGCCCCGCCTGCAAGCCAGAATCGTCCGTCGGACATCCATGACTCAGTTTGATCCAGCTGCATCTTCGATCAGCTGTCTTACTCGCTCTTCGTTTCCGAGTGGATTGACCGTCATGCCATCGATGAGGAGCGTGGGTGTGGCATCGACACCGACATCGCTCGCAGCCCTGTCAGTCGCCCGCAGCGCGTCGTCATACTGATTTTCTTGGATGGCCGTGCGGACCGACGCTGTCTCGGAGACGCCTGCGGCCTGAGCAAACTCGACCAATCTCTCGGCGGTCGCCCACTGGTCGCTCTCGGGTGGTTGATTCCCGAACACGTATTCGTGAAACGCCCAGTATGAGGCTGGGTCGGTGTTCCAGACGGCTAATCCGGCCTGACCGGCTGCCGGTGCATCGGGGCCCAAAAATGGGTCGCCACCGATATATGCCAGATTGCGGAACTCGAGCGCAATTGTTCCTGGTTCCACGTAGTCCGTCACGAGTTGTGAAAGCATCTCCGTACTGAACTGGGCGCAGTACGGACACTTCCAGCTCCCGAAGTATGTGACCATGACATCGGCATCAGCAGACCCCATCGTCGCATAGCGGAAGTCTCCAGGCGAGTCGGGAATCGGGGCAGTGGTAACGGCACCCGTATCACCTCCAGCAGTCGCGCCGTCATCCGGCTCAGTGCTCGTATTGTTAGAGAGAGCGGTGGCGCCGATCACGAGACCGGCAGTGGCGGCACCACCACCGCCGAGGAGAAGCTGTCGGCGGGTTAGTCCTCCGACAGCAGCTCCAACACCTCCCTCGGAGAGCCGCTCTGAGAACGTGAGTGAATCAACGGCTGTCTCAGCCCGTTTGTAATCCACACCTGAGAGGTCGTCGGGGTGCGCGACGAGCCAGTGTCTGTAGAGCTGCTCGTCAGTCTCGTCACCGAGTTGTTCGCCACAATAATGGCAGGCGCTGTGAACGTTCCATGTGTGGTCACGCGCTGCTCCAGCTGTTTCGAATTGATCTGTACAGATCGGGCAGGTATGGGCAGTCATTCGTGATCACTACTCCAAGTGTAGATTTCATAGGCTCCGTGTTCTGCTCTCATAGTGAGCTGAATCGTCGGTATCTGTGGCATTGTGTTATACGCAAGGGGTCATCAGCGGCGGAGATATGCGACGAGGCAGGTCGTCAGGAGACAGAGGAGAATGAGAATTGCCACGCCCAGATGCGTCGTCACGATGGTCGGTTGGAGATCTTCCGTGACGGTCAATCCTCCGAGGATAACCTGTAACGGAAGGAGGACGAGAGCGGCCGTGGCCGACCATTTGACAATCGGGGTATTACGGTGTGTCACCCACGCTCCAAGGGTCGTGCCGACGATCAGAACCCCGGCCGTCATCGCCAGTCCACGGTGAGCCCACTCAGCGAAGATTTGGAGTGCAGAGTATGGCGAGTTAGCAATGATCTCGGGTTGAAGGAAGGGGACCCACGTCCCGTAGCAGGTCGGCCAATCGGGACAGGAAAGTCCAGCACCGATTGCACTGGTGTAGGCTCCAAGAAGCATCACAATATACGTCACTAGTAGCGTCAAACTGGCGATATGCCTGTACTCGACCGGAATCCTTGAAATCGCGGTTCGTATATCGTGCCTGCGGAGTCGGGCTTGAGACATAATATTGGGTAGGGACGTTGACTTGCGGTGTGACGAGTTGATGTCTTGGAGACAAAGTGTTAAGCCGGATTCCCAGCGAGTGGGACACCGCCTGCTATTCATTGAGGAGCCGTCTCATGATACTGTTAAGAAGACACACGGTTTGTAGGGAAAACCCCTATATGCCAATAGTATGATGGCTCAAGAACATACCCAGGAACGGTCAATAGATGAACGCGACCGCGAGGTGAAGTCTGCCAACGACAACATCTGTCCCGAGTGTCAGGGTCATATTACACGGACTAGCGACAGCGGTGAGGCGACCTGCGAAAGCTGTGGGTTGGTTTTTGAAGATAATCCAATCGACCACGGTCCTGAGTGGCGTGCGTTCACTTCAGAGGAACGCGATGAAAAGAGTCGGGTCGGGGCTCCGACGACGCAGCTGATGCACGATAAGGGTCTGAGTACGACTATCGGCTGGCAGGACAAGGATGCCTACGGACAGGCTGTCTCTGGTCGCAAACGTGCTCAATTACAGCGCCTCCGGACGTGGGACGAGCGGTTCCGTACGAAGGATGCTCACGAGCGGAATCTCAAGCAAGCGCTCGGGGAGATCAGCCGCATGGCGTCCGCTCTGGGACTTCCTGAATCGGTTCGGGAAACTGCAGGCGTCCTGTACCGGCGTGCTGTGGAGCAGAACCTGCTCCCCGGTCGCTCGATCGAGGGTATGTCGACGGCGTCGTTGTATGCGGCTGCTCGACAGCACGGAATGCCACGGCCGCTGACGGAGTTCGCCGATGTCAGCCGTGTCGAGAAAATCCGGATCCAGCGAGCGTACCGATATCTGTCCCGAGAACTTGGGCTGGAGATCGAGCCGGAGGATCCCATGCAATATATTCCACAATTCGCGTCATCGCTCGACGTGAGCGACGAAGCAGAACGGCGCTCTCGAGAACTGCTTGAGGTAGCTACAGATAATGCCGTCCACAGTGGAAAGAGTCCAGCCGGGTTGGCGGCTGCCGCTCTGTATGCTGCGACCCACCTCACGAACGAACAGCTCACACAGGAGACGGTGAGTGAGGTCGCCCACGTCAGTCGAGTCACGATCCGAAATCGATACCAAGAGCTTCTCGAGGTGTACGCGCAGTATGACTGACCGGATAGCCCCTGCCGGGCGAAATCCAGCTACTGAGTGGGTCATGATACGATATTTACCATGAGCGAGTTCTCAATACAGACCGAGGTCGAGATATTGGAGCTGCTCGTTGATGAGTCACCGTGCCATGTGATGGAGATCACTAACGCCGTCGATGGACACCCGATCACCATTGACCAAACGTGTGCTCACCTCCATAGTGAGGGCTGTATTGTTCCACTGGGGAGGGGTCTCTACGAGATCACAGACGCAGGCGAACAACGACTCGAAATTCAGCACGATTCATAATTGTGTCACCATGTCTCCCCTCTTTCGATGGATCGACCGTCATGACTCTGGAACCACGATCCCGACTGAGTTCGTGGGACCAATGGGATGCCTCTCCAGCAATCGGACACCATATCCCGAGGACCACGTATTATCGAATAATGGGAGATGATTCAGTGTCGTCCGAGGACACTCCGGAGGTACAGGATGTCCTTGATGCGCTGGATGATCCCGCGTGTCGGGCTATTCTCCAGGAAACTATCGAACCAATGACTGCGAACGAACTCCTCGACGCATGTGACATCCCCAAGTCGACGCTGTATCGAAAATTAGAACTCCTCAGTTCCGCTTCCCTCGTTCGAGAACAGGAGACGATCAACCCCGGAGGTGGACGGGTTACCTACTACGAGCGGTCGTTCGAGGACGTCACGATCTCTATGGACGACACAGGTACGTTTTCGGTGAGCGTCGATCGGCCGCCGAAATCTACAGACGAACGGCTTGCAGATATCTGGTCGATGATGGGGGACGAAGTATGAACGGCGTCATCACGGCGATTGCAGTCGTCAAGTTCGTAATCCTGCTTCTCGGTGGCGGGATTACCTATATTGCATTTAAAGCCTATCGACGTACGGGTGCGGATTCGCTACGTGTCCTTGGTGTCGGGTTCGGTATCATCACACTCGGGGCAATTCTAACTGGCGTGGCCAACCAGTTCTTTTCTGTCGGATTGGCCCTCGGCGTGCTCATCAACAGCCTGTTCGTCGCCCTTGGCCTCGCGGTCATCATGTACTCGCTGTATATCCAGAAATGAACCCCGTTCCGAATGTTGCCGTTCCTGATCTCCGTCGGGGTAGCTACCTAATCCTTTTCGGCGTTGTTCTGTTCGTTCTCACGCTTGTTAGCAGTGCAATGCTCGCCCCTGCGATTGGGACGGCTTCGGAGACAGACCAGACGTCCCGAACCTTGGTCGGGTCTCAGGGGGGTGGCCCAGGCTGGCACGAATACGGCAGCGTCTATCTTCTCAACGGGACGAACACTACCTGGCGTGAATCGAGTGCTGATAGCTATTTTGACGTCACACAAACGGAGAACGGAACAGTGTTAGCCGGGTTCATGGACAGCGGGTACGCTTCGTGCGGACCGTACGAGTCTCCCTGTACCCGAACGGGATTCCGAGTCATTGACCCCGGGAAAGACCTGCAGGTGGTTTCGGAGTATAGCTTCCCGGTGCGAACGAACAAGAACAGCGAAGTCCACGATGTCGAACGACTCGAATCGGGAGAATACTTGGTCACCGATATGGAGTACGAGCGTATCTTTACTGTCAAGAACGGCGAAGTCACGTGGCAGTGGAATGCGAGTTCGTTCTACGACGCCCCACAAGATCCGACGACGACCGACTGGCTGCACATCAACGACGTGGACGTCATCGGCTCTGGGCGCTATCTCGTCTCAGTACGGAATGCCAACCAGCTACTCGTTATCGAGCGCGGCGAGGGCGTCGTTGAGGTTATCAATGAGGATACGACCGATTCGAACGATGCCAATTGCCGGAAATCCGGCCAGTTGAACGACTATGACAATGATGGCGATATTCGATGCGGTGACCCCGACGTGCTCAACCACCAGCACAACCCCCAGTGGCTCGGGGATGGTGCCGTCCTCGTTGCCGACAGCGAGAACGACCGAGTCGTGGAACTGCATCGAACGGAGGGCGGTAAATGGGAGCCAGCGTGGGCTCTTGATCGGGCAGCGGGTGTCGAGCTCGATTGGCCCCGGGATGCGGATCGCCTCCCGAACGGAAACACGCTTATCACCGACACGCTCAACCGGCGACTCGTAGAGGTCGACGAATCCGGGACTGTCGTCTGGAGCGTTCGAACAGAGCGTATCCCATACGAAGCCGACCGACTGCCCTACGGTGAGTCTGTCGGAGCCCCGAAGTACACGACTAACGGAAGCAGCGTCGACAGCCCTGACGCCGGCGTGCCGGTTCTCTCACTACTGCTGGTCGGGCTTCGGGCAGTCGTTCCGTCAACGCCATTCTGGTTCCGGGAACCACAACTTGGACTGACGCTTGTCTCTACACTCCTCATTGTCGTCGGCGGAGTTGATCGTATTCGTAACTAAATTTCCTCTCGAAGCCAGTCGAGAGCTCGCTCGCGTTTCTTGATGTCGAAATATCGCATTTCGTTGGGGGCGACTGGCCAGATCGGTCGGATTGCATACCACCAGTCGAACAGGAGTTTTGCCCATCGTGTATCGCCGACTGCGGCGTACCGGTCGATATCGAACTCAGGGCCGTACCGGAGATCGGGAACCACCCCGTGGAGGTGTGTGAGAAACGCCCTGAACGTCCAGTTCGGAACTTCCTCGTACACGTGGATGTACCCGTGCTTATCGCTCTTTTCGACGAGGAGTGAGTACAGCTCTTGATAGCCTGTTCGCGTGCCCTTCCCGACGCGAATCGCAATGAGGTTCTCGTTCGTCTCGTCCAACACCTCGAACATTTGATCGGGTGCTGTGTGGGACATCGTTAGTGGGAGTGATTCGTCGTACCGACAGGGTCAGTATCGGGATCGGTACGCCCGACGAGCTCCACGGTTGCGTGGTCGATTCCTCGATTCGTGAGATAGTCGTGAACCCGTGACTGGATTCTCCGTTGCTCCTCGAGTGTGGTCGACGTATCTGTCAGTCGGACGGTTGCGACGGTGAGTTGACTACAGACTTGCCAGACGTGGAGATCCTCAATCTGGTCGACGCCATCGAGTGTCGTCAATTCATCCCGGAGTTCTTCGGACGACACCGGGCTCCGTTCCAACAGGATCGAGGTGCTTTCCCGGAGGACGTTCCCGGCCGACGCGAGCACCAGCAGCCCAATGAGTACGGCCGCCACAGGGTCTGCGATGGGGAGATCGAACACTGCGACGGCGGCGGTCGAGACGATTACCGCAACAGAGCCACCGGCGTCACCGAGCAGGTGGTAGAACGCCCCGCGCTCGTTGAGACTCATCTCACCACCCTGCAACACGTACACGGAGCCGATGTTTACCAGCAGGCCACCCGTAGCGATGATCAGCGTCAACTCGGGATTGATCGCCACTGGCTCAAGGAACCGCTGGTAGGACTCCCAGACGATGTATCCGACCATTGGAAGGAGCAAGACGCCGTTCAGGAAGGCCGCAACCGGCTCCAGTCGGTGGAGACCGTACGACCACGCCTCGCCACCCTCGAACCGTTCGGCGGTGTAGCTCGCGCCGAACGCCATCGCGTACGCCAGCATATCGAACAGCATGTGGAGTGCGTCGCTGATAAGCGCGACCGACCCGAACAGGAGTCCACCAGCCAGTTCGATGACGAATCCAAAGAAATTGACGACCGCGACGAGCGCAAGCCGACGCGTACTGCCACTTGATTTAGACGGGAGGTTGTGCTCTGCGGTCTCCTCATCAGTATGCTCGTGAAGGGTCATAAGTTCACATTAGAGGGGGTTCTATTTCGAATCTGAGGATTCCGGTTGTTCCTGGGTAGATTCCTGGGCCCCGTCTTCACTCGTCACCATCGAATCCTGCGCCGTTGATTCAGTGCTATCCGAAGAGGTAATCTCCTCATCGGCTCCCTCCGGTTCTGGTTTGGACCGCTCCGATTCTTCGGAGAGTGATGTATCTTGGGCGGAGGAGCCCGCGAAATCGAGCGGACGAAGCCAGATGAACCAAACCACAAATACGGTTGTGCCATAGCCGACGATCCACACGAGGTCAGCAACTGCAGAGAGGTTCGCCTGTTCGAAGGTGTATACCAACAAACCGGGCCCGATGAGCCCAATGAGCACAACGAGGACGGCAAACTGCGGAGACGAGAGTCCGAACGGGTATCGTTGCTGATCTGCCTCCGTATGGGATGTTGCGTTTCCCTCATTCTCTGCACCCATCTTACCCCTCCGAAGCGCTGGTTTCGGTGTCTGTCTCCGGCGTGATTCGAGAGAGTCGCATCGCGTTCCCGGTGACGGCCGTCGTCATTCCGGCATCGCCAGCGAGGACGGCGAGCCAGATCGGGACGTATCCGAACGGGACTGCGACTGCCAGCCCGGCTTTGACAGCGAGACTCGACCAGATGTTCTGTCGGATGACCCCGTTCGCATCGTGTGCGAGTTCGTAGAGGTACGGGAGCTTTGCGAGGTCATCACCCATCAAGGCGATGTCGGCGGTCTCCAATGCGGTATCAGTCCCGGCAGCCCCCATCGCCACGCCGACTGTGGCGGTGGCGAGCGCCGGTGCGTCGTTGATGCCGTCACCGACCATCGCAACGCCGTCGTACTCCTCGACGAGCTCCTCGATCGCCGTCACCTTGTCCTCGGGGAGTAATTCGGCCTGGTACTCGTCGACGCCGACCTGTTCGGCGATCGCGCGGGCAGTCCGCTCATTGTCACCCGTCAGCATCACCGTTCGGGAGACGCCGAGTTGCTTGAGTCGCGTCACTGTTCGCTTCGCTTCGGGTCGGATCTCGTCGGCGACTGCGATGACGCCTTCGAGTTCGTCTTCGGTTCCAACGAGGACAACGGTCTTCCCTTCTGCTTGGAGTTCGGGAACGGTCTCGTCGAGAAGGTCGAGGCAGTTGTTCCGGTCGCATATCTGCCGAGCTGTCTGGGTGACGACACCGCCGTCAGTGGTCGCGTGGACGTGTGATAGGTCGAATCCCAGCTCCTCGAACAGCCCCGGCTTGCCAGCGAAGTGGGGCGTCCCGTCGAGGTCGGCCCGGACGCCCTTGCCGGTGATGCTCTCGAAATCATCGATCTCGCGCTCGGCGACTCCCATGCTGCCGGCCTCAGCGACGATCGCCTCGCCGATGGGATGTTCGCTCCGTTGTTCGAGCCCGCGGGCACACCGGAGGACGTCTTCCTCCGAATTTTCGTTTAATGGAACGACGTCAGTGACGGTGAGCTCACCTTTCGTGAGCGTCCCCGTTTTGTCGAAGGCGACGACGTCGACGGCCCCCATCGCTTCGAGGTGGTTGCCGCCCTTGATCAGGACGCCGTTCTTCGCGGCGCTCGTAATTCCCGACACGACGGACACGGGTGTCGAGATGACGAACGCACACGGGCAGGCCAGTACCAGTAACGTCAACCCGTAGACGACGGCCGTGGGCCAGGTCGTGCCGAGAACGTACGGGCTTCCCACCGTCGTCAAAATGGCGAAGGCAACGACGACTGGCGTGTAGTACGTTGAGAAGCGTTCGACGAATTGCTCGCGCTCGGTCTTGTTCGACTGGGCATCCTCGACCATCTCCACGATTCGCGAGAGCGTGTTATCACCGGCTTCAGAGGTAACCTCTACCTCAAGATAGCCCTCTTCGTTGATCGTGCCGGCGTATACCTCATCTCCCATCGTCTTGTCGACGGGTACGCTTTCGCCTGTGATGGGTGCCTGATTGACGGCGCTTTCACCGTCGACGACGGTTCCGTCCATCGGGATCTTCTCCCCCGGTTTGACGACGACCACGTCGCCGACAGCGACCTCGTCGACAGGAACTGTCTCCGTGGTATCGTCCCGTTTGACGGTTGCCTCATCCGGTGAGAGGTCCATCAACTCCCGGAGCGAGTTCCGAGCGCGATCCATCGAGTACCGCTCCAGCAGCTCGGCGATACTGAACAGGAACGCGAGGGTGGCCGCCTCGAAGTAGAGCGCCTCACCGAAGGCGAGGCTCGCAACGAGTGCTCCGAGGATAGCCACCGACATCAGGAAGTCGATATCGAGGTTCAGATTCCGAGCGGAGTAGTAGCCGTTGCGGAAGATCTCCTGACCACCGGACGCGACGGCAACGAGGAACAGTACGTCGGCGACGAGCAGCTCCGTTCCGAGAAGGCTTGCAAGCTGTACATTCTGCCCGGTCAGGAAGAACTCGAAGAGCAAGCCGAGAGCGACGAATCCACCGCTGATCCACGTCTTGAGTGCTCGTGGACTCGTCCAGATGCTCTCGCGTTCCTCAGTCGGGTCCTGCCGTCCTGATTCGTCGCTCGACGTGTCTGTAACCTTGTACCCGGCACGTTCGATAGCGCCGATGATATCGGCTTCTCCAGTCCTCGAAGAATCGTACGTGACGACGACGGTTCCGGTCGTCGGCTGGGTTTCGAATGTTGTAATTCCCTCGACCCTCTCGAGAGCGTTCTCGATTTTGCCAGCACACGACGGGCAATCCATTTCCGGAACCGTGAATTTCGAGGACACTTCGCCGGTGTCCTCCACGGTGTACCCGGCCTTTTCGACCCGATTAGCAATCGCGGTGGCACTCGTTTGTTCGCCGTCGTATGAAACGGTCAGCGTCCCTTTCGTCACTTGCGGGTCGACGCTGCGGATTCCGTCCAGTTTTTCGACGCTGTTCTCTACCTTTCCTGCACAGGATGGACAATCCATCTCCGGGACCGCGAATTGTGCAACGTCCCCTTGGTCTATGGGTGGAGAAACGTCGTCGACGCCCTGTTCTGTGTGTTGGGCGTGTTCGTGATCACTGTGGTCGTGGTCATGCGTGTGACTATGCTCGTGGGACCCTTCTTCGTGTTCGTGGGCGCGATCCGGTGGCTCACCACTCCTGTTGTGGGAATCGTCGTCGGGGGAGGTCATCACTCTCCCCTAGCCACTACACATTTATTAAATCGACTGCTATAAAACACCCATTTTCTGCCAATACCTAATAAATACTTTGCCCTATATTATTAACTCGGCCGTTGTCTCATCTCAAATGCAGACCTAAGTATGGTTTGCTCGATACTCACCGTGTTTGACCTCGAGGAAGAGCGTAAAGACTCCAAACACGACGAGGCCGACGCTCACCATCATGACTGTACTTTTGCTCGTCGGACTCATCATCGTCCCACCAATTATGAGGGTGAGCAGGACCCCGAACGCGATTACCGTTTTCGTGTTATCGAATTCCATCGATAGTTTGTTACTGAAACTCAATCAGATGTTGTTTCCGACGTCTCTGCTGTCGATACCGTTGCGCGGGTCTTCCTTCGAACGAAGCCTACCCAGACAAGTGCACCAACGAGACACAGGATACCAGCGATCGCAATCGATTGACCGCGGATTGTCGTCCCGGTCTGGTTCTGTGTGATCAGCAAGATACCGATGCCGAAGAGGACGAATCCTTGAACACCTGCTGCTTTCGCTGGTTCAGTAATATACTCCGCCTCTGTGAGAATGCCAGCAACAGATCCGACGAACAACAACAGTCCCGCAACAGAGACAGGACGAAGGCCGAGAACGACACCGACCTCCGAGAGAGCAAATCCAATAGCGACAAAGAGTGGCCATGGACTCGCTCCCGTGAAGGTTGAATCCGTGTCTTCGGAATCGCTCATTATCTCGAGTTGAGCTTCACGATATAATAAATCGGCTGTTATTGATACCCCTATAGTTAATAGAAAATGGCTGTAATTCAGCCGTTAGTTAATATTGGTGCGGTATAACCTCACAGTCTGAAGCTGGTAATACTGCTTAGTCCCGATTCTCCGCGCTATCCCATCTTACGGTCAAATGGTTTTATAGAGACGCTCTGCCTACTCTTTTTTATGTGCATCTACTGCGACGCCTACGAAGAAGAGCGAGAAACGGAGAGTCAGTCTCCAGTCGAAGACAACCACTCTGAACAAAAGACTACTTCCACGCTGTCAAAGGGAGCGTTTGGACAACTTCGTTCTTCGCTAGCAGATCTGTTGTAACCGACCATTCTGGCCATTGATGACGCCACGTAGGTCGATACGCGAGCGGAGAAGTTCGAACGTCGAACCAGAACGGTTTCAACGCTGACTGGCCTACGGCCGAATAACAGCTTTCGAGAGTATGTCATACGAAGGCACTACGGTTCCACGGCGTGACTCACCTGCAGGGGAGTGTGATTACTGTGGGCATCCGTTCCCGACGACCGACCGCCTCGTCCTCCACAAAGGCTTAGAACATCCCCAAGAGCTGGATGACGACGAGGAGGACGCATTCCTCTCTGCCCGAGCAGACGAAGAAGACGAGTTGCGTACACTCCGTCTGAAAGCGCTTGGAGCCCTCGTGCTCCTGTACTTCGGTCTTCTATTCATGTATGCTATCTTTGCCTGACTCAGATACGAACACCGGGGCAAGCGAAGAGGTACACATAGAGTCAGGTCCAGGGTCGAGGCTTCGTCATTGGGTCGTCTCGAACACGAAGCTCAGACTCTTCGTACAGTTTGTACTCTGGGTCTCGATACTGACGCTGTTTACCGAAACAGTCGCTGCCGGTAACGGGATGACGCTCTCGAAGCAGCCTCGGGATACCCTTGCCGTTCCCCGATGGCTGTATCTTGCCACTGGCGGCGCCACGATCGGCGCCTCTGCCCTACTTGCGAGCTTCGTTACTGATCGAGCCTTTATCCGCTATCTCCACAACTGGTCACTCCCCGGTCCGACGGTCGACGACTGGTGGACACCGATTCGATGGATCGGACGTAGTTTTGGGATTGTCGTCCTTGGACTGGCAGTGTATCTCGGACTGACCGGACCGCAGCTCCCGACAGCAAGCTTCACCATTCTCGTCACATTTGTCGTCGTTCGAGCGGGCTTGCCGATGCTTACGTATCTTGGAGGGAACGTTTGGCCAGCACTGAACCCCTGGCGAGGGATCGTCTCGCTTCTCCCAGCTGGACACAGAACGTATCCAAGAGAATTAGCCCGATGGCCAGCTGTCGGTGGCCTATTACTCCTTGTGTGGATTGAGGTGATTTTCCCTGTCAGCACGATTCCGTCAATTCTTTCGCTTGCGATCCTCGGCTACAGTGCCGTCACAATCGCAGGCGCAGTACTCTTCGGTCCTGACGCGTGGTTCGAGAACGCAGATCCGTTATCCGTCCTGTTCCGATTTTTCGGGGCTGTCGCCCCTGTAAAACGGCGGGACGGGAAGCTCACTGTAAAACTGCCCGGTAGCGACCTGACTGACTCAGACTTAATCACGGACACCTCCGATGTTGCGTTCGTCATTGCGCTGATTTGGGAGCTCACGTACAGCGGCTTCATCACGACGCAGACGGGCGCAGCAACTACCGAGGCACTCGTCAGCCTCTCCAATATTGGAGTGGGAGCCGTACAGATTCGTGCGATCCTCATCTACACACTCCTTTTCGTCAGTGGCTACGTCGTTTTCTTCGCCGCGTATTGGTATGCGGGCGTACTCTCTCGGCGACGGACCGGGACATACATCACAGCGAAACGTATCGCCTTTCGGTTTGCACCCTCGCTATTGGCCATCGCAGCGGGATATCACCTCGCCCACTACACCGGACTGGCTGTATCCCTCAGTCCGGCTCTAGGCATGGCAATTCTCTCTCCACTGTCGCCCCCAGCGAATCCCCTGACATTGTCTCCACCTGGGTGGTTCGAGGGTTTGAGTATCGCCTACGTGCTCATCGGGCATCTCCTCGCTATCTGGGCAGCGCACGCGACCGCCTACGAACTCTTCTCGAGTCGTCTCGTCGCAATCCGGAGCCAGTACCCGTTCATCGGTGTGATGATCGGGTACACCGTTATTAGCCTCTGGATTCTCTCACTTCCAGGAGCGACGCCCCCATATCTACCCTGATTCTGGTGGTTTCGAGAGAACAACGGATCGCACACTAAGGTCAGAACTCAACCAGAAAGATCACTCGGCAGTGAACTCAATCGGGTCCATGTCGAGAAACGCGGTTTCGTAGCCGTCGTGGCGCGCCAGTTGGGGTGGTGTCTCTACAGTGATTCTGACCGTATCGCCAGTCTTGAGTTCATCAATACCCATCCCATAGAAACTCCCGAGGTCAGGATCAAGGGACGCTTGGAGTGTCCCTTGTGTGATTGTATCCCCTCCACGGTCGAGTGTTGCTGAAAGAGCCATCCTCGGGAGCATCACGCGATTGTAGGGTGTGCGTGGAGAAACGATTAGGAAGGGTCCTTCAGTATCACTAAACCGATGGTCACCGTCAACGAGAGCAACCAGCATCGTTGCGTCACCGGATTGCCCTTCGTGGAGTAGTCGACCGGGAAGCTCGGATTTTGTCGGCACGACCGGTTCAGGAATCATTTCCATATCCATTAGATCGACTGTCCCACGGGTGCCTGCTTTGTCCCCTAACCGGCGAATCTCCAAATTGTACGTCTCATCCGTATCGAACGTGAACTGCATCGTGGCAGACTGTCCCTCTGTAAATCGCCCGTTGAATGGACTCGTACGAGCTGTCTGCAACGGGCCAACCTGGAGCGTCACATCGTACTGTCCTTCCCCCGGGAGAGCGATATTGTCGCCGTAGTGGAACCCCATATTCGGCGAGATCATCGGCCAGAGGTTGGTCGAGGACACTCGACCGTCGCTGTTACTGATTTCGACAGAGACGTCGACCGGGAGGATCGTCTCCGTCTCGGTGTCCCAGACACTCGCCATCAGATGCACCGAATCATCCGACTGAACGACGACTTTCGTCTTTCGTGAGCCAGTGAGGTTCCAGAAACGGTGCGGGAAGGAGTGCATCAGTGCAAATCCGAGACTGCCTGCCGTCGTCGTTCCGTACATTCCCATCCCTTCGATGATTGCCGGATAGTAGACCGCGTCAGGTCGATCCTCCACGATCGGTGGATCACGCCATGCAGACTGCGTCTCGAATCCGAGCCGCCCCAGGCAACCAGACAGTACCAGGCCCCCCGAGAGAGCAGTCCCCTGTTTGAGAAACGTTCTCCGATTCATGTTCTCCTCTGAGATACTATGTTTGGTAGATTCATTGAGTCGACCTCGCTGTCGTCAACCGGGGGTTTCTGTAACTGCCAGCCTCGGCCATTCTGTGACTGTCTACGCTAAGCGAACGACGAATCCGGTGAGTACCAGGAGTGAGACAACGCCAAGTAACGTCGCCAGTAGGAGGTGCTTCTCTTCCATAGATTTGGCTTCGGTTGGAATTCTAAAGACACCTTTGGAACTACAACGTCACCTGCACATCTGGCATATCAACGAAGGCTGTCTCGTATCCTTCATGGCGAGCTGTTTGTGGGGGCGAATCGACCGTGATCGTCAGCTCATCTCCCGTCTGTACATCTGCGACCGTCGCTCCGTAGTGATAGCGGAGCTCTGGATCGATGGTTGCCTGTAGAATTCCGTCGAACACTGACATCCCGTCACGGTGCAGTGTTCCCGAAAGCGACATCATCGGCAGCATCGTTCGATTGTAGGGTGTGCGCGGAGAAACAGCGAGATACCTCTGCTCCTCGTCCCCACCGAAACGTGACGCGTCTTCGAGGATCGTAACCACGAACTTCGCGTCCCCACTCGTCCCCGAGCCACGAACGTCCCCCGGGAGCGCGTCCGGTGTCGGCACTTGCGAACTCGGTAACATCTCCATGTCCATCAGGTCGACAGCACCCTTCGTGCCTTCTCTGTCGTCGGGAATGTCCGTATACGAGATCTCGTTGAGCGTCGATTCGCTGAATTCGAACTCGAACGTGAACGAGGCGTTCCCCTGATTCTCGGCCAGCGACCCCGTCCGTCGCGTCGACGGCCCGCCGATGCTGACCTCGACAGTGTATGTGCCGTCGCCCTGGAGCTGTGCGTTATCGCCGAAGTGAAACCCCATCGGCTGGGAGAGCATCGGCCACGGTGCGAACTGGTCGACCTGCTCGCCGTCCTGTGTAATCGTGAGCTGTGGATTGATATCGGGTGGGATGATCCCCGTCTGTGTCTCCCAAACGACCGGCATCAGGTGAATCGAATCTTCGGATTGAATCTCGACCTTCGTGATCCCATTCGGCTTCATCAGCCAGAACCGGTGCGCATACGAGTACGTGAGCGCACAACTGTACCCGCCCTGTTCCTTCATTCCGGGCATTTTCATGCCCTCGTAGTGGGTCGGATAGTAGACTGCGTCCGGGCGGTTCTCGGGGAGCGGTGGTGCCCGCGCTGACCGCGTCTCAAACAGGCCGGTACACCCCGCGAGCCCCACGAGTGACGTGCCCCCGACCGCCCGAAGCACGTCACGACGATTCATGCGTCACCTCCTGTGCGTTCTCGACCGGTCGCGCAGGCGGCAGCGAACGCAACGACCGTGGGGGGACGAGGAAATTACCGCGACGCTCCGTTCGGATGTACTGCAGGATGCCGTTGTTGTTTCGCTGACCGACGGCCGACTGCTCGGTGACGTCAGTGCCATTCATCGCTTCTCTCGTGTCGACGAAGTCGGTGATCCGTCGCTGGAGCGCAAGGAAGTGGAGGCTGGCGGTTTCACCGTCGGTAGAATCGAAGTCGCGCCGAAGGATGAGAGGCGAGTCATCGTCATCGCGAGCGCGGGCGGATTTCTGGGAGTGACCGACGACGCCCATCTCGCGGGCCGTCTCATCCGTTGGCTGACAGTCGTCGATTTTGCTGCTGGTTCCGAGATTGTCTCCAGCGCCCTCGATTACGTCGTTCTCGGCGTGGTACGGACAGAACATCTTCGCCTCACGCTGCCAGCGATCGTCCTGATTGTACCACTGATTGAGATTGAGCTGGAGCTTGGAGATGTGCTGGGTCGTTCCACCGGCGAACGGCCCCGACTGGATTGTCACGCGATCTTCACTGGCCTGGTTCTTTTTGAATCCCGATTTGAATCCCATAAACAGCGGCGCGTCCTCTGGGACCTTATCTGCCGGAACACCCTCTGCATCGTCAGCATTCTCCGCCGGCAACCCGTCCCCAATAAAGCCCGTCCGCCGGTCGGCGATTGAGAAAACATCGGTCAGTGTAGCGTCAGGCTGATCGACACCGTTGAGGGTTGATTTGTTCCCTTTGAGGGCTTCTTCGGCACCGAGCACCACCTGTGCCGTGTTACTCGCGAGATGGACGACTGCATCGGGCGTATCGAACTCGGGATCCTCAAACGGCGCAAGTGCTTCTGGATCAGGGAGGTCAACGTCTTCGGGAAGCGATTCGTCGAATCGGTCGAAGTATGCCGGAGAATAACTCACCGTGAGCAATAACCCGCCCCCGCTTCGCTCGTAGGCGTGTTCGATCCCACGGAGAGCTGTTTCAACTTGGTCACGGTCGTCTTCGTTCGGGGGCCCGTCTCGTCGGTAATTTAGATAGAGGAGCACACGATGGCTCGGAGCGACGACGTTCCCGTGGTCGTCCCGTGGGAGGGCCTCATTCCAAGCGTGCTGACGTTGTGGATACGACGAGAGATCATCCGGCCCTGTTGGGACGTCAACATCTTCACGGCCTAAACAGGCACTGAATGCCGCTGCGCCTCCGATAGCGACGGCCGACTTGAGGAATTCTCTGCGAGGGATACCTCTCTCATCAGTCATTGACGACAGTTAGGAAGCCAACGGAAAAGGCGGTTCTGGTAGAGTTCTTGAATCCCCGCTCAAGGTCGGTAGTAGACTATCTGGTGATGAGCTTCTTCACCAAGTTCCACCCGATAAATCGGGGGGCCCGCTTGCGGTATTGCTCGTATTCCTGGCCATACTGCTCTCGCAGCCACGGTTCTTCGGCAAACGGGAACAGTGCGTACACGAGGATGGTCAAGATGCCGTGTACAGCCAGTTTCCGGGAGTTCACTGCAATGATCGCGCCGACGATGAACGTAATGAATCCCACGCTCTGAGGGTTGCGCGTGTACTGGTAGATACCGTTCGTCCGAAGTTCCCCTTCTCTTCCACTGCTTTCCATCCACCCAAGTTCGAAGAGTGCTGAGAGGGCAAATCCCATCCCGAGTGCGGCGATACCGCTACCCGTGAGTTTGCTCCAACGTTCGGTGAAAATGAAGGAGTCCCGATCGAGCGCGCCCAGCACGGGAAACCCAGCGAACACGACGGAGAGCGCTGACCAATTGAACCACCACCGCCAAGAGCTGTCACCGATGGGCCACACTCGACGGTCAGGATGAACCGCACTGATGGCGTACCCGAGAATCAGCGTGACATCCGCGACGACCGCCGTCAGGAGCGCACGATCTGAGAACGAGGACATACGTGTATGTCGTGATAGTGAAGGACAAAAAAGTGAGACAATCTTGGGTTCGCATCTGGGTACTGCTCCCTCTGAAGAGGTTTGGAACCACCAACCACTCTCTACAATTCTAACATCCGGAGTAACTCGAATCGACGTTCTCAGGTAACTGCGTTTCAAATTCAGCCCACATGGCGGGATTTGTCCCACTCCATAGCGGGTTTACCGGTTCGCAGTCCCTTCCGTTGCTCGTGGTGATCACCGCCGCGGCTGCGGGTACAGCGGTACTTCTGGGACTTGCGATCGGCGCGTTCGTTCAACGCCAATCCCGTCCATATCTGTTAATCGTCGCTGCATTGGCTGCCCTTCTTGGACGCTCTGCGGTTGCGGGGATCTCCATCGTAGGCCTGTTTTCACAAGCCGAGCATCACCTCCTCGAACACGGGCTTGATGTCATTCTTGTAGCGCTCGTTATTGCTGCAGTCTATCACTCCCGAACCATTTCGAACGAGACCAACTTCGATACATGACACACCAACGTGACCGAATTCACGAGTATATTGCCACCCACCCTGGAGAACACTTCAACGCGCTCACGCGGAGACTCGACCTCGCACCAGGACAGGTACAGTACCATCTCAGGAAACTCCAGAATCAAGAGAGAGTGGTCAACCTACCTCTCTATGGCCGGACCCACTATTACACACCGGAATATGATGCGTGGGAGCGGGGAGCAATCGCTGTCCTTCGCCGGGAAACAGCACGCGACATCTTATTCTGTGTTCTCGAACAGGGAACATCCAGCCCGAACGCTGTCACAGAGTCCCTCGGGATTGCTCGGGGAACCCTTGAGTGGCACTTGGATCATTTGACGGAACAGAATCTCATCGAGAAACACCGAGATGTCAATAATCACGTGACGCTGGTCGCAGCCGAGCGGACTGAGACCGCTCGCCTCCTCGAAGAGATCTCCCCCTCGCTGTCCGATCGGATGATCGACCGGTTCACCCGCCTCGTCGATAACCTATTGGCGGATGGATCGTAACGAGCCCTCGGATGTATTTCGTTGAAACGAGAACTTGATTGTTCGATTACTGCACCCACTTGGATAGAACGCTATGCAGTCCCTGAGTCCACGGTTCCCAGATACTGGGTTTCCCACTCACGACGTGCCTCTATTTCACGCTGACCGCGCTGTGTAACTGTGTATACGTTCGTCCGCCTGTCGAGTTCACCCTTCTCGAGCAGTCCTTTGTCGACGAGGTCGTCGAGATTCGGATAGAGGCGCCCGTGGTTGATCTCCTGTTCGTAGTAGTCGTCGAGTTCGTCTTTGATTGCGAGCCCGTGTGGTTCCTTGAGCCCGGCCGTTACATACAAGATGTCCCGCTGGAACCCAGTTAGATCGTGCATCCGTCTGTTCTCTATTTTGAGGGGTGGCATATGTTCTCTCTGGTACCCCGAGGCGATTTTGGCTTGACTGGGTCGGGATATCGCGTGAAAACTTCGAACCTTTATATAGTGGACAGGTGAATTCCGCGATGGAATGTCTGACCTAATCGTCAAAGCAGCCGTGAAGGACGCACTCTCGGACAACAACGTCTCGGCAGATTTCTACGACACGCTCAACGAGGAGGTCGCCGAACTGCTCGACGACGCCGCAGAGCGTGCCGAGTCCAACGACCGGAAGACGGTCCAGCCCCGCGACCTGTAGGCCTGCGTAACGCAGCCAAGCCCGTCACTCGAACGTAGCTTTTTGAGGTTCCTGTACAGAAGTTAGGAAACGAAGATGGCGGACGCACCGGATACTGAACGGCAGGCGGTCGAGCCTGAGGCAGGAGACGTCCTCAGCGTGTCACAGCTGAACGACCGAATCGCCTCGGTCGTCGAGGATGCGCCTGCCCTCGACGGTGTCCGCTGTATTGGCGAAGTCACGGATCTCCATCAGAACAGTACAGCGCTCTACTTCACGCTTACCGATGGCGACGCCGAGCTCCCCTGTATGATCTGGGCAAACCGCTATCGGAAGATGGACGCCGAGCTCGAGGACGGGACTGAGGTCATCCTGGAAGGCGATATCGACTACTGGACTGAAGGCGGGAAAATCGACCTCAAGCCGTGGGAAGTGATCGTCGTCGGCGACGGCGACCAAGCGGCCGCGGTCGAGCGACTGCGCAGCGAGCTCGAAGAGCGTGGCTGGTTCGACGACGAGCAGAAACAGCGCCCGCCAGCGTTTCCGGAACGGGTCGGTGTTGTGACCTCACTCCGAGGGGATGCTCGGTACGACATCCAGAGCGCGATCCACGAGCAAGACCCTACAGTCGACATCCTGGTGAAGGATGCGACCGTCCAAGGGTCAGAGGCACCGACGTCTATCGCGAACGGGATTCACCATCTGGACCGCTCCGAGGACGTCGATTCAATTATCGTCGGCCGCGGCGGTGGGAGCGATTCGAACCTTCAGGCGTTCAACACCGAGCGGGTCGCGGAAGCGATCTTCACCGCGAACACCCCGATCGTCACGGCAATTGGCCATACTGACGACCGGCTAATCGCGGATCGGGTAGCGGATATGGCCGCGATCACACCGACAGCGGCCGGCGAGTACATCGCGAAGTCTCGGAATGACTTCCTGGCTAGCGACATTGGCCCGCTTGAGCAACAGCTTGAGGCCGCGTACGAGACCTTTGAACAGGAGCACGAACACGAACAGGAACTGGCCGAGGCAGTCGAAGAGGCGACCGCGCCTGAGGGCCTGTCGCCAGTTTACTACAAGGTTGCAATTGTCGTGCTCCTAGTGCTGTTGCTGCTCATTACTGCACTCTGGCTGGGGGTGATCTAATCGATGGCAAAAGACACGGACATCAGGAGTCGGATGAACCGAATCGAAGAGATTATCGACCAACTCGACGCGGATGAGGTGTCACTTGATGAAGGGAGTGAGCTGTACGAGGAAGGGCAGGAGTTACTAACTGAAATCCGCGAGCGACTCCACGAAGGCCAGGGCGAGGTCATCGAGATCAAATGAGGAACGGCAGCGGTATCGACTGTCTCTCCGCGTTAACCAACAGCCTGCCGTTGTTCACGAGCTTGTTGGTTAAGGTCGCTAGCCACGGTTACCCTTCAGGCTTATCTGCGATGTCCTCCCATTTCGAACCGTTCGACGGTAGTTCCAATGTTCCATGAGACGGTTCTGATATTCGGCGTCTACCTACTCGCGTGTGGTGTAGCGTGGATCCTCCATGAGTCCGCACACTACGCCGTCCACAGGCTCTATGCGGAATCAGTCTCGTTCGGTGTCAATCGACGTGGCCCATACGTTGACGCCGTTTACGCCCCGTCTGCTCCGACGGTCGCTATCCGACTCGGTTCGATCGCGCCGACTCTCCTCTATACCCCTATTGTCGTACTCGGAATTGGAGCCTATCTCTCGTCGAATCCGGTTCCACAGTTGGATCCAGTCGGGTGGTCGCTTGTCGCCGTTCCTCTCGTGATTTTGACTTTTCCGACTGGTGCTGATATCCAAGCGTGTCTCAACGCCTCAGAATAGCGTTTCTTAACGTGTATTCGGTCGGCGTCAGACAAACACTTCATTAGTTACATAGTCAGATTTTAAGAAAGTCATTGGCCGTCAGTATTTAGTAGATAAGACGCAAGTATGTGCAAATGTATCATGGCACAAGCCAGTCCCCGCAGTACCCCCCGTGAAACTGATACGGACGAGCGGTCCTCCGTGTCAGTTGAAGCGTGGTTGGAGGCGGTCAGTAGAGAACTGGATCCCGCCGAGTGTGAGGACCTCTCCGAACTCGGCATCTACTCGATCCACGAACACAGCAGCGCCCGCACGATCACCCTTCCTGAGGATGCGGACGAGTTCGAGGACGCGACGACGGTAAAGCAGTACTATTTCGAGGGCGAGGATTGCCCGCTTCTCATCGTTGCTCCGCTGCAGGTCTAAGTCGCCCTGTGGGTCGCAGATCAGCAGTCGGTGTCATCTTCTTTGTGGTCGGAATAGAACTGGATGAGGTACTGGAATCGGCCTGTATCACTCGTGAATGAGTCGAGTTCTTCCTGTAACCACTCGTATTTGTCCTGCGGGATTCGCATATTGATTCGGGCCACATCGTCGCTAACATCCGAGTCGGAGTTGCTGGCGCTGGTTGCTGTGTCCGCGTCTGACATTAGTTCGACCCAGGCTATGCGGTCGCATATATCCCAGTAGAATGAGAACTTCTCTAGAGAACTTGGAGAACTTTGAAGATCTACAAATTCATTCAAATTTTCTGACCTCTTTTGGTCGTGCTATCCTTTCCCACAAACGATGTGTGCTAAGGTCCCCTCCGGCGAGACGCCGGCCAGTACTGAGGAATCGACGTCCGTCATTCGGATCATCCACAGGTCCATCGGCCCGATTCTGCTGGCGCTCCTCCCGCTGATCCTGTTCGTGGGGACGGCGGCCGCACAGTCGGATCCGGGGAGCGCATTCTGCGACTCGAACATGGCCGACACCATCCAGAACATCTTCACCATCATCCAGTTCGGTGGGCCGCTCATCGGCGGCGTCCTCGCGCTCGGCGCGACGGTGGCGATCCCGTTCACCCGTCGCTCGGACTGGAAGAAGGAGATGAAATCTGTCCGGAATCAGGGCCTGCTCTGGGGCGTGATCGTCGCCCCCCTCGGGACGGAGATCGTCCAGTTCATCCTGAACAACATCGTGGTCGGTGGCACGAGTTGTGGATTCTAACCACGCACCAGGATTCGCACTCGTCATGTCCGCCGTCCTCGTCGCATCGACAGCCGCCGTTCCAGTGGGCGCCCATCCCCCGAATAGTACTGACCACGGCGTTCCGGAGGAGACCTTTCACAAACTGTGGTCGGGGGATCAAGACGGTGCGACCGACGGTGCGAATCTGAGTAACGGGTCGGCGGTCGAGCAGCTTGGCGAGGGGACCGATGTCCCGTTCGATTCGCCCCCGCGTGCAGTTGAGCGATGGAACCGTGGCGACCACTCGGAGTTCCCGGCGACCAACAGCTCCGTGTCGATCCATCCACCAGATGCGGACCTCACCAGCGACCAGTTCATCAAGGAAGCCTATACTGAGGTGTTCGCCGTTCAGCCGTCCACCCGAGCGCGCCTCTCGTCGTCTAGACAGCCGCTTTACGTCGCTCCAGACGGGACGCTCCGCGGGACCGTCGATTACCGGGTGGCGGTGCCGCCTGACGACACCTCCGGCGATCGACGTGTCTACTGGAGTCTGGAGAGCCATCAGGTTGAGGAGACGAGACTCCTCGTCGACGGCGACGAGGAGACGACGGCTGGTGGTTCCCACACGCCGGCACTGTCGTACTCCTTGGATGGATACGCCGGCGAGGACCACCAGCTCACGCTCCAGGCGAATATCTCGGTCCGACTTCGGAAGGAGGTCGAAGTTTGTACCGCTCACAACGACGAAGGCGATTGTACCAACTGGGAGAGTTCCGTTTCATACCCGACCGAGACCGTCACGGTAACCGATTCCATCGAGGTCACGAAGTATGACCTCGCGGTATCAGGGTTCATCGCGGAGTATCCGAACGGTGATCTCGGCCTCGTCGTTTACAAGAACCAGCCGTGGCTCGGCTACCAGTTGCCCAACGGTGATGTCCGAGGTGTCTGGCGGTTCTACTCAGCCCGAGACAAGGACTGGGATACGCTGGTCTACAGCTCGGACGACGGACAGCGGACCGCCCACTCACCGCTCCATCCACTCCAGGTGAACGCGTACCCCATCGAGACGGGGCCGACGCCGTCGCCCCGCCGGAACGTGACGATACTGGATGTGTACGGGACGTCGACGTCGCCGCCGACGCTCCCGTCGAACGTTCACCTGGATGTTCTCACGGAGTCGTACACGGCCAGCTACGGCATCGCGACGCGGGCCACGACCGACGAACAGCCCGAGACTGTCCGTGCGTGGGGGCTCGTCAGAGGGGTTGAGGCAGAACGGCCCGCCGATGAGTTCGCTCGAATCCAGATCGACGAGAGCAACCTCTCTCTGGAGGTGGTGAACCAGACCGAAGATACGGTCACCGTCCGGGTGACCCTCCAGAACGCGAACACCGGCGCACCAATCAATACCGACGAACGGGACGGCTACGTCGTCGTCAACGGGCAGCGGGTGAACACGACCGGGAACGGAACCGTCACGACGACGATTGAACGTTCCCCTGGCGGTGTGTCGGCCCGATACGAACCCGGCCACTGGTGGCTCAATCCTCCCGGCTATACCGGCGACTCGGATACTGTCCTGCTGCAAGGCTCAGTGCTCCAGTTGGTGTCGACGCTGTTCCGGATCGGCGTTCCCGTCTCGCTGTTCCTCCTTGCAGTGTTCTTCATCGATCGGATTACAGGGTGGCGTATCTGGCCCCCGTGGAGGTCACTATAATGATCAGAGAACATTCAGAATCCCATGACCGGAATTCGGAACGGTGGATTAGTCGACGCCGTCTTTTGGCTTCGTCTGGAACAGCCCTGCTTGCAGGAGTAGCAGGGTGTTCCGGAACCGATGGTCCCGGCAACCAGACTGAATCCCCAACAGGTTCGTCCTCTACGTCGCCGTCTACAGATTCGGTATTTGAGGAAATCAGCTTCGCGGGACCCAACCTTGTGGTGACGCTGGCTGATGATCACGATGTCGACCAACTCAATCTGATTGGTCCAGATGGTACTACGTTCGAACAGTCAACCGTTGCACAGGGAGCTACAAGAGTCGAAATACAGATTGTCTTCAAGACTGGTGGGACGTACTCTGCCGGCGAGTACGAGTTAGTCGCCGTTTCGGGCGAGACATCTGAGTCGATGTCCCTGGAGCTTCGGCCCGATATCCAGATCGTCGATGTCGAACCGGAGTTCGATGAAGATGATGGCTACAGTAGCGGTCGGCTCTTTGTGACGGTCGAGAACGTCGGTACTGGTCCCTCTTGGGTGTATAATATTGGCTTCCGGAATGCGCCGTATCGGAACGCACCTGAGGTAATCGAAGGAGACGGCGTTGCTGATACCACGTTCGAGCGTCCGGAGGCGAGCGAAGAATTCCTCAGCCCCGGTACTGAACGGGAATTCCTGAAACAACGGGGTGTTCTCGTCATCGATGACAACGACGATGTCTCATGTGAGAGTGATACTGCAGAATTAACCGTTGTTGTTCAGACCCCACACGGAGATATTGAGCAACCGATTCGGGCGGAACTGTCCGGTGGATACCACATCGACGATCAAGGCGCAATCCAACACCCGTGTAAAGACGTCCAGATTGAACTACTGGACGGGGGTGGAGACAATGCGTAGTCCCGTCCGATTCCTAGTTCGCTCTATCTTCGTCTTTTTCGGGCTACTGACTACGGGCACTGCTCCGGTTTTAGCTCAAAGTGACGGAGGCAGCGATGGAGGTGCTCTTGGAGACATTATCATCAGCGCTATCCAAGAACTCCTTGAGATACTCTTCAGCCCTATAGAGACCGTCATAGAGAATCACGGTGATGCAGTCTTGCGGACAGTGGTGGGTACTCCCCATCCAGATTCGGTGTTCAATCAGCCGACGAACGCAGCGTGGCCCGGAATTTATGACTACTACTGGGAGATGATTATCCCGCTTTCGCTATCGCTGTACGGCCTCTCGATTGGAATCGTCATTTTCCTTGAATCGACGAGCCACTTGTTCAACGGATACCATCGCTCGAAGCTCAAGAAACGCGCCTTCGCTGGACTGCTCGGTATCTTGTCGTGGTGGTGGATCTCAGCGCTATCGTTGCGGTTTATGGATGCATTGGCTGGGTTCCTCGTCCCCTCGGTGTCAGAAATCTCGCTATTCCAGACGCTGTCGTTCACTGGGATGGGCGTGCTCGGCACGGTCGTCGCTCTCTCAACGAATTTGCTCCTATTCGTGTTGATCGGCCTGATTTACCTAGCGAGACAACTGGCACTCTACCTATTTGTGTTCCTGATGCCACTACTCATTGTATTCTGGATCCCTGGCGTCGGGCCGTTCGCCCTAGTCTCGAAATTCATGAAGAAGTTGGCCGGGTTCTACGTCCCTTTCCTGTTTATGACGGTTCCAGTTGCTCTCCTGTTCCGTCTCGGGGACATCTTGGGGACGAGCTTCGGCCCCTCAGCCGGTGAGTTCGGGGCTTGGTTGACGGCACTCGTTATCCCGCTTCTCGCCGTTGCCTCTCCGTTTGTTTTGTTCTGGCAGGCCGGGGCGTTGTTCTTCATCGCCGACAGGGCGGCCAGGCATATGTCTGCTGAGAAGGCCCGTAGTCGGTTGTCTAGAGGGCGTGAACAAGTCCAATCGGCCAAACAGGGTGGGAGAAACTTCGTTCGAGGAGTGCGCGATGAGCCCGCAGTCAAGAGCGGTGGCCAATACGTCTTGAACTCTGGTGATTCGAGAGCCCACTCTACCGGCCAACGACTCAATACGACTGGCTCTCGCCTCCGTGAAGCGATCACCGACGGCAGCGGTGGAGGGGGAGGAAACAGCGGAGGCGGAAACCTCGGCGGCGGAAATGATGATTCTACGGCCGGCTCCACCACCAGCGAGGATAGTAGTGGGAACGACGGAGGCGAGGAATTCGATCGAGACGATGCGTTCCGGGACCCCCAGACTCGGAACCGGAATCCAGATTCAGCAGATGACCCGCCACGCTATATCCACTAACAACCCATGAGCTCCGCAACTGACCCCGCGAAACGAATTCCGAAGTCACTCGGTACCGACACCCAGTTCCTCGGGAAGTACTCGCTGACGGACCTCGCCGTCGCCGGTCTTCCCGGTGTACTGGTAGTCCTGGTGACGCAGGTCGTTATCCCACCGTCACTCACCGTTCGTGGCATTCCGGTGTCCGCCCTCACGATCCCCCTCGCAGCGATTGCGATCGCCTTCGGTGGGCTGTTCGTCTACCTCACGCCCGGCTACACCAACAGTCTCGACTGGCTCGGTCTGTTCGTGAACTTCCACCGCAGCGAGACGGAGATCGCCCACGAGGAGGCGAAGGAGTACACTCACGTCGAGCGCGTCTACCCGCGACAAGACGCCATCGAGCGGACGGACCGGGCTCTTGTCGGAGCCGTTCAGGTGTCGCCACCGACGATGGCGCTCGCGACCGACGAGGAGTGGGCCCAGAAGGCGGAGGCCTTCCAGGACTTCGTCAATACGACCGTCGAGTTCCCGATCCAGATTTACTCGACGACGCAGGCGTTCCCCGCCGACGAGTACGTCGGGCGGTACGAAGACCGGTTGAGCGACCCGGACGTCAAATCGAACGAGAAACTCCAGGCGCTCATCGAACACTACGTCGACTGGTACGACCGGGAGCTGGCGCAGCGTCAGATGACCATTCGCGACCACTACGTCCTGATTCCGGTACGACCTGAGGAGGTCCGATACGAACGGGCCAGCCTCCTCGAAAAGCTCGCTAGGATCCCCGTACTGGGCATCCTCATCCAGATTGTCACGGCGCCGCCGGAGGAGGAAGAGCGAGCCGCGATGCTCGAGGAACTGGACGAGCGGCGCCGGCGGGTCGAGCGCGGCCTCCGCGGCATCGAGGGGTGTGACACGCGCCCCGTTGATGCGGCCGAACTCACCCGCCTCATCGCGGAATACTGGACCGGCACGGAAATCGAGTACGGCGACCCCGAACAGGTGCTTCGAACGTCCCCCGTCATCAACAAGTCATGATTGGAAACCTGCTGCCCTTCACCGGCTCGGATAGTTCAGAAACTGACGACGAGGCGACCGCAGACGAGGCCCCCGACGAAGAGGGGGAAGATGCTGAATCACAGTTTACCGTGGACTACGAGGCCGACGGTGAGGCAGTCGACGGCATCCCCGAGATCCATCAGACCGTCGTCTCGCCGTCGAGTATCGAGCGAACGCCCAGCGCCCTCCGGACTGACACCCAGTGGGCGCAGAGTCTGTGGGTCGGTGAGTATCCCGATGCTCCGATGGATGGCTTCCTCGAAAAACTGTACGCGGCCGCCGAGACCCAACAGACAGATGTCAGCATCCACATCGATCCTCGTGATACGCGAGAGACGTTGGATTCGCTGGAGAACAAGATCGAGGACCTCGAAGCCGACTACGAGTACCTGACCGAGAAGCATCGTGCGAGCGCCCGGGGCGTCGAGAAAGACCTCGAGGACCACCAGGAGATGTACGACGTCCTTCGGAACACGACGATGCAGGCGTTCGACGTCTCGATGTATCTCACGGTCAGGGGCAACGATCGCGAGAACATCGACGCCGAGTCGGTGTCGACGACAGCCCGACAAGCGCCTGCGAATCTGACGCCGGTGACGCCCCGGTGGTCACAGCTGAAGACGTTCACCTCAGCGAGCCCGATCGCCCTGGATCAGTTCAACGAGACGCTCGACAGCAAGACGCCGATGCTCGGCGGGGCAGTCGGCGCGATGTTCCCCTTCGTTTCCGGTGCGTTTGCGGAACCCGGTATCGAATACGGGACGTACGCGCTGAATTCGAGTCCACTCATCCTCGACCGATTCAAACGGCAAACCGGCTACTGTATGATGGTTATCGGCCGGCTCGGCGCAGGCAAATCCTTCGCGACGAAGCTCCGGCTCGTGCGGCGGGCGATGTTCGACGAGGATACGGTCGTCATTATGCTCGACCCGATGCGGGGGTTCGCCGGCGTCAACGAGGCGCTCGATGGCGAGCGGATCACGGTCGGTGGCCGGCGGGGGCTGAACCCGCTGGAAATCAAACCGACGCCCGACCACGTCCTGCAGGAGGTCGACGACATCGACCCGTGGGGCGAGCAGATCAACTGGGTGATGACCTTCTTCGCGACGTTCTTCGAGCACGTCGCAGACCATCCACTCGGCGAGCGCAACCAGACGCTCCGGCGGGCCGTCCAAGAAGCCTACGAGAAGCGCGGGATCACCCGCGATCCAGAGACGCACACCCGGGACTCGCCCACCATCCACGACGTCATCACGGTCCTCGAAGAGATGGTCGAAGACCCCGAGGAGTACGGCTACGTCACGGATGGGGAGCAGGAAGCCGTCCAGTCCGATGCTCAGTCGCTACTCAAGGACCTCCGACCGTCATTCCGCGAGGGCGGTGAACTCGAGAATCTGGCTCGCCCCTCCGAGTTCGACCTCGATTCGAAGGTCATCTACCTCGATCTCCACCAGGAGGAGGGGACCCGTGGCCGGGCGGAGACCAGCCTGATGATGCAGGTGCTGTTCAACAGCGTCTACGAGCGGGTCAAACAGACCGACAAGCGCGTCGTCTTCTGTATCGACGAGGCGCACTACCTGATGAACGACGCCGTCTCGTTGGACTTCCTGGAGACAGCCGTCCGGCACAGCCGCCACTTCGATCTGAGCCTCGAATTCATCACGCAAACGGGGGGTGAATTCGCGCTGACGCCGGAGGCACGCACCATCGCGAACCTCTGTTCGTTGACCGTCCTCCACCGCGTCAATGAGGAGAAAGAGAAGATCGCCAAGTGGTTCGACCTCAGCGAGCGGCAGGTGAACTGGGTTACCTCCGCGAAGGCCGGGGAAGACGAGGACGGCTACTCTGAGGCGCTCGTCGGTATCGACCAGGAGGGATGGTTCCCACTCCGAATTCGGGCAAGTGACTACGAGGCTCACGTTATCGACGGCGGCGCTGCGGACGTGGCCGAGCTTGAACCCGAGCCGACGACGAGCGTGACGAATCCAGATAGCCGACCCGCCGGAACGCGTGCCGACGGCGGTGAACCAACTAGCACTACCACTCAGGAGGATGACTGAACAGACCCCGTCAGAAATCCCGTCAGTGGCTAACGGCGACGAGTACATCCGGATCACTCCCTCCCGGAGCGATCTCGCGCCGGAGACCGTAGTCCGTCAACTGGCCGGCCTCCACGGCCTTGACGCTGGCAACGACGGACTTCTCGCAAGTATCGGTCCCTTCGGCGATCCGCCACCGGTGTTCGAGTTCCTCGCAGTGAGTGAGGGGGCAGACGAGCCGGTCGAGTTCTATTACGGGGCCGACCGCCGGTTAGATGCCTTCGAAGAACGCCTCCGGACGCTGTATCCTCCGACCGTCACGTTCGAGCGGGTCACCCTTGACTTGGAAACGAAGCTACTCCCATCGACAGCAGACCCGTCTCAGGACCACAGTGCCGGAGGTGACGATAGCCACGGAATGAACCCCAGGACAGCTGAGGAATTCTCCGGAGACCCGAATTCGGATTCAGAGCCCGTGACTCTCTTCGATTCGACGGGGCAGGAACCGGTCGGTGATGGCGGAAGTGTGCTGTCGGAGAGCACTATGTCGCAGGACGAGGACGAAGTCTTGTTCGAGGCCGATTCGAGTGACGAGTCCACAGCGGCTGGTCCGTCCGACTCCGAACTCGATGCCGATCACCAGCCGGCTCATACGCAACCGACCGTCGATGAGACGACCCCACTCGGAATCAGTTGGCACGGGCAGGCTACCCGGCGGGAAGACTGGATGACGACACTACCCCAATTCACGAATACGGAAGACGACGATGACGATCACGCTCGGGCCCCGCTCGCGTCACTCATCGATCAGCTGACCCGGGCCGAACACCCGATCGCGTTCCAGGTACTCTTTCAGCGGAAATCGGACTGGACGCACGAGGCACGAGAGCGCCAGCGGAAGCTCCGTGAAGGCGAAGACCGGGTCGTCGACTGGTTCTTCGGAGAACTCCTCGGAAACACAGAGAACGAACCACAGAGTCCGTCGAACACCGGGCGACAGCGTCGGTATCTCGACATCGGTGGGCGAGAGCGGGTCGAGGCTATCGACGAGAAGGAGCCACAGCACACGTTCACGGTGAATATGCGGGCACTTTCGCTCGTGACCTCCGACCGACAACGAGAGCGGGTTGACCATCGTCTCGATGATATCGGGTCGGTATTCGATCACCTGAACGGGCCGCACTATCGGCTCCGACCGAAGCGCATCCGCCGTGGGCTTCGAAAGGGGCGGCGAGCCAAGAAGCACGCCGACCGGGTACTCAACGCTACGTTGGCTACCAAGAGCGACTGGCGGAAGACCCGCCCCGATCTCGTCCTCGGGCCGGCTGAGTTGGCGAACTTCGTGGTCGTTCCGCCGGCAACTGACCTCACGACCGAGGGCGGGCGGGGGTCCGACGCCGAACCCGAGAGCCGGACGCCCCTGCCACTCCCGGCGCAGGACCACATGGATGCGTTCACGGACGCCGGGATGGCGATCGGCCGCGGTCTTGGGGAAGACGGTACGCCCACGTCGGAGCCGATGCGGATTCCCCCGCATCTACTTCCGTTCCACGTCGGCCGGTTCGCGAAGAGCGGCGCCGGCAAATCGGTCGCGCTTGAAAACGACGCCCTCTCGCTGTACGACCAGACGAACGGGCCAGTGTTCATCATCGACTCCAAGGGCGGGAATTTCCCCGAGAACTATATGCGGGCTCACGCGAAGCGCTTCGGCACCGACGACCTCGAGGAGAACGTCCTCCACTTCTCGGTGCCCGACATCCTGCCTGGCTTCGCGTTCTTCGACATCACGCCGGCATTGGAGGACGGCGTCCGACGCGTCGACGCGATTCAGGACAAGGCCGACCACTACGAGGAGCTCATCAAGCTCGTGATGGGGCCGGAGCGGTACGAGGACGCCATCGCCTCGCCGACGCTCATCAAGTACCTCATCAAGGCGATGTACGACGAGGAGTACGGCCTCGAAAACGGACACTTCCGGCAGGATACAAACTACTTCACCCACGACCAGTTTGAGCAGGCGGTGACCCAGTTCCACGCCGCCGGGCCACCAGATTCGACACCCGAAGATGCACCGCGAGCCAGCGACCCGCAGGTCGCCGAGAAACTGGAGCGACACCTGCGCTCGAACCCGGCGACGTTCTCGAACGTCGTGAGCGGCATCAGCAACCGGATGGACTACATCACGCAGGACGCCCATCTCCGGCGGATCTTCAACAATACCGAGTCACAGTTCGACTTCCGCGACCTCCTCGACGAGGACAAAGTAGTCATCTTCGACCTCGGCGATCTCCGCGACGAGGCCGCCCGTGTGATGACCGGCGTCATTCTGACGCAGCTCTACGATGCTGTCAAGCGTCGCGACGGCGACGAGCTGGCCCGCAAGCCAGACGACTACGTGGCGAACCTGCTCATCGACGAAGCGTCGTCGGTCGTCGTCTCTGATACGCTGACGACGCTGCTCGAAAAGGGGCGGGAGTTCCGGCTATCCATCGAACTCGTGACGCAGTTCCCTGAGCAGATGAAGGAGGCCGGCAACCGCGAGGTCTACCTGAACGTCCTGAACAACATCGGCAGTCCGCTCGTCGGGAAGATCGCCGTCGACGCCGACATCGCCGAGGCACTCTCACACGAGGCAATGGATCCCGTCGAGTTCAAGAATCGGATCAGTTCCCTCCCGCGTGGCGAGTGGATCGCACAGCTCCCGAGCCCAGAGTTCGGCGAAACCGGCCCCGACCCGTTCAGTATCGAACCCCTTCCGATTCCACCCGGTCATCCCGATAGCGAGCAGCCACTGACCGGGACGCAAGAAGAGCGATTCCAAGACGCCTTGGACGCCGTCCACGAGCATACCCGCGAGGAGTACGGGGTCGCCGGCGGGACGACCGTGGAGAGCCGTGACGCTGCGACTGACGTCGCTCTGGAGAACGCGGATGACCTACCGTTGGAAGTCGCGATGGCCCGTGCGATTCGCGCCGTCCAGCTGTCGAACGACGTACGTGAGACGAACGGCTGGGTCTCCGTCGAGGACGTCGATGAGGAACTGCTCTCGCGCATCGAGGAAGACACCATCGAGGCGCAGGGCTACGAGACACTACCAGAAGTGAGGGAGGCGTCCTCGCTCATCAAGGTCGATCTCCCGGACGGTGGTTCGTCGGTGCAGTGTCGGCTCACAGACGAGGGTGAGCAAGCAGCCGCGCCCGACACGTCGACATCACCGACCGGCGGGGGCGAGCACCACGATGCAGTCCTTGAAACGGTCGAGCAATCCCTCGCAACTGCGGGGTTCTCCGTGGAGGTCCTCGATCAGAACGGGGAGTCCCGCCCCGATGCCATCGCGACGCATCCGGATCTCGACCGGGAGCTCCAGGTGGAGGTCGAAACCACCACCCACGTCCGGCCGGCGAAGGTCCTCACGAACCTCCGGAAGGCCCAGGAACAGGAGCGAATCCCGCTGTTCGTCGTCGCAGACCACGACGATCAGCCGGCTGACGAGATTGCCGACCGGCTTGCGAAAATCCTCAGCGAGCCGCGAAATCAGCTCTCCTCCGGGGAAACACGGCTGTATACGATGAACCACAACGTCACATTCAACGGTGGTGCGCGAGCCGCGGATGGAGTGACGGCCGTCCGACCGGCCACTGGTGGTAGTCGCCACACCCGCTGGTTCGAGCGGGACGGTGCGTTCGTCCTCGAGGATAGTGCCGGAGACCAGCACGCCCGGATCGACTCCTTCGACGCTGTGTCGAAAGATCAGTTCCCGGCGACGTACAGCTACGACGCCGAGAGCGAGTCATACACCGTCTTTAGGCCGGGAGAACTTCCCGAGTCCTACGAGTCACGTGAGGCGTTCGAAGCGGATTGGGTACCTGTCAAGCGCCCGTTCGTGCCCAGTACCGACCTACCCGTTCCGGAGTACACGGATGATTCGTATGCGATAGGTGTCATCGAGGATGAGCAGAATCTCGAGCTCTACACTCGAGACTCTGACGCGACCAAAGACCTTGCTGGGCTCATTGAGGCGATCGAAAACAATGAACTCCATCTGGCAGGTGTGGAGCCAGACGAACCTGCCGATAAGCAATCTATGAAGCAGGAAGACCACGAGAACGATCCGTTCGGCATCCAAGCATTCGTCCGCGATAGCATCGTTAAATCCGGCGACGGGGTCGTCGCGGTCGCTGAGGTCTACGATGCGTACGAGCAATATGCGACGGCCGAGGAGTACGAGGTGAAGCCAAAAAACCGGTTCACACGTACGCTTCGCGACCACGTTGCGTTCGAGCGTGACAAGAAGTGGTTGGACGGTCAGACGCGACGCTGTTACGTCGGAATCGAGCTGGACGACGCCGGCGACCAGGAGGAACCGAATGATGCCAGTGCGTAGTCGTTTCGCTCCCGCTCAGGAGGTGCAGGAGCACACGAAATGACGCTCTCCGAGGCAGCCATCCGCGAGCACTACCGTCGTGCCAAACCCATCTACGAGGCGCTGGCGACTGTCAAGAACTATCCAACCATCGGGTTGAACGACTTCGTCGGATGGTACATCAAACGCGACCACGACGACGTCGAGGCGATTAAGGCCGGGTATCCGCAGCGCGGACGGGTTGCCCGCCTCGATCGTGACTACGACGAGATTCACGACCGCCTCAACCGGACCCTCTATGCCGTCACCACCTACAAGACACCGACCGCCTTCCAACAGTGGGAACCCTGTCGCTACGACGAGTCTGAGGGGACGACCGTTTGGCAGGATGAGCCCCCAACCCCCGGGTATGCCGACCTCCGGGCAGTTCCCACCTGGGGCGATATTGACCTCGCCGACGACATCAAGCCGCAGCGAGGCGACCTGGATGGCGAGACGCGTGCCCTCGTCGAGCGTACCCTCGACGCCTACATCGACGAGTATGCAACGCTCTACGGCACGCGGAAGGCGGTGTATGCGCTGGACTCCGTCGGGGGCGCGTACGTCTTTGGGGCCCCGGAGGCCACACTACCAATTGCGGACCACTTCAATGACGATCCGGATGCGCTCGAACGGGTGTTCAACGAGTTCCTCGACCGCTCGAACGCATGGCTCCAGAAGGCAGAGGCCCGCGTGAACGAGCGCGTCGACGGCGCCGGCGACGTCATTCAGCCCGATTGGGTGAACAACAAGAACCGCCAGTACAAGCCGCCACTCTCGATCCACGCCGACCACGATGCCGTCGTCACGCCCATCGCGACCGACAACGTCCGCTACGAACTCCGTCCGTTCGAGGGTGTCGACGACGCACTCCTCGAGCAGGCGGTCAGTTGGGCCGATGACCTCACGCGAGTCGAGCACACGGACTGCGTCGACTCGCTTGTCGCGACGCTCTGGCCGGACCTGTACGAGGACCACGGGGGGTGGCAGGCCACGCTGGAGGAATGGGTGGAAGCGGAGCGTGAGCGGGAACGGGAGCGCCAGCGACAGCGTGAGGCAGCGCTCCAGCGACGCGAAGAGCGAATGGCAGAACTCGACGGTACCCTCGAAGGCCGTCCCGTTACGCCGTTCAAAGAGGACGTCTACGAGGCTGTCGAGGATATCGACATCACCGAGATTGCCCGTCACTACGCGAGCGATGCCTACGATACGGATCCGAACCAGCCGCGGCCGCAGTTCGACCCGTGCTGGCGCCACAGTGAGAGCGGGCAATCCTGTTTCGTCGACGAGCAGGCCAATACCTTCGGCGATTCGAAGGTTAACGCCGGGGGCGGGCCGGCGAAGCTGATGGCGCTCGCGACGGGGATTATCTCCGCCGCCGATGCGGACCTCGACGGGGAGGACTACTGGGCTGCCGTCGACGAACTGCGGAGCGCCGGCTACGACATTCCGGTGTGGGTTCCAGAGGCCGGATCGGACCGCGTCGACGGCGGGACCTACGACCAGATGCCGTTCTGGGCCGTTCGGAAAGCGGCTGTCGCGCTCGAGATTTGTCCGGAGAATGCGTTCGTCGATCGTGAGGGCGAGGAAGGAACCTACGAGGGATTCCCCGGGTACGAAACCTACAACGAGACGCTAGAAGCCATCGAAGACACGGACCTGAACCACGGGCGCGAGCGGGTCACGCCCGAGGAGAACGCAGCTGACGATGAATCGAAGTCACCCCCCGAATCTCCTACGAGTGACGATCGACCTGGTGACTTGGACCGGGCTCACCTTCGCGAAAAGAACCGTCTGTTGACAGCGAAAATCAAGCGTCTCGAATCTGAACTGGAGGAGAAATCGGAGCAAATCGAGGGGCTGGAAACAAAGGTCAACCATCTCCAATCGGAGCTCGCTACCGTCCGCTCTGAACGTGATCGGCTAGAGGCTGCTCTCGAAGAACGTGAGTTCGAGCAAGAGCCAAATCAGGGAAACCAGGACGAGAATCGATCCCCACTTGACAGGGCGAGAAGGTTCATTTCATCCAATCGGTAGACATCTCACTCACTCAGCATCAAATCTTAAACTACCTCAACAGTCACGTCTCCGGCGAATCCTCTCTATCAAACGCCCCCTCAGACACTGGGAAGATATCGATAACGTGCTTATCAAAGGTTCCCCACATAGTCTCGTGCCCGAAACGAATCCGATGACTAAACTCCGATTCAGCCTCCTCCCTATCAACCTCCGAACGCTGGAGCTCACCGACCGTCTCCCCATACCCTTCTCGCAGCTTATCAAGTAACTCATCAGGTGTATACTTCGTCGACTCAGGGTGTGTCCAGCGTACTTCCCCAGGAAAACGTTCCATATCATCCGCATCCTGAGATTCGCTCAAACCCATTATAGCACGGAGCTCGCCTAAATCCTCAGCGTGTGCCGGCTCATCCTCATCAACATCTACATCCGAGAAATCACCCTCCCAGACAGCAACACCCACTAATGACCGCCGAACCTTTTCACCTCGCTCCTGAAGCTCAGAAAGAATCTCCTCTGCTGTATCAGAGTCCAAATCGGAATCCTTGTAGTCATCGTACACCTCCCGATGCTTCTCCGTGATAAACTCCGGAAGAGGAATCCGAGTATCCGTCGCCAACCCCACACGTTTCACAAACTCGAGGATATCACGATCCTCGGGCTCAGGTAAATCGATACCTTCGAAAGGCTCCTCAAGCCGCTGCTGATACGTCTTATCCGAATCTGGGAATTCAAATTCTACCCTCCGGATATCATCCTTATCCTGGATTTTGAGCATCTCAAAGTATTGCTCAACACTCAGATCATCAGGATCAACATTAAAATTGAACTGGCCTTCTCCGAATTCGTGGATATCATCGGCAGTCTTCTCCCAATTAATCTCAACGTGGATTGGATGCTCAGGTGTAGGCTCCGAACCAAACTCTACCTCAAACTCCAGCGTGTCGCCGGCAAGAGACCAATTACCGATCCACTCTACTGTTGACTTTTCTGGAACCTGCAAATCCTCAATTACATCCGGCATTACATTTCTCGGCAATAGAATCCGAGAATCAGGATTAGCGATATGTATCAAATCATTCTCATCCTGGCCACCACCACCGGTGGACTTCCAGAAGCTGAGATTAATCTCTTCACCCTCATCTAAAGTCGCCACATCATATGCCTGGGTATAGAGAGTATACACATCTTCGACGACATTCAGAGTCTTCTCTTCCAGAATCGATCGAGGAATAGTCAGCAGATACGGCTCACCATCCTGTGAATCAGCAGAGTACTTACACAGGAACTGAATGACTTCATCATCGAGAACAATTCGATCATCGAGTAACTCGTCATTCCCGAGCTCAAACCCAGTACTGTCACCAACCGTAACCCGATTGCCGTGTTTAACGGCGTTGTACGCCTCTCGGAAATTCAAATAGAAGACAGCAATATTCTTGAGTTTATTTCTCAGATTCTCAATCGAATCCTCGACTAACAACTCCATCTCCATCGACTCAGGGATATCCTCACCCTCACCTTCGTGAATCTCTATATCAGCCAACCCAACATCAACTGGAACATCTTCCAGTTCTTCCTCTGAGAAACTAATCGCTCCCTCTCGCACCGCCTGATACCCAAAGATCAAACTCAGAACCTCATTCGAGTCAGCCTCAACATCTCGTTTATCAAGATACCCATCAAGTTCCTCCTCCAGAATAGCCTCAAAGAGTGGCCGTATATCTCCGCTTGAAGTCCGGATAATCTCATTAATATAGGATTCCTTATTCAAAATGAGATATCTGAAATAGGATCCAAACTCCTCGATATACTGCATCGTTGCTCGGAAAAGATCCACGACCGAGTACACCTTTACAGTATCCCGCTGGTCCTCAGGTACCGCATCCAACCCTGCGTTGATTGTCCCTGCGATTTTACATATGTGAGCGTACGCTATCTCCGGGTCTTGACGATCCTGAATAACCTCTTCGGGATCCTGAGTCTCTGAGTCAGAATAAAACTCGGTATACTCGAAGAAGCTTTTCTCATTTTCAGACATACTATACAGTATATAAAAGAGGGTGAAAAGCGTTTGTCACCAGAATTTCTTTCACTTTCTTCAGAGTTCGACAGGGCCATTTCGGTTAAATCGTCCGAACAGTTAACCTGACACCAGCGACGACCTCCCCTAGACACCAGGTATGCTGAGAGTCGTGCTGAGTCAACAAATCGTAGGACGGCAGCACTAGACACCAGACTCACCGACGAGGGAGTTCCCGGACAGCCCCCGAAATCTGGTGTCAGGTATTGCTGTCTTGCGATTTGGAGGCGAATTGTGCCACTAGACAGCAGGAAAATCAACCGATATGTGGTGGGGGTGGCGGCCCAAAGTTATGTTCGCGGCCACCAGGGCCGAGATGCCAGGCCGCTGGCCAAGCGAGAGTAGGCTGCCACCCGGACGATGGCGTGGGGCGTGGAGGGTGAAGGAGCAGATCGACATCGTGACTGAGAATGGTGACTGTGGCGACTGTTTATTGTGCCCCCGAGTGGGTGCGGGGCGGTTCCTGTGCTGCCCCTGATTTGTATGTCTGGTCCGGATAGATACGACGATACGGCAGACGATCACGAACGGTTCGAAGCGGAATTGCTCGCTCAGGATCGGGATGCGCGGTCACCATCGACGGCGGATCTTGACGACGAGACGGCCCGCCAGCTGGTTCGAGAGCTACTCGATGCCGGGACAGTCACACCGGTCGTCGACCAGCGGCTCCTCGTTCACGAGCCCAGCAACACAGCGTTCGAATCGATGCAGCAGCTCGCCGTCTTCCACACAGGCTGGACGGCCGCCCGGGACGCCGGCGAGGGTGATGGGTGATGCAGCAGACGCTGGCCGGCTGTGCCTTCTGCGAGGCTCCATCCGGGATAGAGACTGGGATCGCCTACACGTGGGGGAAGGAAGAGCGGGTCAACCACCCGATTTGCGTCGACTGTGCGATCCAAGAGACGCCGGATCCCGATGATCGTGATCACTACGCCTGTGACAGCTGTGGCCTCGTCGTCAACGCGCTCGCAGCGCTCACACGGTTTCGAATCGAACTCGGCCATCTCGAAGGCCCGATACAGGTCTGTGCGCGGTGTAGTCCAGGCGGGCCAGCAACGTACTGGACACGCGACCTCGAGGCACACATCGTCTCTGACTGACCCGCCGAGCGGTCGTCGACGCGAGTGGTACGGCGACCACTGCGGGAGGGTCACAGTTGTCCGTAGCTGTCCCACCCCGCGAACTCAGCAGCGCTGGTTGTGTCGCTGTCTCGTTGCTCCGCTATCTTCAACAGACGGGCGCTCCTCGGGATGACTATGGACTGCCCCGCGTGCGGGTCCCCCGTCACCCTCGAGGTCGGACCAGACCGGCCCCTGTCGACGTCGCTGTCCGACGCCGTCCTCGCAGCGGAAGAGGACGAGCAGATCGAGGTGACCCGCGATTGTTGGGACTGTGGCTGGCACGAAACGCGGGCGCTTCGCGTCGCATCGATCGACAGGACCGCCGGCGACGAGACTGCCGTCGAGCGAGCCGCACTCATCGACGAGATTGCCGATGAGCTCGCAGCGATCGGCTGTGTGGGTACGCTTGAGGAGACGCTGGCTGCAATCCGTGAGCAACGAGAAACCGACTCGGCGACGACCGATACGGACGACGCGGCGGAGTGACTCGCAATGCCTGATACAGAGGCCAACTATAATGTTCGTGAGCAAACCGGGAATCCCGAGCACGCATCGGTCGACGATGTGGTTGACCTCGTGATCTACCGGGCGCAGAACCCGCGAACCGAGCACGAGGATGCACATTTCGATACGGCGGTCGCGGCTCTCGTCGACAGATACGGAACGGAGTCGGTCCGGACAGTCATCAACCGCATCCTCGTCGACGACGAGCCGTTCCGGACCGCCACGAACGGCCTTGAGATGCGCAACGTCGACGGCGTTCGGATCGGAACCGCAGCCAGCTGGTTTCTCGAGGAGCTAAACGCACAGGACGACCACTGAGGGACCGGTTGAAAGGCCGCAGCGACAGGCCGTCGAGCCCCCATTTTTAACTCCTGTTCGTCCTATCTACCCGTCGAGGCCATAATGGCACCCTCCACCCCGAGAGACTCAGATCCATCCCCCGATCTACTCGTTGAAATCGTCGAGACACTGGAAGCCCACGGGCTCCCCACCGACTCGTATCAGCTCCACGACGCTGTTGACGTCGAGGCACTCGAGCAGCTTCTCGCATCCTCAGCCGGGGACGTGGAAGTCCGGTTCACCGTGGAGGGGATCCAACTCGCCGTCACCCACGACGGCGTCGATGTCCTTCTCGACGAGCCAGCCGGGGCACCGGATTAGTAGCGCGATCGAATTCGTCGACAGCGACACTCCCTGAAAGCCCTCGGCCGCTCGGCATCCCGCGACCACCGCTGCGCTCCTCGTCCCTGCGGTGCTTGCGGGGTCGGGGGACGACCGAGGCGGCCTCGCCCTTTCTGAGTCCGCCAGGACGGTGAATGACCATCCGAGCGGCGCAGCCGGGTGGACAGGTGTGTCCGTACCGGCCCGCCCCGCTCGCCGCTGCCGCCCTCCGCGTCGCTCGCGACCGACCATTCCGGGCTGCCTGCCTGCGGTAGCGGGCGGGCTGCCGGGCTAAAGTGAATGTGCCCTCGGCGCCAGCGGGAAAGCGCGGGGGGTTGCGCGGCGTGGCTGCTCACCCCCCACGCTTTCTCCGCTGGCCGCTCGCTCCGGGCGGGTCGGCGCGCGGTGCTGGTTGGGGTCGCCGCACTCGGGCGCGCTCTCGCTCGCGCCCGGTAGGGCGCTCGCGAAGGCGCGAGCGAGAGCGCGCAGTCGGTGCTATCGGTCGTCGACGTCGTCGGAAAACCGCGATGTTAGGGGCATCGCGGTGGCGGCGCACGAGCGCCTTCAGTGGTATCTGGAGGATACCAATGTCAAGTAACAACTCGAGTCGCAAGGTCGTTACGGTGGATGAACAGGCATTCGAACGAACCGAAGACGCCGGCGTCGACGAGGACGGCTTCAAGGTCGTCGACGACAAACCGGAGTTCCGAGCGACGGTTCAGCAGGAAAAGCAGGCGAAGGTGGATTCCAACCACCCAGACGGCATCGTCCAGGACTTCTCGCACCTGCCCCTCGCGCAGGAAGAGAAGATTCGCGCCCGGGAGGCCGAACTGGACCACATCAGCGCCCAGGCGGAACTCGGCACCCAAGACGGGCGGGCGAAGCGAACTCGCAAGGTCGTCACCGAACGGCGACAGCGTAAGCGGGCGGAACGCACCCCGGACCGGACGGATCCGCGAGAGCGTCTCTCCCGGATGGAGCTGGCGAAGGTGAACCAGGAAGCAGACCGGATGGCACAGCGGCTTCGCACCGGTCACAGTCGGGCGGCCGTCTCGCGGGCGCTCGCAAAGCGGGTCGCCAAGGGGCAAGACATCACCAAAGCAGTGTTCGACACGATGGATGCACTCAAGGCGGCCCCCGGCGCCATCTGCCCGATCGAGGACGTCCCGGACGTGCAGACGGATGAGGTGAGCATCGAAGGAGAAGTCGTTCAGCTCTGGGATGCTTCCAGCCGGAAGATCGCTCAAGTGGGCTTGGTCGCGGACGACACCGGGAAAATCAAGTTCACCTCGTGGCGAAAATCGGAGCCTGCCTTCGTCCAAGAAGGGGACACCGTCCGAATGCGGGCGGTTAAGAAGAACTGGTACGAGGGACGATGTTCACTCGCCGTGACCTACGACAGTATGATCGTCTTCCCAGAACGCGACCGCCGCTGGTGGGAGGAGTAGGGGCAACGCCCTTTCTTTTTTCGTGAGTGCCGGACCGGCCCAGGCCCCACCGCCCCACCCACCGCTCCGTGCTCGCTCCCGCTGGTCGCTGCGCGCGCAGCCACAACCTCAAGAACCGAGCTGAGATGTATGTCAGAATTCGGGAATTCGCTAACCGCGTGTATCCGTCCGAAATAAAAAGCAACTACCGCCTAGAGAGGTTTTTAGGCTGACTAGAAACATAGAGGGAATATGGTTAAATCGGGAGACGTGGATCAGCGGTGGCAGGATCTATTGCGTAATCCACGAGAAGAGGTCCATCGTGAAATCAAAAGCTGGCTTGATCTGTCTGATAATGTGGACAAGGCAAACGTAGCAAAAGCGATGCTCGCATTAGCGAATTCTGGTGGGGGTCAGATTTTGATTGGATATGAGGAGGTCGGTGAATCATGGGAACCGGATCCATCTCGACCACATCCGATTGACCACTACGATCAAGATACGATTAATGGGATCGTTGAGAAGTTTGCTGAGCCCCAGTTTCACTGTGAAGTATACCATATTGAACATCCAGAATCTGGTGAAGTCTTTCCAATTATCGATGTACCGGGAGACCATCGGGTGCCGATTCGATCAGACAGTGCTGGCCCTGAAGACCAACACGTTACCTACAACACATATTATATTAGGCGGCCAGGGCCAGAAAGTGCAGCACCGAAGACAGGACGTGAGTGGGACGAATTGATTCGGCGGTGTGTCACTGCCTCACGTGATGATCTGTTAGATCGAATGCGAACCGTACTGACGGGGTTCGAAAAAGGAGCAAGTGAAGAAGAGATTGATCCGCTGGATCAGCTTGCTTCGTGGACTGAGGCTATGCGGGAAGACTGGGAAGCCAACGTGATGGACGAGTACGGAAATATGGATAATTCACCCTATCGTCACGGGTACTGGTCATTTGCTTACAGTCTGGATTCTGAGTTTGATCAGCCATCTCTCTCTGAGTTCTTAGATCTACTACGGGAGGTGAAAGGTCATGAAACGGGGTGGCCGGCGTGGCTGATCAGCGAGGATCAGGTACATCCCCGCGATGAGACAATCGAAGGGTGGTATACCGGCGGAACATTCGATGACCCAGCGCACGCAGACTACTGGCGTGCATCCCCAGACGGGATGCTGTTCTTGCTTCGTGGCTATCAGGAAGACAGCAAAGATGAACTTGAGCCAGGTACAGTTTTGGATTATATTCTCCCAATCTGGCGAGTCGGTGAATGCTTGCTACATGCGAAGCGGTTGGGGCGAGAACTCGGTGAGGAAAACACGTCGGTCACCGTGCAAGCCCGATGGACGGGACTAGAGGGACGAACACTGGGCTCAATTGAAAATCGCCGTGGACTTTTCCCTCCGATTGAAAGAGAATCACATCAAGCGACAGTTACGGCCAGTCAACGCTTCACTGTTCAAGATTTTGAAGACGCTCTACCGGAAGTGGTTGAGACCTTGACCCAACCGCTATACCAGATCTTTGATTTCTACGAGCCGCCATCCGATCTAATCCAGAATGAGCTGGACCGGATGCAAAGCCAGTAACAACGCTACTCTAGATGTTCATCCAATTCCCACGCACCTTCATCATCGTAATAGAAACCGGGATGATATCCGAACTGAGAGTTTGATAATGGTCGGAAAAGCGGTGTGAGTTGGTCACGGATACCGTCTTCATCGGACAGACTGAGAGGTGTGAGGCGCGAGGTGCGGTTAGGTTCAGGAAATGCTTCAACCCGGTCAACCTGCCGATGTTGGTCTATTGTCGCGTTCGTGAGATTTGTCCCACTGAGGATTGCATACACCTTCTCGCTGTGTTCATCAGGAAGGACGTCACGATAGAACTGGAGGACGGTGACGAGACTTAATTCAAGATCCTGTGAACTGACTGCATAGTCACAGTCGTATGAATGACCGGTTGGATAGCAGAGCCCGCTCCCCCGGGCCTCATATATGCCAGTATCATACAGAGTTGCCACTGAACTCAGGTCTTTTCGATTCTCGTAGCGAGCGACAATATGGTTCCATGTCGGATCCGCGTGTTCAAACAGTCTATCGGGCCGAAACGATGGTCGACACGTCGCGGGAACAGGCAGTTCCTCAAGTTCTGTGATATCGACAAGACGCGATCCATCAAGAGCACTTTCAGGAACAATATGGAACAAGAGCTGTGGAATTGCATCCTCTGAATTAAGCATATCGAAGCGCTGAAGGTGGTATTCGCGATATAATGTCGACCGATCAACCGCCGGATATTCACGGTTGAGTTCATGGAGACGCCGAAGATGTGAATCACTCATATGCTCCCCCTCTCACCTTAGATAAATATGTATTCGGTCCCCTGTTGTGGCCTTGAGTGCCGCCCCAGTTCCTGCATAGCCAGTTCATTGGTATAAGAATCAGACTCGGTCGCTGTACGCCATCGGTTCCGAGATATCTGAACCGTCTTGTAGAGGTTTATTCCACCCATAATGGGTGAAGGATTCGCTGTACTGGCGAGTTCCTGAACATGGTGAGAACGATGACTACCAGAGACATCTACGAAACTGGCTTCGACGAAGACGTCCAAACAGAGTCGAGCGCTACCCAGTGTCCAGAGTGTGACGGCCGGGTCACTACGAATGCGGTCGAAACGATCTGCGAGGACTGTGGACTTGTTATCGAGGAACAACGTATCGATCACGGGCCGGAGTGGCGGGCGTACGATGCAGACGAGCGCGAGCGAACAGGCGCACCACTCACTACAGCCCGTCACGATCGAGGCATCTCGACCGAGATCGGCCACGGAACCGACGCACACGGGAACGAACTCTCTGGTCAGAAACGCCGGCAGCTGGCCCGGATGCGACGTGAGCAGACCCGTGGTCGCTGGCGGTCCAAAGCGGAACGGAATCTCGCACACGGGTTGGGCGAGGTACGCCGGCTGGCGAGTGCGCTCGAGCTCTCTGAGTCGATTCGTGACCAGGCGTGCCAGCTCTTCCGGAGCGCTCAGAGCGAGGATCTGCTTCGAGGCAGATCCATCGAAGCCATCGGTGCAGCGAGTATCTACGGTACCTGTCGATGTAACCAACACCCGCTTCTCCTCGAGGATGTCGTCGACGCCGCCCGAGTCGAGTCCGCTCGTGTCACCAACGCCTACCGAACACTGAATCGCGAATTAGAGCTCCCAGCACCACCAATGCGCCCGACGTCGTTCATTCCACGCCTGATCTCGGCGCTGGAGTTAGACCACGACATTCGTCGGCGCGCGAACGAACTCGCAGAACGCGCCGAGGGGACAACCCTCACGAACGGCTGTCAGCCATCGGGCGTCGCGGCCGCCTGTGTCTATCTGGCTGCCCAAGAGCAGGGCGCGTTGATTACCCAATCCACCGTCGCGTCGGCAGCAGAGGTGTCAGTCGTGACGCTCCGAAGCCGGCGAGACGAACTCCAAGCGATCTGAGACGCCTCCGGTAGAGGAATACCTACATACAGGCAGAGAGTCTACAAGGGGGTATGGATCTGGACGAGACTGTCGAGTATCTGTCGACAGAACTCGATATCGAGCGGAGTGAGCACGTTCGCGAGGTCGGTCGAGCGGTCGCCGAGCTCCGTGACTGAATCGGTCTCAGGCGGTCAGATTTATCCCGTCGTCGCCGAATCCGTCCCCGCATTTTCTCACCCCTGAGTTTAAATACCAAACCGGGGGAAACGCGGAGCGAATCGATGACTGACCACAACTCAGACCGAGAGGCGTTCCAACCTGTCGGGGAGGGCGCTCTGGTGCCGGACCCAGCGCTGGATCAGCCAGCAGACGGCCAGCCAAGCCGCCAGCGTGAAGCCTCGCATTCGGGTGGGTATCCGGACGGAACAACCGACACAGACCGATCCTGTGTCTCCTGTGGCGCATCGATCCCGGCGTCGCAACGAAAATGCCGGTTCTGTCTCGAACACGAACTTGACGGCGCGTCGGAGTCGGGTGCTGCGAGTTCCGAGCAGACACTGCGTGGTGTGATCCACTTCCTCGTCGAATCGGGGACGTTCTACGGCGCCGTGGCAAGGGGAGCAGCAGCAGCGACACTTCTCTCGTCAGGTCACGACCAGCCCATCGACGACTGTACGCTCATCTACGATCTCGACGACGAGCCCGCACCCCAGCTAACCGAGCGCTGGCCTACGCTCCCCGCTGCTACTGAGGTGACCGCAGCGGCTGGCGACGCGTTACTAACAGCGGCCCGTGAGCGGACAGCGTGGAACGAGAGGAGCGATCGTTCTCAGACGGAGATTCCACGCGTCTATGACGAGCGTGGCCAGGGAATTCGCGATGAGTCGTCCCTCGAGCACACGCTCGACGACAGCGATCAGCTGTGGATCGTCCCAGCAATCGCTGTGGAAACAGTACCCCGCGAAACGAAATCCTCCAGTACCAGAGCTGAAATCCCGACCGTAACAGCCCTCGAGTGCCAGCACTGTACGAAAGAAACAGAACATCGCTTCAGTACACGCGAGTCGCTCCCTGACGAGACCTGGACGGGCCAACCAATCTGGGAGTGCCAAGTGTGTGGCACAGGTCGCTACGGGCCTGCTCCCGAATAGGGCAGTAGGAATCTCACCGTTTAACCAACAGTCTCCGATGGAGATGGCTTCTGTTGGTTAACACGGTGAGTACCCGCAAGTCCGACGTCAGTCATAGCGGGCGTTCATTCGGCAGGTTCGCAGCGGCCTGTCTCTACAAAGCGGGGCGGGAACAGGGGGTGTGGGTAACGCACCGTGACATCGCCAAGTCCGGAAACGTCACGCCGACCACGGCCTGGACGCATCACCAGAGGTTCGATGAACTCGCTGTCTAGACGGGCCAGGTAGGGAGCGAGGGCGCTCCATTCTTCCAGTGGATCGCATCTAGCGCGGGCGGGAACTGCTGTAGTCGGTCATCGAGGACGGCGAGTGGGTGCGCATCGAGAAACGTCGCCTTGTGCCGATCAACCGGCGTGTCTTCGTGATTGAGTTGGATATGACAGGGCCCAAGGTCCGGATGGTCGGCATCTTGGTGGAATCCGAGCATCAGATTTCGGTCCGGTTCGACCCAGTTTATGCGGTAGTATTCGTGGTCGACGCCGGCGGGGTACCAGAAGCGAATCTCCAGTCGTGCTGTCGCCGCGTCGTACGAGTCACTCAGGAACGTCGTCGGATCGACACCCGCGATGACGTACCGGGGTCGGCGTCGAGACGGGCGATAGCGGACCTCTTCACACCCTGGCTGGTTCGTCAATCGGTCGTGAACGTCGCGGAGGAGGGTCCGCTGTGTATAGCGGTCGCGACCGGCAAGAAAGATCATTCTGTGAGAGAGGAGGGTTAGCTCGTGGCGCGGTCAGCCACGTCGGTCATCTGCTCGCGGGCAGCTTCGACGTCGGAGTAGAGTTCCAGTGCGTGCTTGATGAGGCGGCGATCCTCCTCGTTCTCACGCCAGAACGCGATGACGTCGCGGCGGTCCCGGAGCTCCGCACTTGTGAGGTCGCCGTCGGCGAGCGACTGTTCAAGCTCTTCCCACGTCTCGACGTCGTAGGTCGCCTGCCACTCCTCGATCTCCTCGGTAATCGCGGCCAATTCACTCCGCAGCTCCTCGCGGGTATTTTCCTCGATGAGCGTGCGGATCTCCTCGAAGAGCAGTCGCGTGTAGTCCGGTTGGTAGCGCGTCGTCTCGCCGGCCTCGACGCGACGCAACTGGCCCTGGTCGACGAGGTCCTGAAGTTCCTCGTTGGTCGTGCTCCAGGCGGCGTCGGCCTGCTCGCTGATCCAGTTAACTGAGCGGGGTTCGCGAAGTGACTCGGCGACCGCCCGAATGCGGTCGCGGGCGCTCATCGACTCAGTCCACGATTGGACCCCATCTCGCGAGGATTCGGTCATGGTTGGCACCTCTTGGGACAGTGTTCGCGCCCTACTCCCATATATGTTTGTACTGTCTCGCATAATCAAGAATGCCTTGCGGGCGAAGGCGTCCGGACGTTGAAATGCGATACCGACAGAAGGTATGGCCAACCGATGTACGACCGATATTCTGACGTTGAGGAACTACGGCCGACCGGCGAGGCATCCCACAGCCCGGACACAATGTTGGACGACGGGTGTGAGAGTGACCTCCTGGCGGCAACGCGTCGCGACGAGCACTGGTGGCGACCTGATGCGACGACGACAGTCACGTGGAGTGTCTATCCGCGCCGGCGAGTGGTGAGGCGCTACCGATGAATCAGCAAGTCGAACAGGGCTACTGGATGCATCGTGTACTCAGCAATCTCAGCCGCCTCGACGTCGAGCGGTTGGACGACGCGGATCGAGAGCGAGTCGAGACTGCAAGAGACCTCCTGGAAGAAGTGAGCCTACTCACGGGACCAGAGGACGGGAGCGGACCAGACGCCCCAACAGACGACTGATCGTCATCGCCGTCGACGCCAGGGGCACTTCCAGTGTCGGTTTATCGCCCCCCAAGAGGGGTGCGGGGCTTCCCGCGAGTCCAGACATGGCGACACTACAAGCTGCGACGACGTCAACCGGCGCGATCGTATCGGATCCACAGGCTGTCCGCGAACTCTGTGAGAGCTACTGCTTCGGGACGCTCGACTGGGAGGTCACCGACAAGGGCGAACTCACCATCTGGGGGTACGATGACTTCGAAGTGTACGAGGCGCGGGAGAACGGCCTCCCGGACTACGAGGGCGGCATCGTGACCCACGAATTCTTGCGAGAACTTGCCGACCACCTCGAAGCTGACGAGGAACTCGACATCCAGACAGCGGGGTTCACGAAGTGTCGCTTCCCAGTGCTGGCGAAGCGGTACGTCGTTCGCGACGGCGAAGTCCTCTACGCGGATCTCAGTTCCCCCGAACCAATCGAGGAGTAGCGTTGTTCGTCCCCCGAGAGGGGTGCGGGGCGATCCAGTAGCGGTCGCCCCGTGAGGTGATTGCTCGATGGGCCACCGCGCACTCGTTGCGTACGAACGCACAGACGGACAGTACACGCTCCACTACAGCCATTGGGGCGCAGCGAACCTCAAGCTCAAGCACCGAATTTCGGCTGAGTCGCCGTTCGGTGGCGACGACACCAACTCCAAGTGGGCGAAACAGCTGCTGGCTGAACTGGCCGATGGCCTCGAGGCAGATGCGGTCGACGGCTACCTCGCTGACGAGGATCGACCGTCGACGGTCGTCGAGCCGAAGCCCCGCGCCACCGGGCTCACCCTCGACGAGATCATCGCTGACCATCTCGACTACCTCCACCACGAGGCGTTCTACGTGGTGTCACCGACCTTCGAGGTGACCGCCTACCGGACGCTGTGGTTCGGCCTGCAGTACGATTCAGAGACAATCGACAACGGTGAGACGGTCGGGAACGGGGCGCTCGCGACCGTTCGGTGGCACGACGGCGAGCCGGTCGGCGACGGCCATCTGAAGGGGCAGTTCCGGGCGCTGAAGGACGTCGTCGGCGATATGGTCGACAAGGGGGTGTTCACGCCGTCGACGGCTCGCCAGTACCTCACACAGAAACTCGGCGAGTGGGTCGGCGAGCGCCAGGAACTGCGCATCCCTGGTGGTGAATCACCGTCGAAAACTGCGTCAGTCGACCGATTATAACGCCAATCCCTTTCTGAGTCCCCACGAACGTCTGGATATGTCAGATCGGGCTGATGACGAGGTGCGAGTATGGCTCGTCGAACGTACCTACTCCGATGATGAACAGAACCTAATCATCCTCACCTACGCGACACCCGACGGCAAACAGTATTATCGGAAAGAGCGGGCACTCACGTCCTTCACCGATATTCGAGATACGACAGCGGCAGTCGATGCGGGGCCCGGCAATCTCGGCACGGTTGATGACCCCGATCTCCAGGACCAATACGCGGCCGAAGCGCAGCGAATGCAGGAGGTCCACGACCCGAACGACGTGATCTGATGCTCACCAGTAGACGTAGTCCCGTGCCATTGGTTATGTCGGAGGAGGCCGTAGACGGGGTATGCGCGAACTCGTCTTCGCCCTCGAATACGAGCCGGGGTGCAATAGGGTGGCGGATGCCCTTGCCGACTACCCCGACGCCCGTGTCCGCTCGCTTTCGTTGCACGCGACTGCCGACCAACTTTGGCGAGTCGACCATGCCACCGGCACTCCGGACGCACTCGACGCCATCGAGGACGCGTTTCGAAACAGCGACTACTACGCCGACTGTCTCGCCACCGAGGACTGCGGCGCCACCCAGACCACCCGCGTCCTTGACCGCACGGACGACACGCTCGTCCTCTACTCCGACTGGGAGCGAACCCCCACCTGCGCCTCGGTTCCCCACATCGCCCGCGACCATCTCGGGGACGGCGTGCTGTTCGAGACCCGTCATGAGGGCCGCCACTACACGTGGCGACTCATCCACTCGGGCGACGGCGACGTGGCGGCATTCTTCGACTCCCTCGAGGTTGCCGTCGAAGAATGCGCTCAGATGGAGATGCTCCGCACCGCGGACACGACGACAGCAGCTGGAGGAAGCGACGAAACACCGAGCGGATTACCCCCGGCGCAGGAAGCCGCCCTCCAAGCCGCCGTCGAACACGGCTACTACGAGTCGCCCCGCGAGGTCGATGTCGGCGAGTTGGCCGAGCATCTCGACGTGCCTCGGTCAACACTTACCTACCGGCTCCGTCGGGCGGAAGAACATTTGGCGAAGCAACACGTCGCCGGCGAGCGGGTAGCGGAAGAACGGCTGGCATCGCACTGACACCGCGGTTGGAATATTCCAACAAAGACATATCGAACTCCCGCTCCTACCGTGAGGTGATGACAGAGAATTCCGATGTGGATACAGCGGGACCACCGAACGGCGGCGGGCAGCGGGAGTTGACTGCCCGTCTCACGGTCCCCGAGATGGACTGTCCGTCGTGTGCGCAAAAAGTCGACAAGAGCCTCCAGCGCGTCGACGGCGTCGTTGAGGCCACGCTCCAGCCGACCACCGGGACAGCTACCATCAAGTACGATCCGGACCGGACTACCAAAGCCGACGTCGTCGCGGCGATCGAAGCCGCCGGCTATGACGTGATCGGCGGAGCAGACGACGAAACCGACGAGTCTGCCGACGGCGTCGATATCGCGCCACCTTCGGAGGTCTGGACGAGTTCTCGCGCGAAGAAGACGTGGCTCGGCGCAGCGTTCGTCATCCTTGGTCTAGTCTTCGAGTTCCTTCTCACCGGCCAGAACGTCGCGATAGCGAGCATCCTCGACTACCCGCTACACATCGCAGATGTCCTGTTCCTCGGTGCCGTCGCGGCCAGTGGCATCCCGGTCGTCCGCAGCGGGTACTACTCCGCGAAGAACCGAAGCCTCGACATCGACCTCCTGATGGGGACAGCGATCATCGCCGCAACCGGCATCGGCTACTTCGTCGAGGCCGCGACGCTGGCCGTCCTGTTCAGCATCGCCGAACTGCTCGAGGACTATGCGATGGACAGGGCACGGGATTCTCTGCGCGAGCTGATGGAACTCTCGCCCGACGAGGCGACCGTCCGTCGCGATGGTGAGGAAGTGACCGTTTCCGTCGAGGAGGTCGACGTTGGCGAGACCGTCGTCGTCCGCCCTGGCGACAAGATTCCGCTCGACGGGACGGTCATCGAAGGCGAGAGTGCAGTCGACCAGTCGCCGATCACGGGCGAGAGCGTCCCCGTCGACAAGACCACCGGCGACGAGGTGTACGCCGGCGCGATCAACGAAGAGGGGTACCTCGAGGTAGAGGTCACCTCGACCGCTGGCGATTCGACGCTCTCGCGTATTATCGAAATGGTACAGGGCGCACAGGCGAAGAAGACCGAGTCTGAGCAGTTCGTCGACAGCTTCTCCGGCTACTACACACCCCTCGTCGTCGTGCTGGCAATCCTGACCGCCGCTATCCCGCCGCTGGTTATCGCTGATCCGGTGGCGGTGGACCTAGCCGGTTACGGGTTCACCTTCGCGGGCGACTGGCAGACGTGGTTCATCCGTGGGCTCACGCTGCTGGTGATCGCCTGCCCGTGTGCGTTCGTCATCTCCACACCCGTCTCGGTGGTGTCGGGCATCACGAGCGCCGCGAAGAACGGCGTCCTGATCAAGGGCGGAAATTACCTGGAAGCGATGGGCGAGGTCGACGCCGTCGCCGTCGACAAGACCGGGACGCTCACCAAGGGCGAACTCGCCGTCACCGACGTCGTTCCGGTGGGTGACACTACGGAGGACGATCTGCTCCGTCGCGCCGCTGGGCTGGAGCAGCGCAGTGAGCATCCCATTGCTACGGCGATTCTCGCCCGTGCTGAGGAGGCGGGCGTGGGCAACCTGCCCGACCCGACGGGTTTCGAGAGCCTCACTGGGAAGGGCATCCGCGGCGAGATCGGCGGCGAGACGTACTATGCGGGCAAGCCCGCGCTCTTCGAGGAACTGGGCTTCGACCTCGCTCGGGCACGCCGCGAGACGGACGGCGGCGTTATGACGGAAGAGGCGACCGAGGGCGAGAACGGGGCGTTCGCCGAGGATGCCCTCTCCGCGCTGGAGCGGGAGGGCAAGACTGTCGTTATCGTCGGGACGGAGTCGAAACTGCTGGGTGCGATCGCCATCGCCGACGAGGTTCGCCCGGCCTCGAAGCGGGCCGTCGAACGCCTGCACGAGCTGGGCGTCGAGCGCGTGGTGATGCTCACCGGCGACAACGAGGGCACCGCCCGCGCAATCGCCGAGCAGGTCGGGGTCGACGAGTATCGCGCAGAACTCCTGCCCGACGAGAAGGTCGACGCTGTCGAGGAGTTACAGGCAGAGTACGGTGATGTCGCGATGGTCGGTGACGGCATCAACGACGCGCCCGCGCTCGCCACCGCGGAGGTCGGCATCGCGATGGGCGCGGCCGGCACCGACACCGCTCTCGAGACGGCCGATATTGCGTTGATGGGCGACGACGTCGGGAAACTCCCGTACCTGTACGACCTGTCGCATACGGCCAACGGGGTGATCCGGCAGAACATCTGGGCGAGTCTCGGCGTGAAGTTCCTGCTCGCGCTGGGCGTGCCACTGGGGCTGGTCAGCGTTGCGTTGGCGGTCGTTGTCGGTGATATGGGGATGAGCCTCGGTGTCACCGGGAACGCGATGCGGTTGTCGCGAATCGAGCCCGATCGGTTCTCCGACACCTGACTCTGCGGCGGGAAGTGCGGGCAGGACGCTCCTCTTTCGCGACTTTCCTGCGCTCTATCGAGACAATTTGCAGTTTGTCTGGGGCAGTAGAGACTGAGCCCCACCGCAGGCTCTGATTTGATGCCCGAGAATCCAGACGACGATCCACTCCACGATTGCGAGTTAAGTCCCGACGCAGTCCTCGGGACGCGCACCTTCCACGATGTCCTGTTCACTGACGATACCGAGACGCCGGTAAACGTGCTCACCGGCGAGACACCCGCACATTCGCAGGCGACCGTCGAGGAAGCGAAGGCGTTCGCTACGAGTATCGATACGGACACACCACAAATCGCGCTCCCGGCCTCTGTCGAGACGCAGATCGAAACCCAGAGCCAACCCTACACGGCGGCCGCGTTCTTCCACTTCAAGGCGACCGGGTCGCTCGAACTGCACCGTGCCTACCACGCCGCCTACGACTCCGACGCGTTCAGCACCGACTTCGAGGCCGACTACGAGTCGGGCGACCTGACGATCACCGTCGAGCAGACTGCCGATTCCTGAACGCGGTCTCCCGAAGCGAGGTTTTTCGAGCGCCGGCGATGGGTGCCGGCGCACCGAGCAGACAGCGCCGAGCGGCGCCCGGTGAGTCGGCACTCCGAGGTGAACCAGATGCATATGGTCATCTACGCGCTGGTGGAAGCACCGACACAGCACGACGCCCTGGTCGAGGGGAAAGCAGTCTTCGACCGTCTCGTCGGCGCGAATCCCCACGGCTGCGCCGTGTTTGATTACTACGTCACGTTCGATGAAGACGACACGACGGTCGCCGGGAAGGCCCGCTGGGGTGACCTGCCGACGGCGGCCCCCATCAACTCAGAGGAGGGCGGTGAACTGCTCGACCGGGCTTGGAAGGCCACGAAAGAGGAGTTTCAGCGGAATCTCGACCGCGTGAAGGAGGCGCTCGACGAGCTCAGCGACGAGGCGATCATGCGCGACGAGGACCTCGCCCGCCACGCGTTCCACCAGGTCGGCGCGTACGAAGGGCCCTCAATCCCGATGTACGACCAGCACGCCCAGGGGATTCGGCATCGAGGCCAGCTCGACCGAGTCCTCGAGGAAGACGAGGACAGCCAGACGCTCTGGATCGTCCCCGCAGACGTTCATTTCTGACCAACGATGCCACGAATCACCAACTGGTCACGAGAGAGTCGCTCACCAACACTCGCGTATCGAAACACCGAGACTGGAGCGCGAGCTGTTCTACACCGGGCGCCGGATTCATACCGGTACAAGTGGCGCGGAGCGATCCTCGTCGACGGCTACCCGATCTGGTCGCGAGGCTTCGAGACGAAGGAGGCGACAACGTTCCGGGATGCGCTTCGGGAGCGGCCAGCGCCCGAACTGAACTGTCCGGAGTGTCCAAACGACGACGTCCTCGTCGGTGAGAAGACAGCTGATGGAGCGACGGTACAGCGCTGGTACGACTGTCCGGACTGTGGGTACGAAGCCCCCTCGCGCATCGTCTACGGCCCTGAACGCTGAGGACGTACACACGCAGGGTGTTTTTCGGCCGGGGCGGAGAGAGTGACCCGGTCGAACCGGGTCGGTCCAACAATGAGTCTCGAAGTACTCGACCGACACAGCGAGGCACTGTTCGAGTTCCTCTGGTGTCCCGTCTGCGGGCAGGAAGTGTTCACCCACATTCCCTTCGAGGGAGTGTTCTGCAAGAACTGTAACACGCAGGTCGTCCTCCAAGAGTCTCGAGAAGACCGTGGCTACGAGGAGGCTGTGCTCGCGTGCTTCGACACCGACTCAACGTGGAACCTTCACGTCGACGAGAAGCTCCGCCGCGACCTGCCTGACGGCTCGGCACGGGCAAAAATCCTCGGTGCACCGGGTGCCTATGAGATCGACTGGTGGAGTCCAGCACCTGGGGAGGATTGGGAGCCGGTCGAGCGTGGTGAATTCGACGACGTGGAGGAACCAGACGAGGTGTCACATCTCGCGTAGCGGATTGCAATCCCGCTACGACTGTGTGGTGTTGTTTCAGCGCCGGCGATGGGTGCCGGCGCACACGCGCCGGCGAGTACCGATGTCGACACGGAGCCAACTCCGATTCGTCCAACGAGTCGAACAGACCGGTGAGACAGATGGCAGCGCCGACCGCGTCGCGCAGGTGTACCGGCATTCGGACGGGTATCCCGGGAGCGTCCTCCGGGATCTCGCACAACTGAAAGAGCTTCTCGATGCGACCCGCGCAGAGCGGGGACCGGGCTACACGGCGGCGACCTTCGTGTTCCTCGACAAGCTCTCGACGGTCGACCTCTACCTGGATGGCGACCCAGAGCGAACGATCGACGCGGCTCAGCCAGCGGATCTCCTCGAGCCGTCCAATATGGAGCACCTGGACCAGCCGCTGTTCCTGCTGGGCCACGGCGTCGAGAATCCGGCCGACGGCATCCACGGCGACGAGGAGTACCTCTACGTCGTCGAACTCCCGACGGAGAACCCGTTCGACGAGCCGACCGAGTGGACAGTCAAAGTGAGCGGTCATTCCGCATTCCCGCGCTGGGATGGGCCGACCGAGGAAGCCTTCGAGCGGGCTAGCTGGCAGTTCCACGGCCCGCTTGAGCACGCGCTCGAAGAGCTGGTCGCTGAGCCGGCGTGAACACCGAGGCCGCTTAGATGATGCCGCCGATGACGAGTAGTCCGACGATGAGCAGCAGCGTCGCGACCACGCTCCCCCCGGCCAGCCACTTGTTCTCCATCGCCTTTTCGTGAAGCGGCATTTCGGCGTACTCCTCGCGGAACGCCTCGAGATTCTCCTCGTCGTAGAAGTACTTCGTCTTCAGCGCGAACCGTTCCGTCACCGCACAGCCCGTACAGATCGACTCACCTTCCAGCCGCTCCGTTTTCGTGTGGCTGGTGCAGGCGATCGCCCCGCAGTTCGGACAGTACGTGTACGTTTCGTCGATGCCGCTCGTGTCACAGTGGACGCACCGATGGATGCCGTCCTCGGCGGTCATTCGTGAGGGGCCCGCCGCGTAGTACTCATAGGGATAGGTGTACTTCTGGTGGTCGGTGGTGTGCCGAACCTCGGGAAGGTACACCGGCTCGATCGACTGGACGGAGATGTCCGAGCGGTTCGGCTCGCAGGTCTTGTTGTAGGTGACGTTGTTGTCGCCGGTGTAGGTGACCGTTTTCGTGTGGTGCTGCTGGAGCCGCTCGACGGCCCACTCCTTGTACTCCGTCTGAGTCTGGCCGAACCGCCGCTCCTCGACGTCGTCGAACACCTCTCCGAACTGCTCGGCGTCGAGATCGACCGTCGCGTGGAGGTTCTCGGTGACCAGCGTCGCGACGTCCTCGTCGACGACCTGCGGCTGCCCGCGTTCGGCGTGGGCAACGAATCGCGTCCGATCGTTAATCCGGTGGATGACGCCCACCGACGTCTCGAAGACGACGTTCGTGTCCGCGGTGACCGCCACCACCGGCCGGAACGTCACCGATGAGTGTGGGTCTGGGAGGTCGGCGGCCTCGATGTTCTCGACGTCGCGGAACGCCTCTTCGACGGCCGCGTCGACGTCGGCGGCCGGGTCGTAGGGACGTAGCGTTTCGTCGCAGAGAATCTCGATGCGACCGTTGTAGAGGTCGAGGCCGATCTCGTCGGCGATCTCCCGGAGGTCCTCGCCATCGAGCAGCTCGATTGGATGGGGGTCGTCGTTCTGCTGGAGGCGGTCGGCGTACTCCTGAGCCGGGTTCGTGAACCGGCCGGTCGTGACGACCATCCCGCGTTTGGGGCCGTCGAAGTCGAAGGTCGCGATTGCTGAGTGGAGCTTCTGGACGACCGGCCGTCCGACCGTCCCCGTGTGCTTGCACTCCACGATGATCGCGCGCCGGGTGCCGTCGACGACCTCCTCCATAATAACGTCGCGACCCTCGTCGGCGGTTCGGTCGGCCTGACGGACGTTCTCGTAGCCGAGATTGCGGAAGACATCCTCTATTACGTCCTCGAACTCGAACCCTGAGAGGTCGTCCAGTACAGCCATTCCGATATACCTGGACAGTACGTTGCAACTGTCAAATACGTTGCCGAACGCTTCGCCGTCCTGTTTATGAACCCCCGAGAGGGGTGCGGGGGTGATCAAACGAGCCTCCCGCGAACCAACCTATGAGTGGAATCAGCGACCCACGCTCACACGTACAGTCACGGACCACGGCTGATCCCGACGTCATTTACGTCGGTTACCGTCGTCGAGGCCGCGCCATCGTCGAGAAGCAATCAGACCAACAACAGCTCACGCCAGAGCGGAGTCTCGAGCTGGCAAATCACAGTCCTTCGGGCTTCGAATGGGGATATGGTGGCAGCGGGCCGGCCCAACTCGCACTCGCCCTCCTGCTCGATTACACCGACGATGAGGAGGTAGCGCTTTCGGAGTACAAGGCGTTCAAGACCGAAGTAGTGAGCCAGCTAGAGTGTACAGGACCCGACGGCTGCTGGCGACTCACCGGACGCGAGATAGATGCTACCCTTCATGAGATAGTCGACGACCCAGTTGCACCGTCCGTCAACTAACGATCACAGAGCGCAATCAATGTCAGAACACACTCAGCAGCCTCGTGTGGACTCAGAATCGCAACAGAACCGTGAGCGTCAGGTGCCAACCGAGTACGTCGAGCGAAGCGATGTCGGCGTCTCACTCACCGTCAAACTCACTCGCGGTACTGGCACCCGCGATCAAGACAAGATCACGGCCAAAGTGAAGGGTAAGACGCTCGAAGACGCCCGCGAGGATATGGAAACCCTCCGCGAGTATATCCACGACCTCGCTGAGGACACTCGCCAGATCCAGCCAGCCGACCCACACGAATAGTACTTTTTTGACTATTGCACAGAATTGTGTAGCCGCAGGATGTACGAAGTGTGCGGTGAGAAGGAACTCAAGGTTATCCTCGCGCTTGATCCAGGCGATTCCATCTCAGGCGTCGCGCGGAAGATCGACGAGAACCGGGAGACGATCCGTCGCGTCGTGAATAGCCTCGAGGAGGCGGGATACGTCGCGTACGACGATGGGCTTCATCTCATCGATCAGACGCTCCGAGACGCCGGTCTCGAGTTCCTGACAGCGTCAGCGGACATCTCGCCGCCGTCAATCTCAGAAGCCTATGTCCTCCCGCAGTTCACGGGGATGGAGTATGCATACACTGGCATCGATGCGGTCTACGTCTGGACTCGCGGTGGCTACCAGGTCGCTCGCGACCCAGAGGACTATCCGCTGTTCATCGCCGTCCACGAGTCTGACCTCGATGCCTGGACGGCGTTCTTCGATCGGTTCGAAATCCCGACTGCGGAAGAACGCCTGCCTGCTGCCGACCTCGATGGTTCGATACAGGTGGTACTCAAGCCGCGGCCACAGATCGAGGCCGAGATGGTCGACGGACGGCCTGTCATCCCACTCGAAGAAACTGTGGCGTTCGCAAACGAGCACTACGCGCACTTCCAGTCAGCGCTCGACATGCTCGGCCGTATGTACGACAGCGTCGACACTGACGCGAACTACCGCCAAACTGACGTGGAGTTCTGACAGGAGATTTCTTCGACTGGGAGGGGCCTGGCCGCTGTTTGTTGCCGCCTTGAGAGAGCGGAGGCGAACAAAAATGAGCGATTCGTCAGATCTATCCGTCGAATCAGACGCTCTCACACCGAAACAGCGTCTCGAACCGCCAAATACCCGTCTCATCAATGCTGGTATCGCGACGATTCATGACATGGAGACGCTGCGAGCCTGCGTCGCCTACGAGAATGCGAATCAGCAACGGATCCCGATTCTTCGCCGGCTCAAAGATCGGGCCAGCGAAATTCGCGCAGAAGACAATTGACGCAGCACTCGGGGATGTCTGTCGGAGCCTCGGTGGGTGGAGGCTCGAATGAGATGAGCGATCAAGCCGAGATCGAAATTCAACGACAGACCGCATTCGGCGACGATGGCCAACTCGAAGTAACTGAAACGAGCGTCGAGACCTCACTCGAGGACTTCGGTGCTGACGTGGATCATCGCGACCGGGATTCACGTCTTGATCGGCCCGAGGCCAGTGTGTTCGGCGTCGACGATCGACCCGCAGTTGAGCAATCAACCGAAGGAGATCAGTCAACACTCTTCGCTGATACGGACGAGGATCAGCAGACCCTCGCTGGCGACGATGCAGCCGCTCGCTGTCTATTCGAAGAATAAACAGTCCCTATTGATTAGTTATCTGTAGAAATGTTATAGTTTGAACTATAATAGTCTGAGTTCTAACTTTGAAGCGACGCTGAGGGGTTAATAGCCGGTGGTAGTTTTTCGACCCCCAGCAGGGTGCGGGGAATCCGAACGCCCGCATGCAACCGATGGAGATGAATTCGACTACCGACCCACGAGCAGTCGTACAGGATGCGAGTGAGCGATGGCAGGCGAGTGCAGACTGCGTTGAGTACGTCGGAATGCGTGTCGACGGAACGCCAGTGGTCCTGAACCTCACCGCACACGAACGCCTCTCCCCAAATCGAAGTCTCGGTCTCGTGCGGCATAGCCCGGCGGAATTCGACTGGGGCTATACGGGAAGCGGACCGGCACAGCTCGCCTGTGTGCTCCTCCTCGATTACACCGACAACGAAACTGTCGCCCAGCAACACTACATCCAGTTCCGCAACGACGTGGTCAGTCAGCTGGTGTGTGATGGCCCGGCCGACTGCTGGCACCTCACCGGGGAGGATATCGAGGCGGCACTCGCCGAATTCGAAGAGTACCGAGCACTCACGCCAGATGGTGGGGCGCCGTCATCGTCACTGCCGGCGAATTGGAGTGCGGTGAGCCGGACAGATCGGACAGTCTTCCAACGTCGAGATATCGACCACTACGTCGTCCGCGCCAAAGGGAGCGAAGAGTGGTTGATCATACTTTGTGCGCAGGGGGACCGGGCGTATCCCGCCCCGCTTGACCATCGAACACTTCCGGTCGAGAACGACCCTGTCTCTGCCGTTCAGGCACTCGTCGCTGAGAGTAACGACCTCGTCGAGCCAGAGGAGGCCAACTGATGGAGAAATTCCGACTTTCGCGAGCAACGTACCAGCTCATCGAACGCGCTGTCACGGCGCTGGAGTGCATCGGCCGAGAACTCAAGCGATACAACGACCGGCACGAGCGAATAGCTGGGAAAGACACAGACGAGACGAATCCCGGCGAATCATGACTGGCGAAGCGACGCTTGATGACTTCGAGAGCGAGACATCATCCGGAGAGTCCGGCTCGCTCTCACTGGAAGAGCGACTCCTCACCCCGATCTCGCCGTCAGTGGGACTTCGGCTGATTCCCGGTCGTGGTGATCCGCTCTATCTCCAGAACCGGGGCACTGAGCGGTATCTGTTCCGCGACGAGCACAACCGATGGTTCATCCTTCAACCCTCGGCGAAGGACTCAGAAGAGGCGTTCGTCCGCTGGGTGTATCTCCCAGCAGACCGGCCCGAACGGCTGGCACAGTCGGCGCTTCGTCGACGGACAGTGATCGGCTATGATTACGTTCAGCGGTCGGCCGCACCAGATCCAGTCAGATCGACGGTGACGGCGATGTTCGTCACGGAACCGTGGTCCGACACCGCCTACGAGTGTGGGTCGTGTGAGGCGCTGTTCGACACGGCACAAGAGCACGCCCTGCACTGCTGGGACGCACATCCGTGGGTGCCGAATCCTGAACAGGTGCGCCGTCGACGCCACGCCGACGAGTGAATTGAAGAGCCGAAGCCAGGTGTCGAGACCGTCCAGATGTTTAACCAACAGTACTGGATTCGTGGGCGGGGCGTTGGTTAAGAGTGGTTGTTTTTGCGCCCGTGAGAGGGGCGCAGGGCGCGTGATGAGAGCGCCGTCGCGAGCGACGAATTCGATTTCGAGGTGACTGCAATGAAAGACCCAGAATCCAGAACCGTGTTCGCTGGCGTCGACGGACGAACCGATACAGAACTACCCGACTGGTACCGCCGGAAGAAAACGGTCGACGAACCGAAGTCCTTCGCCGAGACGATTCGTGACCTCCCGCAGGCCGTCGAGACGACAGTCGCATACCGGAATCCCTACTCCGACGAGTGGGTCGAAACGGAGCGCTTCAACGCCCTGGTCGAGCCGACAAGAGCGCGCGACCACGCGACAGACGGCGAGCCCGACGCAGACCCACTATTTCACGTCCCCACGGACAGTTACGCGATCATCAACCCGGTGGATGTGTACAGGCCCTTGGAAGAGGTCCTTCGCGAGGAGACCATCGACGGGTCGCCGCTCGGGAACGTGATGTTCGGCGAGATCCGGCGCTACCGGGGCGGCGGCGAGGTCCATATGGACGTGATGTTCGACGGCCTCGAAGTCCGGCTGCCCGGGCGGTCAGACCCGATCACGATGGGCGTGACCTCCGGCTACGACTTCTTCGGTGAGCACGCCGTCTACGTCGAGGGATTCGCTCAGGACGGGTACTGCTCGAATTCGATGCGCTCGCTCACCGACAAGGAAGTCATCAAGCACGTCGGGGACGTTCGGGACTTCCGGACCTGGTGGGAGGAGATTCTCGCCCAGGTCGAACTCGTCGCCGACGACCTCTTCGAATTCATCCGAGATGCGCAGGAGATCGATCTCGAGTTCTCCGAGCTCCCGTTCACCGTCACCGAGTTTTACAGCCTGCTGGGATTCCCGGACTATCTCGCAGAGCGTGCTGCCGAGGATGCCGAGGCGAACGCTGCGTCGCCGTTCGAGATCGATATGTGGACGCTGCACTCCGGCGCGACGTACGCGCTCACTCACTTCTTCCAGGGCAAGGAGGGTGCGTCGCTGGACGGCTACGTCCGCACGGCCAACGACATCCTGTTCAACCCCGAGGGTACCATCGAGCGCGTCGAGCGAGCCTACGAGGAGCAGCTCGAGGCGGACGGCGACGACGGGTCGCAGGCGTCGCTCGCCGGCGAGCGTGCGCTCGCGAGCATCGAGCGCGTCAGCGATGATCTACAGGAGAAGGTCGACCAGTTCGAGGAGCGTGAAGATGCGCTGCGTGAGCGGTTCCAAGAGGCGATGGGCTGATTGTCGGAGCGGCGTTCACTGAAACTGTCCTCAAACAGCCGTTTACGTGAGCGGTTCCGGTTCCTCGTTATATTCGACGACTAATTCGACATCATCAGGACCGAATTCATCGCGTTCCGCTTCCAGCGTATCAAGAGCGTCTTTAACCGGGAAGAAATCCGGCTTCTCGAGTGCATCTTCTGTGGCCCAAGCGTATCGAATCGTTTGCTCCGAATCGATGAGGAACACGGCACGCTGTGGAACGCGCTCGTGGTTCTCCCATTCGTCATAACAGACATCATATGACTCGGCAACCCGCCCGGAACTATCACTAAGTAACGGGAAATTGATGCCGTATTCCTCGGCGAATGCTCGGTGGGCGTAGACGCTGTCCCCAGAAATTGCCCAGACATCGAGCGCCGGCGTCAGCTGAAACCACTCTGCATCGCGGATCGCACACAGTTCGTTTGTACAAACAGGACTGAAATCAAATGGGTAAAAAACTAGCAACGCAGCCCGATCATCCGCAGTTGTCTCATCCAAGCTGTACTCGGTTTGTTCTCCGTCACGGAGACCTGGAAGAGTGAATGACGGTGCAGACGCTCCCTCGTTTATCATGCGTCACAGTAGCACACGAAGAAAGGATAGTCTTGGGGCTAACACCCCCACCTGAATGGAGTAGCCTCAAATGTGGGATGAAATTCACTGGAATCCGTACGTCAGGAGTTCGCCGTCGCCCACTCAAGAAGGGGTTCTAATCTCGAACGAATCTCATCCCCTTCGTCAGTTAGCGCGTATTCGACGCGTGGCGGAATTTCGTTGTACTGCGTCCGTGAGACGATCCCTGCCTCCTCGAATTCGTCGAGGCGTTTCGAGATTGTCGACGTGCTCGCTGTAGGGAGGTGCGCCTCGATCTCCGCGAACCGCAGCGAATCGTGTGCGCCGATGATACTGACGAGTTGCATCGCGTATTTTCGGCTCAACGTGTCGATAACTCCTGTGAGCGGACAATAGCACGTCCCCTCAACATCGCACGTTGGCGCCGGTGAAGTAGTATCTGCCATAGCTTCGTGGCCTCCAACCTACTCTATAGCTTCGGACTCTGGAGTATAAGAACTTCCCGTCGTAAAGTTTCGGTATAGATGACTCACACATCCGACTATGATCTCGTGATTCTCGGCGGTGGCGCCGCAGCTTTCGCCGCGATCACTGAAGCGAGCCGACGGGACCTCTCGACGGCGATGGTGAACACCGGCTTGCCCATCGGCGGAACCTGCGTGAACGTCGGCTGTGTCCCGAGTAAGCATCTGCTTGCCGTCGCCGAGAGCGGCGCTGCAGCGTCGGAGAATCCCTTCGACGCCGTTCGATACCCTGAGGAACCGACTGTCGACTGGGCCGACGCACTCGACGGGACCGACGACCTCGTCGAGGGATTCCGGCGGGAGAATTACGTCGATGTCGCCGAGCACTTCGAGACCGACATCTACGAGGGGTACGGCCAGCTGGTCGACGACACAACCATCGAGGTCGTCGACGGCGCCGACGAGGGCGCGCGCATTACTGGAGAGAAGGCGCTCGTCGCGACTGGCAGTTCACCGTGGGCGCCGCCCATCGACGGCCTCGAGGAGGTCGATTACTACACGAGCGAAACCATCCTCGAGGAGCGCGACCTCCCCGAGAGTATCCTAATGCTCGGTGGTGGGTACATCGCGCTGGAGTGGGGCCAGATCCTCCACCGTGTCGGCGTCGACGTGACGATTCTCCAGCGCTCCGAGCGCGTCCTCTCGGACATGGAAGGCCAACTTGGTCGCGAGATGCAGCGTGCATTCGATGAGGAAGGCATCGAGATACTCACCGATAACGACTTCCGGCGCGTCCGCAGGCCAGCAGCTGACGGCGGCGCCGAAGCGATCCAGTCGGGCGTCGCCGTCGAAACAACCGTCGACGGCACTGAGCGAACGGTCACCGGCGACGCGCTGTTCGTCGCGACCGGGGTCCAGCCCAACAGCGAGGAGATCAGTCTCGAAACGGTAGGGGTCGAAACGAACCCCGATGGAACGATTCGTGTCGACGAGTACTTCCAGACGACGAATCCCGACATCTACGCGGCGGGCGACGTGATCGGCGAGCCCGAACTGGAGACGGTCGCCGCCAAGGAGGGCAATCACGCCGTCAAGAATGCCTTCGGCAACGAGGGCGTCAGCATCGACTACGATGCAGTCCCCGCAGTCGTGTTCACCAGCCCCGAAGTCGCCGCCGTCGGGACGACCGAACTCGAGTATATGGACGAGCACGGCACCTGTTCGTGCCGGACCGTCCAGATGGCGGACGTGCCGCGGGCGAAAGCCGTGAAGAATACTGACGGCCTCGTCCAGGTCGTCAAACACCACGAGACCGACGAAATCGTCGGTGTCCACATGGTCGGGCCGCGTGCCGCCGACATGATTATGGAAGCCACGCTGGCTGTGAGGTTCGGACTGACCGTCGACGACATCATCGATACTGTCCACCCGTTCCCGACGTTCTCCGAGGCGTTCAAGCAGGCCTGTCAGGCGTTCCGTCGGGATACGTCCAAAATGAGCTGCTGTATCGAGTGAGGTCAGTCGTCGGTCGAGAACACGTCCTCGAGCGTGCCGCTCTCGCCCAGTTCGATGAGGGCACGGTTCAAAAGTTCGCGAACGATGAACTCCTCGTAGTGCTGGGTATCGCAGTATTCACAGGGTTTCATCTCGCGGGCGACCGCCTCGATCTCAGTACCGTGGTCCGCGTACAACGTCTCGATGAGGGATGTCAGCTCCTCGGATGCGGTGGACTGCGCCCCTGCAAGGGTTTCGTCGGCACCCTCCGGGAGCTCGTACGAGAAGACTCGCGTGTTCGACTTGTAGTACTTCCGCGTCCCCCCACCAGCTTCCTCGAGACGGGCGATCTCAACCATCCCCGCGTCCTTCAGGACATTCACGTGGTGGCGGACCGTTGTTTCCGCCTTCTCCTCGCCGCGACGATGCAGTTCGTCGTGAATCTCCTCGATCGTCAGTTCATCGGTCGCGAGCATATCGAGGATCTTCGCCCGGACGTCGTTCTCCAGCGCCTTCGCTTTTTCCGGGTCTGTCGTCACGACTTCGCGGATCGGCACATCAGATTCGAGGAGCGCCATTCTTGTGAGGAGATAGGCGAACAACGACAGTAAGAGTAACGCCACTCTCCCGACATCGGTATTAGGACTTTGATACCGCTATAATTATTGTCGTAATGATTTTCCGCGTCGCGCGATAACCACCACTCACGATGGGAACGACACACGAACAATTCAACGTCGGGGGAATGTCCTGCTCGTTCTGTGCCGAGAGCATCGAGAAGGCCTACGCCCGGACCGACGGCGTCGAGGACGTCGACGTGAGTCTCGCCCACGAGGAGGTACTCGTCCAGTACGACGATGACCGCCTGAGCGAGGTGGCGGTGAAGGACACACTCCGGGACCTCGGCTACACCATCCGAGATCCGGACAAGGCAAAACGATACGAGCAGCAGCAGGCCGAACTCACCGACGGGAAGCGGCGTCTCCTCATCGCTGGCGGCGCATCTCTCGTTGTCGCAGCCCTGATGGGGTGGATGATTCTCGTAATGGGACGCTTCGAGTCGGCATCGCTCGCGATGGACCTGGTGACGCTGGGGCTAGCGCTCGGGACGATGTTCGGTCCCGGGCGCTACATCAAACAGAAGGCGTTCCAGAGCCTTCGTCGGAGGATCTTCAACCAGCACGTCCTCCTAGAAGCGGGCGCCTTCGCCGGGCTCCTCGGGGGGTTACTCGGCCTGTTTGTCTTCCCGAGCTTCCCGACCGTCCACTTCTTCGCCGTCGCCGTGTTCATCACCACCTACCACATCCTCTCGGAGTACACCAGCCTCATCGTCCGCACGCGGGCTTCCCAAGCCGTCCAAGGCCTTCTCGACCTCCAGCCCGACACGGCACGCCGCGTCAGTGATGACGGTGACGTCGAGGAAGTCCCCCTCGACGACCTCAACGTCGGCGACTACGTCCGGGTCAAGCCTGGCGAGAACATCCCCGTCGATGGGATGGTCGTCGAGGGAGAGTCCACGGTCGACGAGTCGGTTGCCACCGGTGAGTCCATCCCCGAGGAGAAAACGGTCGGCGACACGGTGATCGGTGGCAGCGTCAACGAGACCGGGACGCTGCTTATCGAGGTGACTGCAACCGGGGAGGACGCGTTCCTGAATCAGGTGGCACGCGAGATCGAGGAGGCGCGGGCGATGAAACCCGGCATTATCCAGCTCGCCGACCGCGTCCTCAAGTACTTCGTCCCAGGCGTCTTGACGATTGCCGCGCTCTCGTTCCTCTTCTGGGTGGTCGCACCGCTCGCGTGGGGGGCAGACCCCAATGTCCAGCGAGGGGCGTTCGCAGCGCTGGCGGTCCTCGTCCTCGGCTATCCGTGTGCGCTTGGGATGGCAACACCGCTCGCCCTGATTCGGGGTGGCGGGAAGGCAGCGAACCGTGGCATCTTGATGCGCTCCGGCGACGCCTTCCAGATTTTCCCCGACGTCGACCACATCGTGCTGGACAAGACCGGCACGATCACCGTCGGCGAACCCGCCGTCAGTGCGGTCGTCGGGTTCAACGCCGACGAGGAAGACGTACTCGCGACGGCGGCCAGCGCGGAGGCCTTCTCCGAACACCCGCTCGCCGATGCGATCCTCGAGTTCGCTGACGAGCGAGATGTCGAGTACGCGGATCCCGACGTCTTTGACTCGGTGACCGGCAAGGGCGTCCGAGCGATCGTCGGCAGCGACGACGTGTTGGTCGGGAAACCCGGATGGCTCAGCGATGAGGGGATTGACCTTTCGAAGAGGAGCGACGATATTGAGCGACTTCAGGGCCGCGGCCTCACCGTTGCCGGAGTTGTTCGTCACGGTGACCTACTCGGCCTGATCGGCATCGGTGACGAAATCAAAGCAGACGCCGCCGAGACCATCCGGCGGATTCGCGACGCCGGCATTACGCCCGTGATGATCACCGGGGACAACGAGCGCACCGCGAACGCGGTCGCCGAGGAGGTCAGTATCGACCGCGTCATGGCCGACGTGTTGCCCGACGAGAAACGCGAGGAGATCGGTCGCCTGCAGGAAGCCGGCCACCGCGTGGCGATGGTCGGCGACGGCATCAACGACGCGCCGGCACTCACACAGGCGGACATCGGCATCGCCATCGGCGCCGGGACCGACATCGCCATCGAATCGGCGGACATCGTCCTGATGGGTGACCGGCTCGGCGGCGTGATGGACGCCTATGAGATCGGGAACGAGAGCTATCGAAAGACTCGCCAGAATCTCGTGACGGCCTTTGCGTTCAACGGCATCGGCGTCGCCGCCGCGACCACGGGGCTCGTTCACCCGGTGTTCGCGATGCTTGCGATGGTGTTGTCCGTCTCGGCCGTCCTCGCCAACAGCTTCGCTGGTCAGCTCCTCTCCGGTGAGGGTGTCAACACCGAATTCGCTCTCAAAGAACGCACCGACGGCGAGCGTGGAGACGGCCGAGTGACAGCCGATTAAGCCTTTACGTCATAGCCAGCCTGTTCGATTGCCGCGTTCACGTCGTCGTCTGAGACTCCATCCTTGAGGACGACGTCGACCGTGTCAGCGTCGTGGTCGGCCTCGACCCGATTTACACCATCGAGGTTTCGCAGGGCGGTCTCCACGTTCTGTTCGCACCCGTTGCACGACATCCCGATGACGGCGATCGTCTTTCGCTCCATACGGGCCTGTAAACACTCGCGGGGGATGACCATTACGGTAACTGTTGTATCGGTTTTATCTCTATTAGAGGCGGGGCGTCATCGTCCGGAGAGTTGTTTGTGTCGGCCCCAAAGGGGTGGAGGCTCTTCGAGAGGAGGGGACCACTGACGACGAAGAGTAAGTCCTGTCCTTAACCAACAATCCCCGCATAAGTTTCCCTGTTGTTGGTTAACAGACTGTACCTCGGTTTGTCAGGCCCCCAGAAGGGGCGCGGGGCGGCCAACAGCGGCCTCGTAACTCCAATCATGTCCCTCGAGCTGAGCTCCAGCGCCAGCACGGCGAGCGACATCGCTGCCGCCAGACAAGCCGACATCGTGGCGTTCCTCCATCGAGCGCCGTTCACTCTGGATGCCTATGAGCTCGGTTTCCTTCCCGGCTTTCGGGAGGACTGCGGGTATCAGGAGACCCAATATCAGAATCTCACCCTCCCCGTCGGGATGCTCGACAACGACTTCCAGAACCCCGATCTGGATCGATTCGTCGAGCGGTTCTTCGAGTACGAGCCACAGGTCGGTGTCATCGGCGACATCTACGAACCTACTGACGTTGACGCCCACATCGCTGCTGCTCGTGAGATTCAGGACAGCTTTCCCGATGCCGAGGTCATCATCGTCCCGAAATCCCAAGCGGTGATTGACACGATCCCAGATGATATCATCCTCGGCTATTCGCGAGGGTACGCCGATCGCCTGGCGCACGAGTTCTCCGACCCAACCGATTGGAGAGGGCGGCGCGTCCACATCCTCGGTGGGAGTCCGCCCAAGCAGCTCGACGCCATTCGACAGCTGACCAGGCCGACACTCACCGACGAGCCACCAGCCGACATCGTCGGCCTCGATTGGAACGGGCTGCATCGCGGCGCGCAGTTCGGGGAGTTCTGGACGGCTGACGGCTGGGATGATAGCGGTCGTGACGCCTCCCACGTCACAGTTCGGAAGACGGTGCGACACAGTCTCGCCCGCATCAAGGCCTTCTGGCAGTCCCACGGCGTCTGGCCTGACTCAGCGCCACATAGCGACATCCTCGAAATCGAGTACGAGGGGCCGTCACCAACCGACCTCGATAGTGCTGCGTGTACCGAATGTGAAGCGAACGTCTGGACGACTCGGCGCGGTCCCTTCATCGCGGAGTATGATACCGGCGTGCTCTGTGGCTACTGCAGCTACGAGTGCTACTTCTCGCATCGCCATCGGAACAACCTCGAGGAGATCGCCGGCGAGCAGAGCGTGTACATTCCACCGGCGTGACGCTACGAGTGGTTTTTCGCGCCCCGGAGGGGGCGAGGGCTCGATCCAAAAAGTCCTCCGAGAAGGTGATTTTCCGTGAGTCAACAACAGCGTCCGAACGATGTCTCGATCGACGATATTCCAGTCGACGTATCGAACACCCAATCAGGCGAGGTCGACCCCGCTGAGGTACCCGAGGAAATCCGATCGATCACTCGTGGACTCGCAAGCGAGCAACCGCCGACGAATCCGCTCGTCGTCCTGAAGGCCGCCCGCTGGTGGTATATACATGGCAAGGGCGGAACCGATCCCGCGTTCCAGTGGGCGATCGAGTGGGTTCGACACCTCGCGACGGACACGCCGAGCGATGTCGACCAGTTCGACGCGTTCCTCGAGTACCTCGTCACGGTCGGCTTCGCTGACGAGAAAGCAGCGCTCCGATAGCAGCCCCGATCTAAACCCCCCGAAGTCGCGCCGATGTTTATCGTGCGCCCCCGAGGGGCGCGGCGCGTCCTGACTTCTCGGAGACGTCGTCGTACTCGATGTGATGCAATCCATGATGACAGCCAGTGAGTCGGGAGTCTCGTTCGAGGAGACCGACACCCGACACGACGAGATGCACAGTACCATCGAAGACTGGATCGACGAGCTCGTCGCAGACGTCGACGAGGCAAAAGCCAGCCAACAGTTCCAGGAGTGGCTCGATGTCCAGTCCCGATTCCACGACTACTCCCATCGCAACACCCTCTTGATCAAGCTCCAGTGTCCCGAGGCAACCCGCGTAGCGGGCTACAATACGTGGCGATCGGAGTTCGACCGGCACGTCCAAGAGGGCGAACAGGCGATCTGGATCTGGGCACCCATTATTACGAAGCAGTGCCCCGAGTGCGAGAACTCACCGAGCTACCACGAGCAAAGCGACTGTGAGTACGACGAGACATCGCCGGACGAGTGGTCGAAAGGGCTTGTCGGATTCAAGCCAACGGCTGTCTTCGATGTGTCTCAGACCGAGGGCGAACCGCTCCCCGAGCTGGAAACCGAGGCCACTGGTAACGCCGACGACCTGGTGCCAGCGCTCCTTGATGCGGCAGCTACTCTCGATGTCGACGTCCGTGTCGTCGACGCTGCTGAGTGGGAGCATGACGACGCGAAAGGCGTCTGCAAACACCGGAATCTCGACGAGTGCCAACCCGTCGTCGAAGCGAAAGATAGAGCGAATCAGGCCGACCTCGCGGTGACGCTGATTCACGAGTACGCCCACGCACTGCTCCATTTCGATGTCAACGACGAACCCGAGCGCGCAAAACGCGAGGTCGAAGCCGAAGCCGTTGCGTACATCGTCGGGCGGTATTTCAACCTGGATACGAGCGGGTCAGCGTTCTATCTTGCCGCGTGGCAGGACGACGATGCGGAGAGCATTCAGGAGCGTCTCGGCCGGATCAGTTCCACCGCGCAAGAGATAATCGGGACGGTCGCCGAGGACTGAACACGCCTTCTCCAGCTGTTAACCAACGGCTTGGGGTACTATCCCACTCTGTTGGTTAATTCGTTCGGCGTCCGACCCTGCGCGTTTCGATCGATTCCAAGACAAACCCCACCGACAGTCGATGTTATCGTTCAGAATCGATTCGGCGCTGCTGGTCACGAAGGAACTCAACGACGGCATCGATATCCTGTTCGGGAACCGTTTGCTGTTCGAAGACTCCTTTGAATGCATCTGCGAAATCCTCCGACGTGAGGCGGTTGAGGACAGTCTCGATGCGACCAGCGAGCTTCTCGGACTCTCCGCGATGCAGATGGGTCGCGATCCGGTCGAAATCCGCGCCAGCAGCCAGCACCACCAGATCCCGAGAGTCTGCCTTGCGGCCACTGTGGAGTTTCACCGCGAACAGCAACTCCCGTTCCGGAATCCTGGCTGTTACCGGGCGCCCGGTTCGCAGTTCCTCGGTGACAGAGTGCTGGGCCAGATAGCGATACGACCATTCAGCTTCCGTCTGGCGACAGCCCAGCGCGTCCACCATCGCGTCGAACTGAACCGGATTCCCGATATCTTTCGTAAACCGGATAGTCCGGCCCTCGTAGAGTTCGTTTCGCTCGACATCGGCCGTTTTCTCGTAGCCGCGGGCGGTGAGAAGGTCGGTGTAGTCGTCGACCGCTTGTGCCGGAATGACGACGTCGACGTCCGTGGTGAAGCGCTGATTGAACGCCGCGATCGCCCACCCACCGACGAGCACGTACGGCAGGTCAGCGTCAATGACTGTCTCCAGGGTGTCCAGCAGCTCGTCTTCGCGTTCGCCGAGGCTCATGCATTGAGACGCGGATCCTCGTGGGACGCGTCGATATCACGGTCGTACTCGTCGGCGATCATCTCCAACGCTGGCTCGTAGTTCACCCGGTACTCCAACATGTGCTCGATTGTCTCGTCCAACGGAATGACCGGATTGCCGTCGACCCACTCGCGAGTGATCTCCCCACTCGTCGGGAACAACACGTACGAGACGGCCGCGTCGGAGTCGCTCGCATCCGGCCGCTCTTCAATCCGGCTCGGAATCCCGAACTCATCAAAGAACGCCGTCCACTGTTCGACGTCCTGATCGGCGACCTGGATGAAGATCGGATAGTCGTCGTGGCCGCGGGCGATCTGATAGCCGCCGTGGGTCCAGACGTAGACGCCGTCGATTTTCGTGTACGCAAAGGGCATCCCGGCGAAGTGCGGAATGACGTAGCCGTCGTCGATCGAGGGGGGAACAGCGCGAGAGATGGCCGCGACGAGATCGTAGTAGCGATCCCTGACAGCGTAATTCTCGATGTAAACGCCGTCCTCACGCCGGATGAAGCCTGCGTCCTCCAACCGCTCGATCCAGTCGTAGACCCACGAGTAGGAGCCGTCGATCTTCTGGGCGATTCGCCGGATCGAGTCACCCGGCCGGGCCGCGACCATGATCTTCGCCGCGGTCTCGTCGACGTACTCCATCATCGTTAGTTATCGGTATCGCATCTAACGGTATTAGTCTTGTCCCCTGTATTCCCTATAGAGTTATCTCTATACAGATATACTATTCTTAGCTCCGGTAGTCCGATCCGGCTCAGCATTCGAGCGGAGATGAATTAACCAACAGAGGATACGATGGATCGCTATTCGTTGGTTAAGTTTTTCAGCGCCCGCCGAAGGGCGGAGGCGCACTCCTGTCTCCACCGACCTATGACCGACCGATATCTAACGACCGTTCTCGACGAGGCAGAGCGAGTCGCAGAGCACCATGAGCAGGTCGCCCAATCTTCGGACCATCCGGAACACGAGTATCTCAGGTACGCCGTCCTTCGGCTGCTCGAAGGAGAGGCTGACGACACATCGGTGGAAGTACCGCAGGTTGACGGCGTGACTGTCGGCTACGGAGAGGACGACGCGATGTGCAACAGTTGGGACGACGACGTCGAGTGGTGGGAGACGGTTCCGCCGCAGGAGGAGTGTACTCGGTTCCGGGTGTTCTACCCCGACGAGTACGACGCTGTTCCGCGAGTCATCGTCGACGTGATGGCAGCACTCGGGGCGTGGCGTGTCTGGACTGGGAGCGCTGCCGCCTGTGGCTCCTACGACCATCGCGAGCGGCGGGAAGTCCACTATCTGTGGCCGGAGGGCCATCCAGTTGAGGCCCTGCTTGCGGATCGTCTCCAGGATCCCAAGGTTGCGGTTGCTCCAGACGGCGGCCGCACCGGCGACGTACGCGATCGGATGGTCGTCACGGAGCACTCAACCCAGCACGACGACCTCGAGCCGCGAACCAGACGTGCCGTCGACGAATCGATGGCCGTCTCGCTGCTCGAAAAGGGTGGCCGCTATGAGGTCCGATCGGCGTCCGGAAACTGGTATGAAGTCGACGTGATCAGCGAGTCGTGTACGTGTCCAGACTGGCGGAAGCGTACGCCCGAGGGCGGCTGTAAACACCTCCGGCGAGTCGATCAGGAGATCAAGCAGGGGCGGGTCCCACGACCTGATGGGCGTCTCCCCTCGAACTCGTAGGATCGCCCAGCGTTCGAGATCTCCCGAGGCTACTGTAACATCAGACGAAACTCCTTGATGGAGAGTTTCGAGTATTGATACAGCTGCTGGAGAACCGGTGAGAGCCGTTGGTAGCGGCTTAACCAACAAAACTATGCGGTTTGCGCCTTTGTTGGTTAACACAGATCGGCCCATGTCCTACGAGCCACCGACGCCCCCAGCGGACCTCCCCACCGACGTCATCGACACACTCAACGACTATTCACCCGAGCTGCTCCGAGACGTTGCCCACTATGCCGAGGACCTCGCCGAGCATCGCGAGCGCCAGGCCCGCCTTGCCGAAGCGGAGGAGGAAGACGAGATCGACGAGCGACCCGATGACCTCCCCGATGATGTCCCGACGAAGGCGACGATCACGATCAAGGAGATCAACGATAACCGCTACTACTACTGGCAGTGGCGGGAAGGAGATCGCGTCAAATCAAAGTACAAATCCCCAGTAAATCCGGACGAGTAGACGGACTAGTACCTCAGTCGGATGGCCAGTTGTTCGGGGAGACACCCCGTCTGCGAAGTGAAAGACGCAGGGTACGAGAGAAGTCCCGAGTTGATGAGTGAGGATCCGGTCACTGTCGACGAACTCGTCGAGAAAGCCGACGAGTATCTGCACGAAGCCTCACCCACACCGGAAGAATACGAAGCGCTGAAACAGAGTGTTGCGGAGCTCACGCCGATCTTCTCAGCTGAGAATTCGTACTTTGTCCTCGGCAGCTACGGGAAACCCGAAATCCGTCCTCTCCAGCTCGTAAAAGATCGCCTCAACCGACAGCCCGGTGCGTACGCGTTCCTGATGATCGACATTCGAAGCGAGTGGACGAATACCTACCTCAAGTTCCGGCTGCTCGCCGATCATACAGACGTCATCCTGGGCGTCACCGAACACGCCCAGGGCTGCTTCCTCGTCGAGCAGGGCTACTTCACAGCCCTTGAGGAGTACTTCGCGAAGACGCACGTGTTCAAACACGACGTACAATACGATAGATGTGGACGCGATCGACACAAACGTAGCCGTCGAGAGTCCCTACAGTGGAATGCAGACCGCGATCTTCGAGATGCTCAACGATGCTAGGCGTCTCTGCCGGTGGACGACTGAGGACGACCTCGTCGAGTGTACCGAGGCTCTCGTGAGTGATCAGGAATACCCGTAGACAGAGACGAATCGGTTACTCCCACCCCCGACGTTTCTGTCGTTTCTCCACGAAATCCTGTTCACCGATGGCCCAGACAACGAATGAACTCGAACAGGAAGACATCCCCCGTTTTCGAGTAGTAAGTGCGGGGTGAATCCGTGCAAGATTGGGTCTTCGAACCACGAACCCTTACGCGATAAGTAGCCCACTGAAGAGCGATTGCAAATGCTCGTAAATGAAATTTCGTTTAAATGCTGTCAGACACTCCACTATTGCCAGTAAAATCGGAGGACAAGACGCTATTTGATGAAATTGGCAACGGTGGTCCTGATAGTAACTAGTCGGATTGATTAGAACAAGGAAGTTACTGGCAACACCGGAGAGGGTACTGGAGAAACTGGCACTGACGGTTGCGCGGTTACTGGCAAAAGTGGAGAGGGTATTGGCAGTACTGGTGTTGGCGGTTGAGAAGTCACTCCAGAACCCGATGCCGCTTGGCAGTTTCACGAATGTCGTTGAGCTCACCTAGTTCGCTCTCGAGTGCGTCGAGGGCCGACGACAGAGAGACATCAAGCTCGTATTCGTTGTAGTTCCCGCGTCCACTCGACGAGTCGACCAACCGTAAGATCCCGTGGAGGCTCAAATCCGACAGGTGGTCGTGTACTCGCCTGCGTTTCAGTGGTTCACTGCCGTGATTACGAAGAACCTCTCGATAGCGCTCATAGATCAGTTTCGTCCGTTCGGGTGTTTCTCCCTCTGCCGCTAGCTGACAGACAGTCAGCAATACATATTGCCCCTGCCGGGTCAACGAATGCATCCCTTCGACAACCTGTTGTCGTTGGATCTGATGCTCGGCCTCCCGAACGTGGTCTTCGGTGATTTTCGCCTCTCCACCCGCCATCGCGTCGTTCTCGGCGATATCAGCTGCTTTCCGGAGTAACCGTAATGCCTGCCGAGCAGATCCCGAGTCCTGTGCAGAGAATGCTGCGCACAATGGGATTACATCTGATTCGAGGACATCGTCGTAGAGCGCGATATCGGCTCGGTGCTTGAGAATATTCTGCAGTTCAGTCGCGTCGTACGGAGGGAACAAGATTTCCTCTTCGCAGAGAGTGTCCTTGACTTTCGGAGAGAGGTTTTCTCGGAACTTGAAGTCGTTCGAGATGCCGACCACACCGATTTTCACATCGAGATCCAATTGCGAGCGTGCTCGTGGAAGCTCGTACAGAATATCGTCATCCGAGCCGATGTTATCGATCTCGTCCAGAACCACGAGAATAGTCCCACCGATCGACTCAAGGTCGTTGTAGAGTTCGTTGAAGATGCGTTTTTGTTGATACCCGGTTTCGCTCATCGGTTCGCGCGAAGACGAGACTGTGGTGAGAGGGTGAGAAGGAGAGCGAATCTCGTTCACGAGATTGACCGCTACCTGATAGGATGTGGTGCAGCCAGTACAGTTGAGTTCAATAACGTTGAGATCGACGTCGTCGTACTCTCCGGCGGATTCTTGCAGCTCCTCAAGAAGATCGTGCGTAGCAGCTGTCTTCCCGACGCCGGTAACGCCATAGAGAAAGACGTTGTTCGGTTGCCAGCCCTGAATGACGGGACGGAGAGCGGCCGCATATTCGTCGAGTTCTTCGTCCCGCTCCTCGAGTGTCTCTGGCTGGTAATCATCCCGGAGGACGTCTTTGTCTTGGATGATGAACGATTCTCGATTGAATCGGCCCATAGGCGGACTCAAGACGAAGAACCATCATAAAACCATGGGTTCCAGTATCACCACTAACCCACCACTCGAACCAATTATGCCAGTGTCGCATCCACTTATAAAACACACACACTCCACTATTGCCAGTAAACCTTTGCAACAACTGGAGGGGGTCAACGACCCCCTCTCTAATTAGCGATACTCTTAATACATTGTACGTTAAACCATACCCGCACTAACGAAAACTCCACTAGTTGTAGTAGGTTTAGATAACAGTAACTAGACTAGAGACGTGACAGTTTCTGCCCTCCCGTCCATTCTCCCCTCGTTACTGGCAATGGTGGAGTGAGAGAGGTACTTAAACGACGGTATTATTGGCAATACTGGCAACTCTGGTCGCCCTCTCCCTGCTACCATCGTTGCCTGGCCGATATTCCAGTCGAAATCTACCCTTCCCGACACCAGTCGATGATGACCGTGGACCTCTTTCGGTTAACCAACAAATCGTATGTATTAACCGTCTGTTGGTTAACTGCTCATGGCCTATGCTCGATTCGCAGTCGGCACTCAGTACTAGTATCCCGTGATTTCGGCGTTTCGCGATTCCGCAAGGGTTCGCTTGATTGCCGCTCGATCTCACCCAATCGGAGACAGGATATTACTGCATCGGCGACGCAGCTTCCGAACCGACGAGTGAGTACTCCCGGTCCCGGCTCGTGCCTTCCGCCTCGAGGAGGTTGTACTGCTCCATCTTCGAGAGGTACGTGCGAATAGTCCGCTTCGTCCGTGGATCATCGACCTCCTCAGAATATCGCTCGTGGATTTCGCTCGGCCCGACTGGGCCGTGCTCGCGAACGATGTCGTAGACGACGCGCTGGTGCGGCGTGAGCGAGTCGAGGCTCTTCTGCTTAATCTGCGCCCGGGCATCCTCGGCGGCGTTCAGGAGAATATCGTCGGTGATGCGCTCGTGGTTCTCGCGATCGGCCTTGCCGGCGGCCGTTCGAAGGATGCCGATTGCGAGGCGGGCGTCGCCGGCGGCCGCGTCGGCAATCCGGTAGAGCTGGCCGTCGGTGATGACGTCCTCGTCGAGCCCCCACTTCGCCCGCGCACTCAGAATGTCGTACAGCTGCTCGTCGTGGTACTTGTCCATCCGGACGTGTTCGCTGGAGCGCAGCCGGCTCACGAGCCGGTCGTCGACGCGGCTGAACAGCTCCTCTTCCTTGTTCGCGATGCAGATGATCGCGAACTGCGGGAGGCTGTGGAGGTCGTAGATGACGCTGGGATCCTCCAGCTGGTCGACCTCGTCGAGGATGACGACGGTTCGCGGGCCGTCATGCTGCTGGAGGCGATCGACGAGTTCGTCGTGCGGCGTCGACTGCCGGTGGATGTCGATGGTTGCGCCGAGATCGTCGAGGATCTGGTAGAGCGTGCGGAACCGGGTGTAATTGCGCCAGCAGTTGACGTAGGTGGCCTCGACGTCGAGGACCTCCTCACGTAGGCGTTCGGTGACGAATTGCGAGATGCACGTCTTGCCGGCGCCGCTGGGTCCGGTGACGATGGCGGTGTCAGCGGGTTCCCCGTTCGTGATGGGCTCGAGAACGCTGGAAAGGTGGTTGACTTCGGCGTCGCGATGCTCAACTTCCCGAGGAACGAACCCGGCGCGGAGAACGCGAGCATCGCGTATCATTTGTATCTGGATAGCTGATTTGGGGTTGAGTATTAAAAGTATAACCGGGTGGTTTCCGAAAAGCGGCTGATTGCCCCTCTTTACTTACTTGAACCACTTGCAGTAGTGCGTTTTTCTCTAAGAGAGTAGCTATTTCCGGAAAGCCACTTGTTCGGTATCGAGCGTTCATCGTTGCTCTCATCCTGCTGAGATGGAGATTGTTTCGAGTTCTCTATCTGACGCTGCCCGAGGCTGGTCATCGCCGTTCGGCGCGGACTGCAGTAAGGTATCTCGGACTGCTTCGAGAGCTCTGTAACTGACCACGTTTTTCTGGTTATGTACTGATGTACAGTTCTGGATTGGCGATTCTCGACGCACCCAGCGACAAGATGTACTACTCTGCTACAGTCGACCACAAGACTAAACCGTCACTGACTTGACGGACTGGAGTTAGAATTGATGCTGGTCATTCTACAAGGAGAGGAGCCATGTGACGCGACTTCGAGGGATGGTAGCTCAAGTGGTGTGCCTTTCTGGACCTACACGGTATGAGTAACGACGACAGTCTGGACCTTCAAGAGTATATCGAGGACCTGGAATCGGAGTATGGGATCGAGTTCCCGGAGGAACTGGAGATGCGGATGTTGGAAAGTGGATTCCAGGAATTGGCGCTGGAACGTGATGATTCGGTCCCAAGCAGGTTGCGACGGACGTTCACCCTCTCCTCGTTGAACCGGATCTATGGTGGGATGAGAGACAGCATCCAGCAGATCAACGAGATGATGGACAACGTCCCAGACGAGGATCTCGACGATGAGGAACTGGAGCAGGTGGAACGCGGCATGCTCCGCACCTTCATGGCAGACGACATCCTGATCTTCTTCGTCCTCGCACAGGATACGATCGAGAATCTGACCGTCGATGTCCTCAATGAAGACCTGATCGCGGAGGAGTATCAGGGGACGAACGAGACGATGAAGACGCTGCGAAAACGGCTACCACAGCCCGGGTGTGAACATCTCTTGCTCCGCTGCGGGATCGTCGATCATGAAACCGTCGACGAGATGCGGACCTTCCGGAAGCGGCGGAACCGCCTCGTCCACGACCGTGACGTCCACCACACACTCGACTTCGAGGACCCGGTTATGCACGAAGTCGACCGCGGCCTCGCCATCATCAACGCACTCTACGAACACCTCGAAGGCGAACCATTCTGGTCTACGGCCGAGTAGCCATCCCGCAATGGTGTCGTACAGGACCATCGATACGAATCCGAACGTTCGGATCTTCTTTTATCGAGACACACGGTGATAGAGGTGCCCTACAGTATGGTTTGATAATTGTCCAGGACTGACTGCTTGTAGAGTATGGCCACCGATGATGACCCATCATTACAGGGATTGATCGAGGAAAAACTGGAAGAAATAGCGGATGAGCTCGATGACGACGAAGATGTCGATGAGGTGGTCAGCGATCTCTTTGATGATCTAGTCGAGGCCAATTATGAGGGTCTGATGGACCACAGAGATACGATGTTGGAGGATTGGCGGGAGGAAATGAATGGATTTGAAGACCGGTTATATGATGATTGGCAAGAACCGATCGACCTGTTTGAGTCATTTATTGTTTTCTCGTTAGAGCTCGGGCAGATGTACAGTCGGGACCGGCAGGAGGCGGCGATGGACGATGAGGACTTGGTTCATTTAGTCCTAGTGAAACTCCACGCACGGGCATGTCTGATTGCCCGGGAGATTCTCGCATTGATCAAGCAAGGATATGCCGATGGAGCGCATGCTCGCTGGCGGAGTATTCACGAAGTAGCAGTCGTCGGCGAGTTCCTCCGGCAGACCGGACAAGAGACGGCGAAGCGTTTTATGCTGCATCAAGCGATCGATGACTACCACCAGGCAGTGGCCTATCGGAACGAACAGGACACGCTTCGAGGTGAGCCGATATCGGATGAAACGATGGAGGAGCTTGAACAGCGGCGTGAGAAATTGTTAGATCATTATGGATCGGGGTTCGATGGGACCTGGGGATGGGCCTCTCACGAGATCGAGAGAGGACGGTTCAAAGATATCGAGGAACATGCTGGCTATGGCCAGTTTTACCCATACTACAAGTTTGCCAGCAAGGCGAATATCCACTCGGGGGCAAAGGGCACGTTCGAACAACTTGCGACCAGTGACAGATATCGGTTATCGACGCCGACAGCTCCCGCTAATCTTGGATTCACACTACCTGCCACACATGCTGCCCGATCGCTCTTTCAGATAACGATGGCACTGCTTCTTCATCGACCCAACGAAGAATATATGGTACAGTTATTGACAGCACGGGAATTTTTGGAAGACATCGAACACGCCTTCCCCGAGGTGCGGGCGACAATCGAGCAACGCGACGAAGAGATGTGGGACGAGTATCTTGATGAGTACTTGTCGGATATCGAGGACAACCTTGACGAGTTCGTAGAGGAGATGGATGATTTCACACCGCCTATCGTTGAGATTGATCTCGAAGACTTCGAGGTCCACGTCGGTGGTAAGGACTCATAACCATCTGATCCGCCGCCAAATTATTTGAGTATTGACACACAGTATCGAGTAGCGTCCAAGCTATCAATTAGGTTTATGGTCGCATGCGGCGCTGGTTTGAGTATCCAGTTATGCCTGTTAACGTCCGTCCAGGAGCTACCACCGATGCGTTTCTGGATGAGATGCTTAGTCACCTCCGTCCCGATACGGAAGATGCGACGTATCTCGATCACATCTCCGCGGAACAGCTGACTGATTTCACCTATCGTGTCGGTGAACGGTTCCGCGATGCCAGTGATGGAAACGCACTTGTCCCAGAAGACGTTGCGGACTCCCAGCAAGAAGGGAGTAACTGGGACTATCCCTCCAGTCACTCATACACCTTCCTCATCGATGAGAACGACCTCGAGGACACCACCCTCGATCTGACGGTTGGGGGGTTCCAGGCTGCCCAGGTCAAAGCGGATTCAAGCGTCCGTGGCAACCTCTACAGCAACTTCCCGGAGAACCTGTTCACCGTAACAGTCGGGGACGAGGAGATAGACCTTGCCGGGGAGTACCGGCCACGAGCCACAGCCGCCCCATCGATCTATTTCACCTTCGAGGACACGATCGAGCTGGACGAGCTCGATGACTATCCCCGTCCCTTCACTGTTGAGGCGGAGGAGACCACGATCCAACGGTGGACGGCCGACGACAACAGGGTCATCTCGACGGATATCGACCGCGATGGCAGTCCTGACACACCGTTCGGTTCGGCGAATCACGGCGATGCTGATATCGAATACGAACGGCATGAGCTGGCCGGCCAGATTGATGTCGATCTTCGAGCATCACGCGAGTACGATGGCTACCACCGCTTGACGGTCCGCTACAGCAATATCACGCCGACCTCTGAGGATGCCTCCGCAGCAACGCGGAAAGCCCGGTTCATCTACTATCCGTTCACCCACATCGAGTTTGATGGGGCAGAGCCGCCGTTCCCTCAGCAACAACATGTGGATGCATTACAGGCTGCACTCGGCGACGATGAAGACAGCACGGGCGAACCCGTTGTCGAAGGATTACCGCACGATACCGTGGAGCGGCTGTACACACAGCGAGACTGTATCCTGACCCAAGAACCGGACGACCCGGACAGTTTCTTTTCCACCTCTTTTGGTGTCTTCGACTACGTCAGGCAGCGCCACCGGAACGCGGGCCGGGTCAGTATCCCAGATCTGATCGCCGAGGACACCGACCTCCCAGGTCGCATGGACAAGCTCTCGGATGCGGAGCAGGACAGGCTCCGTGACCACGACACCCTGCTCTACCATTTGAAGGTGGTCTTGGCGGCGGTCAACGAATGGCTGGGTGACAACGGCGATGAGCTGTATCCGTTCCAGTGGGCAGCGATCCAGGAACGGGTCCGACTCCTGTTGGACGACCGGGATGATAATCTGGTCGTTCAGGCACCGACCTCGGCCGGGAAAACACTCGTCTACTTCGCATCATCAGCACTGGTCGTCCTAGAACGAGATACGCGTGCCGTCCTCCCGTTCCCGACGCGAATCCTGAACGAGGACATGATGGAACGGGTGATCGATTTCACCTATGCGCTCCGGGAGTTCGCTGACAGCAGCCGGGACTTGGACTGTGGGATCTGTATCGGGCAACAAGAGGTCGAGTGGTCGTATCAACGCGAGTATCTCGAAGCCCAGGACATGCTCGATTACATACCTCGGTGTCACTCCTGTGGGAGTGATTCGATCGAGGTGAAAAGCGGCGATCACTATGAGCATCCGCACTGTGCAAGCTGTGGGTACGACTACGACTGGGTCTACGATGTCAAGCGGACGACGCAGTACCTGCCCTCCTTTGCCGTCGGGACTCCGGAGCGAATCTTCTACATGCCGACGCTGCAGACCCATACCGATCACTCGACGTATTCCACGCTCCCGTTTTTCGGCGCGCCCTATACCGAGTGCCGTGAGTGTGGCCGGGCCTTGACCGATATGAACACATGGCGAGTCCGGAACGACCGGAACCGGATCTACTGTGCGGAATGCGGGGTGTCCACCCAGGTGGACTGGCGGGTGGCCGAGACAGACCGCCCCGGTGCGAACCACTCGCCCGTCGGGCACATCGTGCTCGATGAGACCCATATGTACACCGGTCACTTCGGAATCGGGATGTCCATCATGATGGAATTTTTTGAGGTCTTAGCGTCCCGGCTCCGCGAGACAGAAACCATCGACCGGCACCAACACAGTATCTCGGCCGATGCCGGGACCGCCACGATTAGCAACAAACTGGAACACATCCGCAAACTGCTCCGGGCCGAGGAAGACGAAGTCGTCGCCATCCCGGAGGAGGACAACCACGGAGAGTACTTCGAGCCGATGGAAGACCGGGTGCGGTACCGGGTCTTAGGGATCAAACCGGTTGCTTCATCCAACCGTGAGTCGTTCCGCCAGAGCATCGTCCGGACCTACGACGACATCCACAATCCTGCCGACCAGACTTATCGACGGGACCTGGAGCAGGAGATTGACCGCACCCCGGTCCCGGCCGACCCATCGGACTACGAGCTCATCCTGGGCTATCTCTACAGGAAAAGTGAGGGCCGGGCACTCCAGAACTCGATCCGTGACCTCGCCGATGACATCAGTGACGGCCGGCTTGACCCACCGTTCCTCTCTGGTGACTCAAGCAAGGAAGCGATGCGTCGGCACATCGGAATGGGCGAGTTCGACGCCGAACCCGTCGTGTTGGCGAATCTCGTGATCTCCCTGGGGATCGATATCCCTGAGCTGAACAATCTCATCCTGTATGGTGCGCCACGATCGATGTCCGAACAGATGCAGACCATCGGACGGACAGGACGGGACGCAGCAGCAGGCCACGCCACGATCCACCTGTTCCCGACGAACCCTCGGGACCTCCACATCCACGAGCAGTTCCACACCCTGCTGTCCGACATCACGGACTACTATGAGCGGGCGGCGATCCAGCCGACGAATCCCTACCTGGCGGATGAACTGTTCGACTGTATCCTCGGCCCGTTCCTCACCATCGAACTCGCCATCGAGGAGGAACCACACGATATCGGGTCACTCGCCGACATCATGGAATACACCGACGAACCCCGCTCAAATCCGCATATTACGCGAGTGCTTGATGACCTGCTTACCATTTTCGTGCCGGACTCAATCGATCTCGATGAGAACCTGCAACACGAGATCGAGGACAACGTGACTGAACGACTTATGACCTACATCGGCTACGAGACCCAGGAAGGTATCTGGCGGCGACAAGCCTACGACGACGCCGACCAGAACGTCAACACCTGGCTACGCAACCGGGCAGACGGCCTCAATCTCCGCGGCTCGGACGCCGGCCACGTCAGTGAACGAATCGAGTGGGGTACTGAGACCCTGACCGGAGGTGACCAAGCATGACAGGACCGACCCCGTACCAGACCCTGCTGAGCTGTTACCCCAGCCGGCTCCGGTACGCCGGCCAACACCGGATGCGGTGTATCGACATCGACAACTGCGACCCGATCACCAACCTCGAACAGCTCCAGGACGATATCGCTGACCAGATCACCGACCTTGACACCGCGCGGTACCAGTACTTCGAGCAAGCACGTCACCAACAACAAGTCAATGCTGTAGGCGACGACCACGACGGTGACGGCAACGGCGATCAGCAGGCCGACGCTGATGGGTCAAGGGCATCATCCGCCTTAGACCGGTTCCAACAAAACGGCCAGGACACACAGCACGGCGACGATGACGGGCAGCCGGACCCGGGCCAGACAGCAGATTATGATCGGGACGACATCGAGTTGATGGAGATCACCCGGGATTCAGAGCTGGTCATGGCCCCGTACCCACGGAGCTTCCACTGTGTGGACTGTGGCCACTTCGAACTCTTAGACGGTGCGACGATCAACAGCGACACACCACCGACGTGCCAGTGCGACCAACACGGTGGGGGGAGGATGGAGAATTTCCCGTACGTCTTTGTCTGTCCCCGGTGTGCGCGGATGGAACATCCCAGCCCCGAACTCCACCTAGACGACGACCATCCAGGCCGGGTACGATGCCCGGAAAACGACTGCAATGGGCATCTCCACGTCCAGACAGCCGACAGCCTCTGGGACGTCCGCTTCCACTGCTCAGACTGTTCCTACAGCCGACGTCTCGAATCCAACTGTCCGGACTGTCACCGCCCCGCCACCGACGCCGAGCCGGAAGTCCAGTCAGAGTTCCGCCCCATCGTTGCGGACGCGACTCTCACACGGCCGCTCATCCTCAGCAACCTGTACAGCAGCCGCGGTATCCGGTTCGACGATATGCAGGCAGCGAGCCGCGGTGACCAAGCCGACGACCCGTATCACTGGACCTTGGACATCCTTGCCGAACCGAGCCAAGCAACGGTTCGTGACCTCTTCGGCATCGAGGAAGTGTTCACGGTCCAAGACGTCGACAGTGCGACCGCGGTCTACGGGTACGAAGCGACGGTCACCTCGATCAACACCGATCTCGGTGAGGCCGGCCGGTTGGCACGGACGTTCGCGGGGCACAACAGAGCCCGCCGCGCCTTCATGACCTATGAATCCGGTCGCTGCCTCGTGTTCAAATTCGACGAGGACCGCCTCCTCACAGCAGCCACCGGCGAGGAGGATCCGGACGTTACCTATGAGGAGCTTGCGGAGGCCGAGCTCGCCGATCTTGATGAGGCAGACTCCCGCGACCTCATCGGTGATACGACTTACCGGTTAGTCCCTGTCCTCCACGCCCTCCAACATGCCCTGTACAAAGCTGCCATCGAGGAAGCCGGGCTCGAGGACTTCCTGGGAGCGAAGCTATTGGTCCGGGATGGCGCGGTCGTCCTCGTCGAACGCGACGACGTCGGGGCCGGCGGGCTCACCCAGCTCACCATCAACTCCGACGGCGGCATCCTGCTCTCGTACTTCCACCGCGTGGCCGACATGCTCGAAGAATGCACCCGGGACTGCGATGACAGCTGCCCCGCCTGCGTCTACCTGGATGACGCACAGTGCCACCCGTTCATCACCGATGAGGTCCAGGGCTACACACCTCCGAACTCCTTGCTGGACAGACAGAGCGCAGCCGAGGTGATGTTCTATGAGGAGTGAAGACGTCTACATCTGGATCCTCAACCAGCTCCTCGAAAACGGCCAGGTTACCGTGACGGAGCTGGAAGCGGAGTTCGGCGAGGGGACGGACGAAGTCCTGTTCGGGCAGGACTACCTCCGACGACAAGCCAGCAACGATGTCCTTGACCGGGACGCCGGGACGTACCATCTGCTTGATCGGGCGGAGCTTGCCGCCCAGTACCGGGAGATGACGGAGGAAACGCCACCGCAGCCACTGGATTTCGATATGGCTGCTGTCATCAGTATCCCTTCCTCGCTCCGTTCAGACTGGGATAACGACGACATCTCGGCCGATTTCCCGGTGTTCTCCCTCAAGCAAGCGTTACAGCGTACGATCACGGAAGCAAATAATGACCTCTACCTTGCTGTTCCGTTTTTCGAACTTGATGGGTTCAATATCTTAGAAGACGAATTTCTGGAAGCAGCGGACAACGGGGTTCACCTCCACGTCCTCACTCGGGAGGTCTTTAACCCTCGGAATGAGGACAGTATCTTCCACAGCAAGAAGCTGAAAGCTCTTCGCGAACTCGTCGAACGCTACCAGAGCCGTGCACCGAACGGTGATTTCATCGAGGTACGGGATTTCTATCACCAGATCGGACCAGGCAATTCAGCCCTGGATATGAGTATCCATTCCAAAATGGTGGTTGCCGACCACTCCCTCGCTTACATCGGCAGCGGCGAGGTTCGGGACAGTTCTATGAACCTCAATGGTGAAGCAGGCTATCTCATCACCCGCGAAGACGACGTCGCTTTCTGGGATCAGTTCTTCCATTTCTTTTGGACTAAAGCTGATCCAGTCTCCCGGGGCTACCTCGACGAGCAAATACAGTAATTGGAATTGGTCCGCTGAAAAGTCGGGATATGAACTAAGAGTGATACTGGTTTACGATTCAGGGAGAAATTCTTCCAGTTTGGCGGATTCGCCGGCGTGCCAGCTTTTGCGGGGGCGGACTTTGACCGGGACGATGGTTTCGGCGTCGTCGTTCATAGCGTAAGCGTAGCCCGGCTCTTTCGGAATCTGTTGCATATAGTGGCTGATGGTTTGGGCGTCGTGGAGTTCAGAGATCTTGTCCCCGACAGCATCTGAGTCTTGACCAGCAGTAAGACGGTGGATGATGAGGGTGTCACACTGGGAGAGGATCCTGTTGTCGAGTGCGCCGGGTTGCTGAGTGGCCATGACCAGGGAGAGCCCGGGTCGACGGCCCTGCCGCACCCATTCAACGAGTGGATCCGTGCTGGGCTCGGTATGTCCCGACGGCGCGAACAAGTGTGCTTCGTCAAGGAACAGCCAGACCAACGGGAAGCTGACCTCGGTGTGTTCGCCTTTGATTTTCTTGACCTCTTCCCGGCTGCGGTCAAAGCTCCGCTTGTTGTACATCTTTTTGACGAGGATGCCGGTGAGCATAGTACGGACGTTCCACGGCAGAGCACCGGCACCGGAGAGGTCGAGGACGACGAATTCCCCGCCCTCGACAATTTCCTCGATCTTCGAGCCGGAGGAGCTGAAGATACCCCAGTTTTTGGCCTTCTCCAGACGGCGGTGAAGGGCGTCTTTGATATTGGCAGATTCGGGCGAGGCTTCGACCTTATCGAGGAGATCCATGATGCTGTAGTACTGGCCGAAGTCTTCCTCTGCCTGTTCGATGACCTGGGAGAGCAACCCGGCCTGTGCCTGGGTTTCATCGATGTCAAGCAGGTACAGCCAGTCCTCGACAGAGAGTTCCGAGGGGTACAGCTCGAAGCCTTCGTGGAAGTACTGCTGGATTTCTTCGTACTGCTCTTCGAGGCCGGCAGGATAGTAGACTTTGACCGGGTACTCTCTGGGAGAGATATCCCAGCCATCAAGGAGATCCGTGTCTGGTGTCTGGACCTGGAGACTCCAATAAATCCCCATCGCGTCGATGACCAAGCCATTCAGGTTCTGTCGAGCCTGGGCGGGCAGGGTCATCAGTTCCTCCATCATCACACCCAGGGTATGGGACTTCCCGGAGCCGCGTTTCCCACAGACGGTGACCATATGGGGTTCGTTGAGATCAAGGCGGACCTGTTCACCGAGCTCATCGGTACTGTCGAACTTGCGGCCAAGATAGGCTGATAGCTCTTCTTTGTCCCCGCCAATAATCATGATTCGTCACCGGTGAGTTCAGCTTTCACACGTATCTTTAGCAGGGACTGCTTTAGTTCCTCGGCAGCCGTTGTCGACCCGCGTAATCCGTCGATCACCTGCTGGAACTCATCATCATCCAGTTCGGTGAACCTGTCCGAGAGACCGTCCTCGGTAGCGTCTTCGACCACGTCTATCTCGATATCGGGATCGTATTTCCGGACGGTTTCTTCGAACTCGTCTTCACCGAATGCCTCTTTTTCTAGGTTGGTGCGGGCTGTCTCCCACTGCTCCCAGTAGTCCCCGTACTGGTCGTGGTCGAACTGGGCAGGTGAACTCTCCAATTCGGTCTCGCAGTTGTCCAGATAGGTTTGGCCGCGTCGCAGCCAGCTGGACTCACCGGGGATCCGGTCGCGGTACTCTGCTAACTCGTCTTTTGCTGCGGACACCGTCTCCTGTTCCTCCTCGATGGCGTCGGTCAGCTCGCCTTTGACGTACTCCAAGTCATCATCCAGAGCGTCTTTGTCGTCTTCAGCGTCGTAGGTGTCGACCTGGGGGACGATGCTTTTTCGCCTGCTTTGGAGCATATCGAACAACCGAGAGAGTTGGATATCGCCGTCGAGATATCCGTCAAGGTCATCGCCGACTGCTGCATCTTCGATGTTCCGTTCAACCTGGTGGGTCTCCCAGAACTCCTCGATTGTGGTGATGCACTCGATGTCCAGGTCCTCAGACTGGAGATCGGGATCGATACCAAACCAGTCCAGCTTCGTGGTGAGGTGTTCTAGATCCTCTTGCTTTTCCAGCACTGTCGCTGCTTTTTTGACCTGGGTGACGACGTGGTCGAGGTCGTCAAGGATCAGGTAGCGGAGCTCGGGGTCGATTGATCCGAGTGGTCGGACCGTGTTCGCATACGTCGCCACCTCCGTATCAGCAAACACATCGTTCGCAACGATCTCACGGAGTGACTCATCAACGGTCTGGAAGTCGAAATCCCAGTTAGCGTCGACCTCACCTTGGAGTTCATCCAGCTCCGCCGCATCGGCATCCTCCACGCTGTCGTACTTGTCTTTGAGCGCTTCCACCGGATCGCTGTCAGGGGTGTCCTGTTTCGCCTGGTCCAGGATTTCAATCTCGATGGCCCGGCCGATCTTGCGCCGCGTCTGGTCACGTTGTGTTTCGATCCGGACATCAGCGGGAATGATGGTCGTCTCACTGTCGTCCTCGAAGACCCAGCTGTAATCGTCCCAGTACTGGCCAAGGATCAGGAGAAGGTAGACCATCGCCTTGGTGACGTTTTCGACCTCGGTGGTCCCGAAGATCAGCTCAAGTATCTCATCGAAGTCAAGTCCGTCGTCATCGAGGTGAGATTCGATCGTGTCCAGCACAGAGCTGTAACTACTGAACTGGGGGACGATGTCGTACTCGCCAGTGTCTCGTTCCTGGATGAACGATTCATGTTCCGCGAACGAACTGACGATATCGCGGAACTCATCGCCAGCCTCCCGTGACCGACTGACACGGCCGAACGATTGGACGTCGATCCGAGGATGGTTGGGGTTGTCAAAGATGAGGTCGTCTTCGAGGTCTAAGTGTTTGATCCCGTAGACGAGGTTGAGATAGTTCTTACCGGTGTAGGACTCGTTGAACCCGAGTTTGCTTCGGGGATAGCCCCCGGCGATGTTGGTGACGCTGCTGTCGACCGTCTGGATGATCGAGAAGCTAGTCTGGTCAGCAGTCCGCACACCAACATCTTCGGGAAGCTCCTCCCCTGCCAGCGACGCAAGGGACAGCTTCAGGAACATCACATAGGCTTCATAATCGTCATCACCGAACCGTGGGTTGTTCTGCCGGATGGCTTCGATGAGATCGTAGTAGCCGCTGTCCTCGTCGAAATGAGTCTCCAGTTCCTGATTGAGGCTTGTCTCGATTGTGTCTGTGATATCAGGTGCCCGGCCGTTTCGTTCCGTGACGTAGAACCGTGCCGGGAGATCACCGTCGGTCGCCCGTCCGAACCGGATGACGATGTGGAGTGCTTCGTCATCGACATCGGCCTGGAGCTGTTCCGGCAGTTCGTCCGGGGCGACAGTGAAATAGACGTTGGACGTGTAGTTGAGGTCTCCCTCGGTATCGAAGACGAGGAACTGGTTCTGCTGGTTCTCGAAGGCGGTATCCGGGAAGCGGTGCTCCCGCATCGCCGCCCAGAGCTGTACCAGATTCTTGTCCGCCAAGTCCAAGTCATCGATGGCTTCGCCCACTTGGTCGGAAAGGGAAAGTTCGCCCCCACCAACTGCTGTCCCAGTCAGTTCGTTCGGATCGAATTCGAGACGCCCCTCTTCTTGCTCGAAGTACTCAGGGCCGCCGGCAGCACGACCGATCAGATCCTCAGCCTCGTCCTCACTGATCTGGAGTTCAATGGTGCCTGCAATGTCGGCGATCTCCTCGGCGGTGAAATAGACCGGACGTTCCTCTTTCTCGAGGATACCGACCTTGGCGACTTGGCGGAGGATACGGCGGTCGATCCTCGTGGCGGTATCGTAGTCTGCTTCGATCGTGGCCTCGATGCTGCCTTCGCCGGGGAGTTCATCGAGATTTACTCGTTCGACCTGCCCCCGGAGCTGTTCACGGACGTCGTCACCGTGTTGGTAGAGGAAGTCCAGGTCGATGCGGCCCTCGCCATTCCAGTGGTCGAGGAACGCGATCAGGATGCGTTTGTAGTCACGGAAGGCACGGACGACTGTTTCCCCCTGTGTTTCGTCTTCGAACTTCTGGACGATGCTCAAGGCGAAATCAAGGGTGTCTTCGGTGAAGGGGTAGACGTAGCCGTCATCGCCGCGATCCGTTGAAGCGATGGTGTCGTACCACCTTTGGGCATCGCCGTCGCGGTCTGCAAGAAGCGGGATGACGTAGAGGCGGTAGAGTTTGGCGAACAGTTCCTTGGTCTCGTCCTCTGAGAGGTCGATATTGTAGCTGACGCTTTCAGTGATGCGGTCGATCAGGTCTCGTTCTGCGCTGAACCGGTCCGTAAGTTCGTCGAGGGAGAGCGTGTTCGCGAACAGGATGTACGGCGGGGTATCGAGGTCGTCGAAGCCGGAGACGGCGTTCCGGATCATCTTCTGGATGATTGCCTTGAGGCGGTAGGTTCCGCCCGGATCCACGCCTTGGCGGAAGAGTTGTTCGAACTCGTCGATATACAGGGCGGGGTACCGGTCTTCGCGGTCCAGGTAGTACGTGGTGAACCAGGTGATGGGCTTGTGGGCGTCGCCGGCGGTCAGGGATTTACTGACGCGGGCGATGTCCTCCAAGGAGTCCGGATCCTCGAACCGATCGATGAGGTTCTCGCGCTGACTGGGCGGCAGCGTGTCATCGAAATCTTCGATTGTCAGGTTTATCTTCCGGTCGTTGAAGATGGCGATGAAATCGTCTGTGTCGACGCTGTCGCTGTGGTCGACTAGAGCTTGAAAGATGGCATAGAGGAAGTCGGTCGGGGTATCGTTCTGTTCCAGGCTGATCGTGATGCAGTCGATCGGTGTCTCCCCGTAGTGGAGCTGGTTGAACTCGTGGCCGCCGAACTCCTGACTTGAGTCACAGAGGAGTTCGATGTTTTCCATCATCACGGTCTTCCCGGAACCGTAGGCTCCGTGGAGGATGACACCGGGACTGTCCTTGCTGGCTAACCCGTCGTGGACGCCGTGCAGGATGTCGGCCCGTTTGTCGGTGAGGATAAAGTGGGTGCCTTCCTCGAGGAATGCTTCGAACTCGGGGAGGTCTTTCTCACGGGCCAGTCGCTCGCACTCGCGTCGGACGCGTTTGATCGTCTGTCGGTCGAGGATATTGACGACGTCCTCTTTAGCTTCCTCTACTGTCATGTATTGATCCGGTATTTGATGAGTTTGTGTTTCAGGTCGTTTGTCTGCTCGACGATGTAAATCCTTGTATCTAGCACGTTGTGCTCCGTGATACGGGCAGGATTCGACATCAGAATGATCTTATCGCCACTGCCCTCATCACGGTCGCGTGGACGGAGAAACTCGGTGTCGTAGTCCGTGTTCGGGGTGCGGCGTTGAACCTCCGTGGTGAACTCGAAGACAGTCCCGTACTCGGCGTGAACATCGTCGATTCCGACGATAGCGATATCGTTGCCGGCCCGGTCCAGGTGGTCTAAGACGTTGCGGACGATGCTCATGTTAAGTTGTGACCAGTTCGACCACGGTTTTGCCTTCGTATCGGTCCGTTGCCACCCGATTCTGGTCCTGTAATTGTTGTATGATGGTATCGACTTGTTTCCCGGTCCACTTGAAATCCAATGTGAGCAATCGTTCTAGCTCCGCACGGTCCATGCGGTTGCCATGTTCCGCGATGATGTCCTCAACGATGTCTTCGTCCTCACCCCGGAAGTAGGTGTACTGGGCAGGGTCAATCTGCCATTCACCGTCGTTTTCGACCACGATTTCGAAGTCACGGAGGAAACACGCTATCGCTCCTGCGGTCACCTTGTTCCCGCTGACCGTGTCTTTCATCAAGGTGTTGACGGTGTCCGCGAGGTCGGTTCCCATATCGTAGTTGCCGGCCTGGACCTTCCGGTCGAGTTCCTGGAGGAGAGTGTGGAAGTAGGTGAAGTTGGTCCGTGATTTGCGTTCTAACAAGTGGAATGCTGCAACGCGGAAGTCAGGGGCGTTCAGCAGGTCCAACCCTTCATCGGTGAGTTCGATGTGGTCGTTGTCCTGTTTGAGGATCTCGATGGACCGGTTCTCGTCTTGCAGGGTGAACGTGAGCCAGCCATCGATTGATTTGAACAGTTTGGAATCTCTGTCGCGGTTGATCGCCTTCATTTCGTCGCGGAGTTCGTCTTCGGTGAGCTCGCCGCGGAAGTGGACGATCTGGGCAAGCTTTTCGATACCCTTGAGCAGGTCTTGCCGGCCGATCCGGGGGATAGTCTTTGGCATAGCTGGTAGTCAGGCGTCTTGGTATGTAAGGCGGAGGGCGGCCATCTCGCTGATCGAGGTCCCGCCGTGGTAGCCGTGGTCGTGGCCACTCCTGTTTTTGATATCGTACCGGGAGAGCAGTCCGATATCAGGCAGGTCGAAGATACCGTCACCGCGTGGCTGGTGGGTATCAACGCTGTCGAACTGTCGGAGGTCACTGATCGAGGTGGCATCGCTGTCTGTACGCCAGCCGTAGACGAATTTGGAGCCTGACTGGAGATACTCGACTTTCTCAGTCACGTCCCTGAGTGTATCGTCACTGACGCCGTCAGCATCCTCCTCGGTGAGTAATGCACGGATTCGGTCTACTGGTGGGTCGCTGTCGTCGGTGGCCACGGCAACGAACTGGAGGTCGGTTCGGTTCGTGAACTCGGCGTCGCGGAAATTGATGCGGTAGGCGTGCTGGAGCGGGACAGTCTCTGTCAGCATCTGTTGGGTGAATTCATGTTCAGGGCGTTCGTTGAGAATCATTTCCATCTCGTAGCGGGTGAGTTTTCCGTGGTCTGAGATGACCTCGATGTCAACCGGGTTCTCAATGATCGTTGTAGCTTCTCGCAGGTCCTCCAGGAGGGCATCGAGGAAGTTGCCGAGCGTGTTGTAGTAGTTCTCGAACTCTGCGAACGAGAGCATTTCATGGAGAATCTTGTCGAAGTCCTCCAGGTAGAGAACGATGTGGGACCGTTGTGCTGCCCGTGCTTCTGGGTCAACATCGTCGTTGTTCAGGACGTGGTGCCGTTCGTTCAACGTGCTCTCGACTTCGTCCACGAACCCGTTCCGGACCGCGTCCAGGTGATCGGCTTCGATATTGAGATCAGAGGAGAACCGGATATCGGCGACCTGGTCAGCGAACCGGGAAATTCCAGAGGAATTGAGCTGCGGGCGCTGGATGAGGTGGAAATCGTTCTCGGTACGTTCCTCGATGAAGTCGAAGGCGTCGGGATCGTAGCTGCTGTGCTGGAGATCGAATATGTCGTCACCGTGCCGGGGTTGCCAGCTGTAGATACCGGTGGCTTCGGCAGGAAGTCCGGTGAGGATAGTCGAGATAGCGGAAGGCGTGTATGACGGCATGTTGGAGAACGCGAGGTCGACGTCATCAGGTTCCGTGGTCAGGAAGCCAAACTGGTTAAGGAGCAGGTAGTCGGTGTATCCGACGCTGTCGAGGATGACGGTGAGTTTGACCCTGTCATCATCTGGTTCCGTGAGCAGATCGGAGAGGTGTAGCCAGTTGTCGTCGGTGACGATTTCGTCGTACCGGTCAACGAGTTCAGCACAGTAGCTGTCGTACTTGCCGATCAGCTCTTGTTGCAGGAGATCCGAGACCGGTTCGTCATCCCGCGTGTCTGCGAGGAACGAGGTCCACTGGTCGAGGAAGTGGGGCAGCGTGTCTAAGTCTACCTCTAGTGTGCGGATGTCCTCTGCAAGGTCTTCGGCTTCGCGTTCACGGAGTTCCTGTTTGCGAGCCTGGTTCAGTGCGGTCAGGTACCGGTAGTCGAGCAGGTCCTCCCGGTCGTTCTCATAGGCGACGTGGATGAACTGTTCGAAGATATCCGTCCAGCGGTCTTCTGGGAACGCTGCGTTGACGAAACGGGGGTGTTTGATGAGTGCGACCTCAGCGAGGAGGTTGAGCAGGGTATCGACTTTCTCGATAGTGTTGAGTGCCTGGTCCGGTCCGTAGTCCTCGATTTGCTGGCTGTCACTCGACAGTTGGTCCCGTACCGTGTTAACGAGGTCGGTGAACTCGTCTTCGTCGACGGTGTGGAACAGGATGCCGAAATGCTGGGTCAGGGTTTCTGCGGCGTGTCCTGGTTCTTGGATGTTGACTGCCGTATCTTGGCCGGTGATCTGTTGGTAGCTTGCTTGGATGGTATCGATGACGTCCCGGTCCAACGCTGTTGTGGCAAGTTCGGTTAGGGTGGAATCGAACAGCCGTCGCTGGGCCAGCCATTTGATGACAAGGGCTCGGTACAGGTGCTGAAGCTCTGGGTCGAGCCCTTGGATTTCGGCTGCTACATGGTATTTAGGTTCGTTTTGGGCGAATCTGTCGCCATACGTGGCCAGGAGCCGGGTCGTGTAGACGTTCTGTTGGGCCGCTGGGTCGAGGCTGTCGAACAGTTCGGTAGTGGGGATTCCAATACTGTCGAGGAAGAACTCACGGACAGCTGTCGGGACCGACGGAAGGGTCTCATAGGGAATGTAGAACTCGTCCAATCGGTCATCAGTACTGGTCTGGATGTGTGTCGGACTGAGTTCAGCACCTGTCGCTGCCGCGGTGAAAGCCCGCAACGTGAACTCTGCAAGGTCATCGATGGTGCTCGGCCGCGGTTCGGTGCCGGCCCCACGTTCGAAGGCGTCACGGATGGTCCTGGTCGTGTCGTCAAGCTGGACGCGGTCAAAATGGACGAACGCTGTACCGGGGATATCCTGAATGCTGTCAACGAGGGGTCGAGGGCAAAAGAATACGATAGTCCCGTCCCCGTCGTTGTCCACGAGGTACTCGATGCCGGTGTAGATTGTCTCTTGGAACTCCCATTCATCGACCGGCATCGACAGGACACGGACATCGTCACTGTCCACGATGGCACTGAGTACCCGTTTATCGAACGGGACTGGGAGGTCAGTCGGCACGTAGAGGATCTTCCCCGCCTCGTCCGTGATCGCATCCTGCGTCCCAATGAGACGTTGGAACGCGGTGAAATCGAACGAATCCTCAAGAGACTGTTCCAGAGCTTCCTTCATCTAAACGGTACATTCTCAACCGCCCCACTTAATGCTTCCAACGTGGCGGGTCCACGCTGCGCGTCCAACATCGATAAATAAAATAACAATACCGGATTCTGAGCTGGGGCCGTCAAGAAGTTGGGTCTTGACTGGGACAACGTTCATCCATCGACTTTCTGAAGCACCTGTTGTCGGAAGCTCTCGAACCCGTTTTCTAGTCGGTCGACTCGGTCCTCCAGCTCGTGAGACAGGTGACCTCGATCTCCACGACACCTACGACTGACACCGTTCTCGACCACTTGGATCCGGGAATTAAGTATTCCCAGGAGAATACTCCGGCATGGCCAAGATAAGCGTGGAGATTCCCGATGAGCTCCTCGCAGACCTTGACGAGCACGTCGGCGATGACAAGAAATTCGTGAACCGCAGTGACGCTATCAGAGCCTCGATCCGGAAGACCCTCGATATGCTCGATGAGATCGATGCACGGCACGGCCGCCTCGAGCCTGACGAGTAACCCGTTCTCCTCCCAAGAGGATAGCCGTGGTCAGTCGCTGTAGCTCGGTCGTTCCTTGTACTCGATCGGATCCTCGACACCGGCTTCCTGAAAGGCTTTAAGCCGGTAGGCACAGGCATCACAGGTGCCACAGGCCGGTGCCTCATCTCGGTAACAGCTCCACGTCACCTCGTACGGCACATCCAACTCGAGGCCGCGTTCCGCAATATCCGTCTTGCTCCAATCCACGAACGGAGCTACCAGCTCAATCGAGGTCTCCGGTTTCGTCCCGACATCGATGACCTGCTGGAACGCATCGAAGAACTCGGGCCGGCAGTCCGGGTACCCTGAGTAGTCCTCGCTGTGAGCTCCAATATAGACCGCTTCACAGTCGTTCGCCTCGGCGTACGAAACCGCCATCGAGAGCAGGTTCGAGTTCCGGAACGGAACATAGCTAGACGGAATCTCATCGCTGTCGAGATCAACCTCGTTGACGTCGATGCTATCATCGGTCAGACTGGAGGCCCCGATCCGGGCTAAGTGGTCGGTCTCGATGTGGAGGAAGTCCGCGACATCCATCCGTTCGGCAAGCTGGTGGGCACAGTCGAGCTCCTTGGTTTCGGTCTGTTGGCCGTACGATGTATGGAGGAAGTACAGGTCATGACTCCTGTGTTTCGCCTCGAACGCTGCCGTCGCACTATCCATACCACCCGATACAAGGACAACAGCTCCGTTCCGTTTCTCGTTGGTTGCACTCGTCATCGTTGAATGTCTCTATGTTCCTGGTGCGTCGTTCCAGAGGTCGACATGGAGCCGAGGCGTGTACTGGTAGCCATGCTCCAGGGCGACCTCTGCAGTTAGTTCCCGCGTCTCGTTCAATCGTTCCCGTGTCGCGCCCTCCGGCATCAACAACACATCCGAATCACAGACCACAGCATCTGTCGACGTCCGCAGCCGGTCAACCAGCTGGTTGATCTCCGGCATATCGTCCCGATCCGTGATGACGAATTTCAACTGGAACTCGTAGTCCTCAACCAACTGAGACAGGACATCGATGTCCGTCCGTCGTTCGTCGTGCCGATCCGCCCACTGGCCGTCCTCTTTCGGATCCTTCTCCGGAGTCGGTGTACTGCTTGCGAGTTTGGGACTGATACTCGCTAAATCGATCGACGTGTCAGGGTAAATCGTGCCGTTGGTTTCGACCGTTGTGTGGTAGCCGGCGGCACTGAGCCGGTCCAGCAGTTCCTCTGTCTCATCGTGGATCAGTGGTTCACCGCCGGTCACCACGACGTGGTCTGCCTCATCGTGGTCTTTCACTTCGTCGACGACGGACTCGAGGTCGAGCCAGGCATGAGTCGGCTCCCAGCTGGTGTGGTAGGAATCACAGTACCAACACCGCAGATTGCAGCCACTCGTCCGGATGAAGACACTCGGCACACCGGCCAGTTTTCCCTCACCTTGTAACGAGTAGAACAACTCGTTGATCGGGATTGACTCCTCCGTGTCCACGTCGTCCAGGTTTCCGTCGACATCTGTATCAGCGTTGACCGGCATGTGCTGTTACTGTGGGCCGCCAGCTGCGAGCTCACCGGTCTCCTGTACTTTGACAGTGACATCGCTCACGGTATCGGGTAAGCCCTGTCGGAGACGCTGTTCGAGGACGAGGCTCATCACTTCGGCTGTCGGTGGCTGGTCCAAGACGACGACGGCATCACTGTCCCCGCTGGTGTCAAACGCCTCGATCAGTGGGTCGCCTTGTTCGAGCAGGAACCGGTGGTCCCAGTCAGCGATAATATCGGTGATGTCGCCTTTGTCGACCACCCAGCCGTCCTCGGTCAAGGTTCCGGTCACTACGACAGTGACCGCGTAGTTGTGGCCGTGTGGGCGACTACACTTCCCGTCGTGGTGTAGGATACGGTGGCCTGTACTGATACGGATCGGCCGGTTCTGGCCGACGTGGAGGGTCCGTTCGTCCTCTGTAAGATCCTGTGAGGGCAAGGAGTGTTCTTTGAGGGCACGTTGAGCCATACTCAGAGATTACTGGGGTCATACTTAAACTTGAACCACTCGCTGAAGGTAGCCTCTCCCAGCCAGATTAGTTCCGGATATGACAGTTCGGAGAGCGGAGGGTTAATTGAGGTCTCACACAGAAGTACTACACAGGTATTTAATGTCTGCATTCAGGACGCTCGAAAAGGATGAATATGGTCGCCGAGGCGTTATAGACACGCCTGCGGGCCAGATTCAGACCCCTGCGCTTCTCCCTGTTGCGAACCTTATTGGAGGAACTACACCAAAATCAGGCGGCATCTGGCGGTACACGCGTCGCCATCTCTTCCAGAGTGACACCGTCCAGGGTATCATGTTCCAGACGATGACGTTCTTGGATTACAACCTTACCCCGGACAACCTGGCGGAGTGGCGGAAGAAGTCGTTGAAGCAGCACTTCGAGGAGAGCGACGTCGAGCCAGGGTTCACGCAGCCATTGTTTGTCGACTCCGGCGGGTTCAAGCTGATGAACTCAACGACGTTCGGACAGCCGCCGGAGGAGGGTGGGAGCGAGAACGATTGGGGTATTTACACAAATCCAGAGAGCATCCTGAAGTTACAGCTGGATTACGGCGCGGATATCGTCGCAACATTGGACTTCCCGATTCCCCAGAACCTGAACCGGGAGGAGGCCACCGAGCGAATGGAGCGGAGTATCGACAACGCAGTCGAATGTCTACAGCTGCTCAATGACGCTGAGAAGCTTGAGGAATGGGGTGTCGACAAGACACCGTCCGTTTACGTCGCAATTCACGGCCATAGCTACGAGGACGTCAATTGGTACGTGAGCCGATTTCTGGACCGGGCTGAGGAACTCGATGAAGCGTTCGAGGGCTTTGCGCTTGGATCACTTGTCCCGCTCAGCAACTCGCCGGATGTCCTCGTCGACATCGTCCAAGGTGCAAGGGATGCGATACCGGAGGACCGGTACGACGATATCGCGCTCCACGTCTTCGGTATTAGCGGCCGGCTCTGTCCACTGCTCTCTCTCCTCGGCGTCGATACATTCGACTCCTCGAACTACCTGAGAGCAGCTCGCAACAAGAGCTTCATCCACCCGGAAACGTGGCAGCGGACCAAGTTGAGCGACTGGGACGAGAAATACTGCGATTGTCAGGCGTGCCAGGATATCTACTTCGACGATATGCGGCATGCCCTGTTAGAGTCCGATGTCAGCTACCAACGTATCGAGGGGGAGCACGGCAAGCACTACAAGAGCGAGTACTACGCACAGATAGCACATCACAACTTCGAGCTGTACAGTCGCCAGATGCAGGCTGTGCGGGACGCCATTGATGACGGCAAACTGCTTGAACTCGTGGCGGAGTTCGCTCAGGGGAAGAACATCGTCGAGAAGGGATTGAAGCGTGCACAGCTTCACAACCCGGCGCTCCGCGAACAGTTGGCCGACATCGGCTACGAGGAACTCGTTGCGGGACCGGACGCCGAAACGTTCCAGACCAAACTCTCTGGCTTCCTCGAAGGCGTTGAAGACACAACACGGGAGAAACGGACCATCTCGTTGAAGCACGGCCCCAACGATTTCAACATCCTCCAGCAGAACAACTACCAGCCGCCAAGCGAGGCAAATGTCCTGCTGATTCTGCCATGTAGCCAAGAGAAACCCTACTCAGATTCTCGAACACAGCAGGCAGTACTCTCTCCGCTTGAGGAGTACCGGGACCGGTTCCACAAGATATCCGTCTCAGGGTTGTACGGTCCTGTGCCAGAAGAGTTCGAGGAGGCGGATTCGGTGATGAGCTACGAATATGTCCTCACCACTGCGGACGACGACCAAGCCGAACTCGTTGCGAATCGGCTTGCCCAGTACCTGGACCAGTTTGGTGAGCAGTTCGACCACATCCTGGCCTACACGACGAGCAAAGCCTACCGCCGTGCTATCGACGAGGCGTTCACCCGCTATGGCCGGGGTGAGATATATCCATCCGACCCGCGAGCCCTCCAGCTAACCGAGCATTTCCGCGGCGAAAACATCGACGAACTCGTCGGGTATTTTGACAGTATCGACGGGGAGTGTGAGTCGAGAAATCGTTGAACCGCTGGAGACCGCCGGGGTATATGCCTGCTCAGTCGATAGTTTGATTAGGTCTCGGTCTGCTCCCTTGATCAAGGACAAGTATGTCGTCTTTACTCATTCAATCATGTTCAGCCACCAAGCAAGACGTCGAGAAACCGGTGCAGGCACTCGATTTGTACGATGGGTACTTCTTCAGGATCATTAAGAAGGCGGTGCGCGCGGGCCGGTTCCAATCCGGACTTGATATAATAATTATATCAGCAAAGCATGGTGTCGTCGAACCTGACGACGAGATTATGTATTATGATCAGCGGATGGCCCCCGAACGAGCCGAAGAACTGAACGATGCTGTTATCGATGCTGTCACCGACAAAGTAGCCGAAGCAGGATATGAGAAAGTGTGGGTCAATCTGGGGAAGGACTATCTCCCGGCTGTCGACGGACTTGAGTCCGCTGTTGATGTCCCGGTCGGCTATATCGAGGGCTGTGGTATAGGGATGAAAGGTAAGCGGCTGAAGCATCTGGTGTCCAGCGGCCGATCCATTCCGGTGCACGGTGACTGACAGTATGGTGTCGTTTGATATCGTTGCTGAGGCAGGTGAGGCACGACGTGGCCAGCTCCAGATCAATGACCGCACTCTGGAGACTCCGCACCTGTTCCCGGTGATCAACTTCTACGGCGGCGGCAACGAAGGCGCTCTATTTGGTGGCGGCGTCCACCGTACAGTCAAGGAATTCCTCGCTCATGACAACGAAGTCACCGGTGGTGAAGACTACAGTGATCTCTTCCGGGGTGTGATGACGTCGATATCCTCCCTCGCCGACTACGGCATTCGAGAAAAGAAGCTGAACTGGTATCTGGATAACGAGATCCGCGAGTGGGACTGTTTCAGCGACTATGACGGGATGATATTCGCTGACTCCGGCGGCTACAAAATTCTGAAGCAGGGCGGACTAGAAGGCCAGGACTTTGAGAAGGACATCGACCAGGACAAGGCGCTGGATATACAGCTGGCTCTAGGACCAGACATCGTGGTCAACCTGGATCACCCGATCCATCCTGATGACGAATTCGAAGAGCGGATCGAAAAGATGGAGCAGACCGCTGCCAACGCTGCCCGGTTCGCAGAACGCCGTGATGAGGTTGACGGGGCCTGCTATCTCACGGTACACGGCTATTATGAAGCGATGCTCGAACGATCCTTCGACCTCATCGAAGACGAACTCGCAGAACCAATCCCCGAAGCGTTCGATGGGATTGCTTTGGGTAGCCTCGTCCCGCGGAAAGACAACGTTGAGGTTCTCGTCGAAGCAGTATCCGACTGTAAGAGGGAGATGCAACAGCGAGGGTATGACAATCTTCCTCTACACGTATTAGGAATCTCAGGAAACGCAATGCCGCTACTCGTTGCTGTAGGGGCCGATACCTTCGATTCTGCCTCCTACCTACACCAAGCGATCAACGGGAAGTACTGCGTCAACCTGTTCGAGACGGTCCCGGTTGACGAGGCAGACTTCGATGCCTGCGATTGCCGCATCTGTAACGACGATTTCCACCGGGCACGGATGCGGAACGAGATGGACGACCTGTACCAGAAGGACATTCTCGGTTCAGTGGCGGCGCACAACTTGGCAGTTCAGCAACGGGAGCTCCGGGAGTTCCGCCAGTTAATCGCTGAAGGAGACGAAGAAAAGGTCGCTGAATACCTTGAAGAGGCTGTGAAGGACCAGAAGGGTTTCCGCAAGTTCGTCTACCAGCTGATCAACGAACGGATGAACCCGTACTTCGAGAATACAGACACAACCTATGCATAAGACACCACAAGTCAATGAGGTCAACGAGTTCATCGAGATAGCAAGCGACTTCGAAGACCCGTTGGAGGTCATCAGAGAAGCACTATCGAATTCCTATGACGCAGACGCGACGCAGGTCGACATCAAGATCGAGCAGGATGACGAGGGACGGAATACCTTGGTCATCAAAGACGACGGCCACGGGATGGACGAAGACAACCTGTCGTCGTTCTTCGACCTGGGGAACTCGAACAAGGACGACGCCATCGGGTACAAGGGTCACGGCACCAAGATCTACTACAAGAGCGACAAGATACGCGTCGAGACCGTCAAGGACGGGACGCGGATCGAATCGGTGATGGACCAGCCGTGGGCGAAACTGAACAACCGCGAACTCCCCACGTACTCGGTCGACACGACGGACGTCGAGGAGCCGTCACGCACACGGATCGAGGTCCACGGCTTCCGGGCTGGCCAGGGCTTTGACCCACAGCAGCTCACATACAACAAGATCGAGCATTACATCAAGTGGAAGACAATCGGTGGGTCGACGGCCTGGTACTTCAACGACGACTTCCACGAGATGGAGATCACCGTCGAGCTCTCACCCTCGATCGACGACACCCGGGACCCGATCAAGACCGATAACCGGTTGAAATTCCCTGCCGAAAATCTGGATCCGGACGGCGAGTTCGTCGCGGAAGAGATGTGCAAGCACTACCCGCCACGGGAGCTGACCGTCACACTCGATGACGGCTGTGAATTGACAATCGAGGTTGTCGGGATGGTCGGTGGGAAGGAAGCCCGGAATAAGCTGCCGACCTACGGGAAGCACTCCGCCCAGTTCGGTATTTGGCTGGCGAAAGACCACATCAAGGTTGAACGGTATAACGACGCTATCGGTGCGGACAACGAGTTTTTCCACTTCTTCTTTATTGCCAACTGTCAGGATCTAGAGCTCTCCGCCAATCGGGAGAAGATCCGGAACAAATCCGGGGACGTCTACCAAGCCATCACGGATGAGTTGGACCGGTACATGACCAAGGTGTGCCAGGAGTCGTGGTACCGGAACTACATCGACCGCCGCAAGCTAGAGGACAAGAAACGCAGTATCCGGTCACAGGAAAGTTCGCTCCAAGAACGGTTAGAACGCACACAGGAGCAGGAAGGGCTATCGCCGTCAAACCCGGCTGAGGTCATCGCCGCATTAGAACGGTACAGCGCCAATGGTGCGCCTAATAACATCCAAATCGCGGACTTCCAGATGGACGATGAGGTCAATGCGATCCTCGCTACCGACGACGGGTTCGACAATGCATCATTACAAGTGAAACTTAGCGACTTCTTTGAAGACGAGACACCGCTGACTAACATCGACCGATTCGTCTGCTGGAAGCTTGGGGACCTCGACGCGCTCACCAGAATTGAACGTTCCTCATATATGGGCGAATCAATCCGCTTTGACTTTCAGAATAACGAGATCAAGTACGGTGATGGAGACTCGGAGTCCATCTCTATTCTCGAATTAAACGGCAAGATTACGTAGTCCGACCATATCGTTCTCTTAAGGGATGGTCAATCCACGGAAGCTAATTACCTCTTAATTCGATTATACGATTGTCCTTGAAACATTTGGATAGAGACATCTTCTCTCCACCAAAATAATTCCAGATTGGCTTGAAACGGTCATTTTATTTCGCCTCGCTATGGGCGGAGGCGAGTTCTAATGAGACTCTCGATACAAGTTATCGATCAGAATGGGAACGAACAGACAATTTCCGGCGTTAAGCGGGATGACTGGGAAAATATGAATGATCCCTGTCCGGAGTGTGGAGGGCTTGAGTTCAACCATTTTTCAGCATCTGGCGGACATTACGGCTCACGTGATACTGCCGTTGTGATGCGTTCTGATTTTTGGGATGCTGACCGATCCCTATACACACGTTGCCGTGACTGCCGCGAGATTCTCTACAAGCATCCTGCATTCGATCTTCTCTTTCCCTCGGATGATAGTGAGGAACTCCTTTTAGACTTCTAACCTGTCCTCACTAGAGCTTGAGATCCTCGTACATCCGGTCAAGGATCGCCAGCGCCGACTGAAACTGGGCGTAGTTCTCACGCATATACTCGACCGTCTCTGCTCTCGGGATAACCGGGTACCCCTCGACGTGCTCGATGTCGAGAGACGGCCCTGGCTCGAGGACGATCTGTAGCGGTCCATCCATCTCGTGTCGGGGCTGTCGTTCGAGTGCGGTCGGGAGGTCGAACGACTCGAAAAATGTCTCCCAGGCGTCGACGTCCTGCTCACGAACAGCCAGGAACAGTGGATAGTCGTTGGGCTCGCGACCGACTTGGTAGCCGCCCTGAGTCCACACGTAGACGGCGTCGATCCGCGTGAACGCGAACGGCCAGTCACCGAATTGTGGGATGACGTATGTTTCCTCGATGGAGGGTGGACTGACGCCAGCGCTGGCAGCGACGAGCTCGAGCGCTGCGTCGCGTACGCGCTCGTCGACTACAGTGAGGCCGTCATCATAGGAAACGTAGCCTGCCTCTTCCAGCCGATTGACGGCCTGTCTCACTGTCTCGTAGGGCGTGTGGAGGTGTTGGGCGACACGGCGGATGGAGTCACCACTCTCGATGGCGAGGATAGTCTGTGCCGCCGTGTCGTCGAGAACCTCATACATCTGGTAGTTACCAATAATCCGGTAACAGCTAAAGGTCTTACTAGAAGACGGGGTAGAACGGCTCTGTCTGAGTTCTATCACTCGGGACTCTCCCATTGAATGACTGAAGAATGTAGATCTCATAGCCAATCTGCATAATGTGGATAATGTAGATAATGTAAATTGGGCTTCTTCAATTGGTTCGTGTGGGTGGCAAAGATTGTGATGAATGCGTATGAAATGCTGATTATCTAAATTATGTAGATTGCGTAGGGTCGACGGTGATTATGCCAATTGAGATTGTGCCAACAATCTACGTAATGTACAAAATGTAGATTGTGTAGATGGCGTACGCAATCTGTCTGGCACAGAATTAAGATGGACGAGCATCATTGACCGCGTATGACCAGTGCAAAACGTACATTATCGACAAAACTCGCGCAACCTTCAACATCTACCCAATGTACATTACCTACAAAATGTACAAAATCCGCTTCTTACGGGGTGCTGAGCTATGAGTGCTGACGAGTTTGAAGGGCTCCCCGGAGCAGCTGTCTCGTTGCTCAAGGGAGGGGTAGGGAAATCCACGATCGCGCTCAACATCGCTGATCGACTCGCTGCTCGTGGCCATGAGACGGTACTATTGGATCTGGATAAGGACGGGCACATGACGACCCAGTTGGGATACGACGATGCGTACGACCGAGATGCGAACCTCGGTGACGCCCTTATCGATGGTGAGGACCCCGAAGACCTGCTTATCGAGACGGACTTCGGCGTTCACCTACTCCCGTCGAGTAACGAGCTCGAGAACGTCGAGACGAGGCTGAAGGACGAACGGTTCGCAGACGTGAAGCTTCGACGGAACGTCGTCGATCCGCTCATTCAAAACGGATACGACTACGTGATAATTGATGCCGCAGGCGGCCGTGGGAAACTCTCCGACAATGCCCTCATCGCCGTCCAGCGCGTCATAATCCCGCTAATCCCGCGTGCTGGCTCGATCAACGGCCTCAATAAGATGATTGAACGCCAGATCTCCCCAATCCGGCAGAATATCGGGTTGGATATCCTCGCAGTCACTCCGAATATGATTCGCGAAACAATGGGACAACGCAACGAGCATCGGACTCTCGTTGAAAATCTCAACCGGGAGTTCGGTTCATTCGTCCCCGAGTACGCTCGTGTGGACCCGGAGATCTTCGATGCCCTCGATGATTCGGAACGCACCATCGATAGTATTCCGAAGCCAGGGATTCGCGAACGGACCGCGATTTCTCGCGCGTTCAAGCAAGGAATGCCGGTCTCGGAGTTCGACGAAGATTGCGACCAGATCCCGAATTTCGATCACTTAGCGGACCTCGTGGAGGAACACAGCCATGCCTAATGAGGACGACCGTTTCGGGGACGTCGCTGAACAGCTCAAACAAACGGAGGAAGGAGCCGAATCGGATGACGACGAACGTACTGACGCCCAGGATGAACCGCAACCGGATGAAGAGATAACTACTGAGGACACAGAGTCGGAGACTGAGTCCATTCCTGAGCAGGATGAGGAGGATGTGGACGAATCCACCGGTGGACCGGCCTTCTCCTTTGATGAGACCGATATGCACGGCTTCTATGTCCGGGAGGACACGTGGGATGGCGTCACCCGGATGCGATCATCGGTAACTGCTGCGTGTTCTATGTTTGATGTTCCCGAGTTTGAGGGAAGAGAGTTTCAAGATGCGTGTCTCCGGGTAATTGCGGACCACGGTGATGAGGTTGCCCTCCAGATCCTCCGGGAGCGTGGTATCGAAGCCGATGAGGAACGTGTTCAGGAAGTTGTTGAGATGCTGAGCGAGCAAGCTACGAACGACTAACATTGGATTTGGCTGATTTTCCTCACCATTCAAATTTTGTGCGCATTGGCTCTGTTGAAATCCTATTAGCTCGTCATATCTGTCGATAGCACCTGTGTCAATAGTGAGGCGAAAGAACCAATTGAGCATCTGAATAATGTCTCAATATGAGCCCTGAAGTCTGGTTTATTCTCTTCCTGTTCGTGGTCGTTACGGTTCCTGTATTCATCGGGGTAGTCGCCTTCATTAACCGTGCTACGGGCGAAGATACAGATGAGGAATTAGAGGAGCTGAAACAACGCGTCGAAGAATTAGAGGCACAGCAGGACTAATGTTCCGTCGGTGTTTTTCGCTTGATCCAGTCAGAGTGTCCGGTCAAGATTGTGAGTGAGACAGCCAATAGCGAGTTCACGGAACTGCTTCCACCAGTATTGAGACCGGACGAAAGCACCGTACTTCCGCTTAAGACGTGAGTTCACTGTCTCGTTTTGACTTCGTTGACCGTACAACTTCGAATCTAATCGTGCGTTCCACGCCTTGTGGAGCGACGAAAATTCGCGGTGCTTGATGAGCGGGCGAACACCAGTCTCACGGGCTAACGCGCGAATCTTCTGGTCGTCGTATCCTTTGTCGCCGAGGAGAATCGCTACTTCTCCGGTGTTTCGCTTGATGAGCGACGGCGCGATCTTCGAGTCGTGTTTTCGTGTCGTCGTTACGTGTAAGTCGATAATCGCGTTCGACTTCGTGTCTACGAGGAGCGTGACTTTCAACTGCTGAATCGTCAACTTCGTTCGCTTCGTGTAGTGCTTCGAGGCGTGACTACGGTCGAAGCCGGAGGCGTCGATACCGACAACACCGTTGGTCGGGAGGAGTGTGACCGAGAGATTGAGAAGGACACGCCAGACAGCCATATCGAGACGGTTGAACGCTTTACACAGCGTCGAGGGAGACGGGAGTTCCTCAAGGTTGAGGGCGCTCCGAATCCGGGGCATCTCGATGAGTTCGTCGAGAAGCGTTCGGTACGTCGTATTCTTCCGCACCTTGAGACACAGCAGAACGATGTGTTGGTGGAGTGTGTAGCGTCGTTTCGAGAACTTCGAGGAGTACCGAGCGACAGCTCGACGGGCTAAGTGCATTGCTTGTTCAACGAACCGGAGTAGTCGTGATTTCGGGAGGGCCTGCATCCGGTCAAACTACCGGACGAACCTGTAACTCTCTGAGGATTTCAACAGAGCCTGCGCATTGTACATTATGCAGATTGTGTAGCAAGCTATCTGCTTGCAGTCTTGCGATTATTCTCAGAACCGGGTCCGAACGGCGGTCGCGGTTTTAGTATATCGGTATATGGTTTATACCGTTGGTCAAATCCGAATTTCAGGGGATAGAACCCTTCTATCATCGGAAAAATGGTTATGAGATTTCTGTACTCGATGGTCCTGATTACGCCGGTAATCACGACCACTTTGAAGTACCCCGGCGCCGTCGGTGAAGCACGAATGCTGCAACCGCCTCACGACGACGCTTCCCCCAGGGTAGAGGACCCGAGACCGGGGCTGCAGGACGGTGGAGGGCCGGTGAATGCCTGACCGAGCGCTTTCGACGCCGCTCGACGACAGCTTCGAGCGCTACCTCCAAGACAAGGGGAAAGGCCGGGGCGGCGGCGGTGGGAACTATCGACGTAACGCTGCACGCGAGCTCGAACGGTTCGCCGAGTGGGCCGCCGGCGACCGCGGCGCCGACGACTGGACCGGGATCGCCGACGACGTCGGCCGCGAGCCGACCTTCGACGATCTCGACGAACGCGTGTTCCGGGAGTACGCCCGACATCTCGGTGGAGATCGGGGACTCAAGCAGAACACAGTACAAACCTATTACCGCTATATCTCTGCGTGGTGTGGCTGGTGCGTCAACGAGGGATATCTTGAGGCCCACTACGCGCAGCGAGCGAGTGCGATGGCGCCGCTGCCGGAGGACGACGGTCGCAAGCCCGGCGACCAGCAGGCCTGGACGTCCGAACAGCGCCACGCCCTCACCCGTCACGTCGACGAACGGGCCCGCGACGCCGTCGAGGCGTACACGACACTCCCGGAGGATACTGATCCCCTCGACAAGCAGCGAGCACGCTACGCGGCGTTGAAGGCGGCTCGTGACCGGGCGCTGGTGTTTGTCCTCGCGTACACCGCCGTCCGCGTTGGCGAACTCCTCCGCGATCCGAACGACCCGCGCCGGCGCGGCGTCCGCTGGGAGGACCTCTCCGTCGACGACGGGAGTATGGACGTCTACCGGAAGAAACAGCAATGGGATGCCGCGAGCCTTCCCGATCCGGTGATCTCGCCGTTGCGAAGCTATCGCCAGTTGATGGACCCACCAACGGAGCGCTGGCCGGTGTTTCCGACGTTCGACCAACGGACGCTCGCAGGGCTCGTCCGGGAAAACCTCGCCGAACGAGGGGAACGCCCAGAAGCAATCATTGAACGCCGTGCGGAGTACGCTCGCGACCTGCTGCTGGCGCTCGATGTGGACATTCGGCCGCCGTCGATCACGACGGACGGCGCACGGTCGATTCTCCAACGACTCTCGGAGGCCGCGGAGATCGACATCGACCATCCGAAACACGATTATCTTGCTCCGCACGGTGGCCGTCGTGGCATGGGCGAGGTTCTGGTCCGGGCATTCGGATATACTGTGGCGGCCCGATATCTCGATAATTCTGAGGAGATGGTTCGTGAGCGGTACTCGCATATCGAGGCTGGTGAGTTAGGTGATGTCGCTACTGAGGCCCTTGAGGAGATCGATAGTGTACCGCAGTAACTTATTTCGAGTGAGAGGGGTAGACCGTCGCGTTCACACCGCGTCGACGGTGAACAGCGAGTCGTCGCTGAGGACGACCTGTACCCGGCGGTGCCAGGCGTCAGCGAAAGCCTCTCGTTGCTGGTCAGTTGCCGATTCGTCGAGAATCCCTTGGAGGTTCCCGATTGCGGGTCCACCGTCAGGAACGTCGCTGACGTGGTAGGTCACTTCGACGGTCTCGTCCGTGTCGGTTCGCCGGAACCGGAACGTCGGGTCCGCCGTGTCCGGGTCGAACGCGTCGAAGCGCAGGAGGTCGCGGCGGCCGCCATAGCCGCCGGCGAGCCCGCTGAATCCGTCATCGCCGGTCGCGCCAGTCACGTACGAGATGATGCGGCTCATCACGCCGTACGCGGCATCGTCCTGCGGGCCGGCCGTCTGGACCTCGATTTCGCTCCGGACTGGATAGTCGTCGGGATACAGGGCGTCGAGCCCGAGCTGGACGATCCGATAGGCACCCGAGGCTGTCGGACAGGAGTGTCCGGCTTCTTTCACCGCGTCCCGGTAGGTGACGACGAACGGCTCGCCCGGTTCGAGGACGCCGAGGGCCTCCGCGACGGGGTCGCGGATTTCGATCGGGTCGGCGTCGTAGTCGACCTGCCAATTGGTTCTCGTCTGGGTCGTGTCAGTCGCAGTCGAATTCGATGTCATGAGTTGTGGTTGTGATCGTGTCTCGTGGTCAGTAGCGGAGCAGTCGCATCCCGTTGAGGATGACGAGGAGGACGCTGGCCTCGTGGACCAGCATTCCCGACGCGAGGGTGACGTAGCTGGTGAGCACGCCCGCGAGGAGGACGGTCACGGTCAGCACCGCGAGCCCGACGTTCTCGAGGACGTTCCAGCGCGTCGCCTTGCTGAGTTTGACCGCGTACGGGATGCGTTCGAGGTCGTCGGCCATCAACGCCATGTCAGCCGTTTCGATAGCGGTGTCCGTTCCCGCAGCACCCATCGCGATGCCGACATCGGCAGTGGCCAGCGATGGCGCGTCGTTGATGCCGTCGCCGACCATCGCGACGACGTGGCCGTCGGCCTGGTAGCCCTCGATGACGGACTGCTTGTCCTCGGGGAGGAGTTCGGCACGGTACTCGTCGATACCGACCTCCTCGGCAACGGCAGCGGCCGTCCGCTCGTTGTCGCCGGTGAGCATCACCGTCTCGATGCCAGCGTCTTGGAGCGCCGCGACGACCCCAGGAGCGGCCTCCCGGAGCTCGTCCCGCATCGCAATCGCGCCGATGATGTCCCCGTCCCGAACGACGTGGACGACTGTCTCGCCGCGCCCCTCACGCTCGCGGACGTAGTCGGCGACCCGATCGGGGACATCGACGTCGCGGTCGTCCAGCAGCGCGCGGTTGCCGACGACGACTTCCTGGCCATCGGCATGGGCGATGACGCCCTTGCCGGCGACCACGTCGAAGTCGTCGGGATCGGGGACCGACCTGCGCCCCACGTCCGTATCGTCCGCTTGGGCGACCGTCGCTCCACCGTCCGTCGCAGCCGTCTGGCGTTCGCGGGCCATGTCGACGATGGCGTCCGCGAGGTGGTGTTCGCTCTTCTTCTCGGCGGTCGCTGCGAGCGAGAGGACGTCGGCGGCGGCGACGCCGAACCCCTCGATACCGGAGACGGTGGTCTCGCCCTTCGTGAGCGTCCCCGTCTTGTCGAAGGCGACGAGATCGATCTTGCCGGCGCGTTCGAGGTGTTCGCCGCCCTTCATCAGCACGCCCGACCGGGCGGCGTTACCGATGGCCGAGACGATGCTGACCGGTGGCCCGATGACCAGCGCGCCCGGACAGCCGATGACCAGCAGCGTCAGCGACAGGATCGCGTTCTGCGTGACCGCGTACGCGCCGATAGCCAGGGCAATGACGGCCGGCGTGTAGTACTTCGCGAACCGGTCGATGAGACTCTCCGTGGGCGACTGAGCCTCCTGGGCCTCCTCGACGCGACGGATGATCCGTTCGAGAGTCGTATCCGATCCCGCTCCCGTCGTCCGGATTTCTAGCGCGCCCTCCTGGTTGACCGTCCCGGCGTACACCTCGTCGCTGTCGGCCTTGTGGACGGGCGCGCTCTCGCCGGTGACCGGCGCCTGGTTGACTGCGCTCTCGCCGTCGACGACGGTTCCGTCGACCGGGATCTTCCCGCCCGGCTTTACGACGACGACTTCGCCCTCTTCGACATCGCGGGCGGAGACCTTTTGGAGTGTCCCGTCGCGACGGACGGTCGCCGTGTCGGGCGTCATCTCCAGTAGCTCCTGAAGTGCCGTCCGGGTCTTCCGCATCGTCCGGCCTTCGAGGTAGCTGCCAAGGCTGAACAGGAAGACGACGGCGGCGGCTTCCCAGTACTCCCCGATGACGATAGCACCGATGGCGGCCAGCGTCACCAGCGTCTTGATGCCGAGCGTCCGGTTGGTGACCTCGTGGTAAGCGGTCTTGGCGATGTCGTAGCCACCCACGACCGTCGCGAGGACGAGGATGGCGGCGCTTGCCATCTCGAAACTCGTGAGGTAGCCGAGACTCCAGCCACCGCCGTACAGCAGGCCGCTTGTCGCCGTGACGATGGCCTTCCGGTGGTTCCGGTAGTACTGCGTGATCGATTGTTTGTTCATAGTGTTAGGCGGGCTGGGGAGTGTACCCCTGGTTTTCGATGGTCTCTGCGAAGGCGTCGGGGTCAGCGACGCTGTCGTCGTACTCGATCTCGACGCGGCCGGTCGCGTAGTGGACTTCGACGTGCTGGACGCCGTCGACGTTCGACAGGGCGCGTTCGACGGTACTCGCGCAGGTCGGGCAGTCGAAGTCGAGGACGCGGAATTGGGTTGTGTCGCTCATTACAGTTTGAGATAGTGCCCGTACCTCAATAAGTATTTTTTATATGATATGTTTGAATTCGGATACGAGTCGTTGGAACAGTCAAACGGGTCGTCTAGGGCTTTCGCTATCGCGGGTCCATCCTGTACTGGATACCTCGACAGACACCTACCCGACTCCTGCCCCGCTACCTTTTCCCGCGTGCTCGCGCTCAGTCCTCGTATGAGTGATTCCGATACCGACCACCGTCTCGACGACATCGCGGTGCGAGACACTCGGATTTCGGACGCCATCGACGAGCCGATGCGGGCGATGGTCCTCGACATTCTGTCCGAGGAAGCCCTAACTGCGACCGAGGTCCACGAACGCCTCGACGATCGCGGCATCGACCGGACGGAGAACACGGTCCGCCATCACATCAACGAGCTCCGGGATGCGGGCCTCGTCGACGTCGTTCGCTTCGAGGAGGGGCGTGGTGGGACGACGAAGTACTACCACGCGAACACGATCGTCCTCTCGTACTCACTACCAGATTCGGCCGACGCCGCCGTCGAGGAGATGATCGACGCTGCCCAGCCCCAGATCACGGACGCGCTCACTACGCTCACCGACGAGTACGACGACGCTATTGAGGAGATCGTCGAGGATATGCAGCCCTGCGAGCACTGCCAGACCCAGAAGTACGAGACGTACGTTCTTCTGACCGTCCTGCGACGTGCGTTCGTTCGCGCCCACAGAAATTCCTGAGGGGGAACCACCCCTACGCTGGCAGGGTCTTAGAAGGAGAACCGATCACGCGCGGATTGCATCGCGAGGCGAGTCAGGAGTCGCGCAGGGCCACGCTTTGGGAGGTCCCGTACAGTCTCGATGCTGGTCGGCGGTTCACTACCACCAATGTCTAACTCCCAGCCTGTCTCGTCCATGAAGCGTTCGACAGCCTGATTTACTCGCTGTCGCACGTCGTCCGAGTCCATTGTCTCGGGCACACCATTCCGGAGGACGACGTCGCCGTCAACGATCACTGTCTCGACGTCGGCCGGGACCGCGTTGTTCACGACGTGTGCGGGAACGTTGGTCAGTGGCGTGAACTTCGGTTTGTCGACGTCGAGGAGGATAATATCCGCGCGCTTTCCCGCTTCGATACTGCCGATCTCGTCGCCCATCCCCAGCGCGCGTGCGCCCTCGATAGTGAGCATTCGTATCAGTTCCATCGAGTCGAACTGCCCGGCTGAACGCTTGAGATTTGCCGCCAGCCGAGCTTGCCGCGCTTCACCGAACATGCTGTACGAGTCGTGCCAGTAGTGGTCGTCAATCCCTACTCCGACGTCGACGCCGGCGGCTCGAAGCTCGGGAACGGGCGTCCACTGCGTCTCCCCGTCCGGATTCCAGTAACAGAAGACGGACGGGCAGTGCGCAACAGCCGCGTCCGCCTCGGCGGTTCGCTGGATGTCCTCTTCGTCGCCGAGGCGGAAGTGAGCAGCGACCAGTCGGTCGTCCAGGAGTCCAACGTCGTCGAGCAATCCTACCGAGTCCTCGCCACCGTTCGCTCGTGCCATCGTGTTACTCTCCTCGAGTTCGAGCAAGTGCGTGTGGACGAGCAGGTCCGGGTACTCTGCGGCGAGGGACGCGGTCCGTTCCCACAGCTGCCTGGTACACGACCAGTCGTCGTGCGGGCAGATCGTCGCCCTGATTCGGCCCTCGTACGTGTCGTGGTACGTTTCGACGAACTCGCGAGCACGGGAGAACTGCTGATCGACTGGTTGGTCCCAGAAGAGGTCCGAGATCGCCGGGCCGAAAAATCCGCGGAGCCCTGCTTCCCCGAACGCCTCTGCACCTGCGGCAGGCCGTGCGTCCATCGAGTTCACGGTCGTGACACCGCCCAAGAGGAAATTGAGCGCTGCGAGCTCGACGCCTGCCTCGACGAGGTACTCGAATTCGCCGTTCCCTAATCTGTTAAACAAGGCCGTCCCACTCCCAAGCATCTCCGTCAGCTCGAGTTCGCTAAACGCACCGATGAGCGGTGTCATCTCCAAGTGCGTGTGGGCGTTCACCAACCCCGGCATCACCAGTTTCCCGTTCCCGTCGATAACGGTGGACGCTTCTAATTCTCCGTCTCCTGCACGTGATGGTCGGACTTCTTCGATACAGCCATCGGTGATGCATACTGTGCCGCGCTCGTACAGGCGGTTCCGTTCGTCGGCTGTGAGAACGAGTGCATCATGGATTGCCAGATCGACAGCCATCGTAAATTAGGAAGTGGATGTGACAGTTACCGTACTGGACAACCGAGCAGGCCGGCGAAGGCTGTTCTTCCAGGTGGTGTTCCCCTCATTTGGGATATCATCGGTCTCTACTGGTCCCATTAGCCTCTAATACGTCGGCGTGATTTAATCAGATTCCCCTTTTGAATCTGAAGTCGGATTCCGTGGAGCTTGTGGAGGTTTGCAATGTTTTCCCCTCTTCACGATAGATCATCTATGGCCGACGGTTACGATGCCATAGTACTGATACCCTCATAGGCAGTATATTCTAATCAAAACCGCAATAGATGATCCCTACAATGATACACCTATGCAGGCGACGATAATCGACGGAGTTCTTGAATCCCTTCGTATCGGTGTCGGATTTCTCTGGACGGCGGCGTGGGCGATCATCATGGGCCTCACGATTACGAGTCTGGTCCAGGTCTACGTCTCGAAGGAGCGGATGGCACAGGTGCTGGGTGAGGGCGATCTAACTGGACTTACCAAGGCGACTGTGTTCGGAGCAGCAAGCAGTGGCTGTAGTTTCGGCGCCGTCGCCATCGGGAAGGGCCTGTTCAAGAAGGGGGCGCACGCGGTGAACTTCCTCGCGTTCATGTTCGCGTCGACGAACCTCATCGTCGAACTAGGGCTGATGATTCTCATCCTGCTTGGCTGGGAGTTCCTCGTCGCGGAACTGCTCGGCGGCCTGATTCTCATCGCCGTCATGGCCGCCATCGTCCACCTTACGCTTCCCGAAAACCTGTTTAACGAAGTCCGCGAGAAGCTCAACGAGCGCGACCGCCAGGCGGGCGTCACGGAAGATCCCACCTGCGGGATGGAGGGGAAAGACGAGTACACGCTCACGACCGACGGCGGTGAGACGCTCAAATTCTGCTCGGAGGGCTGTATGGAGACCTATCGCCAGGAGACGTCGAGTAGCGGCGGGTGGCGTGACGAGTTGCTGTCGTGGGGTGGCTGGTACAAGGTCGGGAATCAGTACCGCAAGGAGTGGTCGATGATCTGGAAAGACATCGTCGCCGGCTTCCTTATTTCTGGGTTCGTCATCGTCTTCGTCCCGCAGTGGGTGTGGAACACGCTGTTCATTCAGGGCGACGGCCTGCTCGTGACTGCCGAGAACGCCGTCATGGGCGTCATCATCGCCGTCCTCAGTTTCGTCGGCAGTATGGGCAACGTCCCGTTCGCCGTCGCGCTCTGGGGTGGTGGCGTCAGCTTCGCCGGGATCATCGCGTTCGTCTACGCCGACCTCATCACCGTGCCCGTCCTGAACGTCTACCGGAAGTACTACGGCTGGAAGGTGATGCTGTACATCCTCGGCGTCTTCTTCGTCACGATGGCGTTCACCGGCTTCCTCATGGAGCTGCTGTTCGACGCGCTGGGTATCGTTCCAGATCTGGCGGGCGGCGAGACGGCGACTGAACAGACGTACTTCGAGCTCAACTACACGTTCTACCTCAATATTATCGCCTTTGCGCTCTCCGGGTTCCTTCTGTATGTCTACCGGCGGGGACTCGGCGCACCAGGTCAGTATCGAGATCCGGTGTGCGGGATGCGAACCGACGATGAGGGCCCGAGTGCGTCCCACGATGGGACGACGTACTATTTTTGCTCAAAGAAATGCAAGCGTACGTTCGAAGAAGAACCAACGGAATTTACTAATCAAAGCCCGCAAATATCGAGCCACGATCACGATCATGACCACTGATGATCGCACTGTGGTTCATCCGCTGTGATGGGGTTCATCATCACAGTTTCAATCCGCAATTGTCACACCTACTGCGCTCAAATAGACGGTATGAATAGTCAAATCCCGCAACTCGGGGCTGTCATATGAATCGCCGTCGAGCAGATACTGTCGTCGGTGTGCTTCTCGGGTTCGTTCTCCTGGCCGGCGGGGTACTCAGTTGGCGGGCCTATCAACAGCGTCGGGCTATCGAGCAATCGATGGGGTCAATGATGGGTTCATCTATGGGAACGATGCACGGCCCAGACCCCCTCTGGTACGTGGTTGGAACCCTGCTGGTTGCTGGCGTTATCGGTGGCGTCTATTACGTGGTCCGGGGAGAACTCACCGATCCAGAAGTGGCCGACACAACGGCGCCTGTCGATCCTGCACAGACATCGGCGGCAACAGCTACGTCGATGGATGATGACGCTGCACCGGCGACGTCTATCAATCCTGAATCGGACCCCCAAGCACGCGTTCTCGATCTCTTACCGGATGATGAACGACGCGTCCTCGAACCCGTCCTGAACTCCCCCGGAATCACGCAGATTGAACTTCGGGATCGATCTGAGTTCTCGAAGAGTAAAGTAAGCCAGACCGTGAGTTCACTCGAGGAGCGAGGTCTGCTGTATCGGGAACGACAGGGTCGGACCTATCGTGTGTATCCGAGTGATGACCTTCGGCAGCAACAACCGGGAAAATAGTCGCTATCTATCGGGCGCTCTCCCTCTCGAATTCCGTAGGTATGAACGGTCTCCCTCGAGCAAAACGGTTAGAAGATGTTATAGACGTTCTCGAACGTTCTCCTGTATGGATTCACACCCATGTCGATAACTCCCGAGCAGGCCTACGAGTAACCGAGGAGAGAGACAATGACCAACTTCAAACTCGGCCGGTGGCTGCTCGTGGCGCTCGCGATTGTCGGACTCGCGTTCGCCGCACCGGCAGTCAGCGCACACGACAACGCAACGACCGCTGACGACGCGCCTACGGACAATGCCACCGCAGATGAATGGGCCACTTGGATGGAGGCACAGATGACCGAACACATGGGCCCGGGTAGCGTCGAGTGGATGGAGTCGCACATGGGTGTGACCGTCGACGAGATGGCCCAGGACATGGCTGACGGGGAATACCACGACGGGGCTGACGACGGCTACAACGGCGGGATGTACGGGCAGGGCCACTGCTGACGGCTCTGGCCGTTTCGATCGCTCCAATCGAACACCACAACTCACCAACGCAAGATAATGACGCAACTCACCACTCACATCGGACGCACTGCTCGGCGACTCGCGATCCTCGCCGTCCCGCTGCTAGTTGCGGCGACTGGACCGGCTGTTGCCCACGGTAGTGGGAGCTACGGCGGCGGCATGATGGGGGGCGGCTGGGGCCTCTTCGGTGGAGCGATGGGGCTCTGGGGGTTCCTCTGGATGGGGCTCCTCATCGCCGTTCCGCTCTACATTGTCTATGCGCTCCTCAATCGAGGCTCCGGTGGGAACGAAGAGCAGTCGCTGTCGGTTCTCCGTGAGCGCTACGCCCGCGGAGAGCTCTCGGATGACGAATTCGATCGGCGGCGAGAACAGCTCGAACGCACCGGATGACTGGAGCAGCTGCTGTTCCAGCCGATACATCATATTCCCAACGGCCGCCGTTGCGGCACCCAACCGTTAACCCCGTAGACGGGGTATGATACTTCATGGAATACACAATACAGACTTCAGTCACCGGTGAGTTCGACGACGTCGTCGACACGACGATTGCGGCGCTCAAAGACGAAGGATTCGGCGTCCTCTGTGACATCGACGTCCAAGCGACGCTCGAGGAGAAACTCGGCGAGGAGTTTCGACAGTACTGCATCCTCGGTGCGTGCAACCCGGGGCTGGCACACGAGGGCCTGAACGAAGAGATCGAACTCGGCGCACTCCTCCCGTGTAACGTCATTGTCTACGAAACCGACGGCGGCGAGGTCATGGTGAGTGCCGTCGACCCACAACAGCTCGTCGGCATCGCCGACAACGAGGCACTCGACTCGATCGCGAACGAGGTCCACGACCGGTTCGAACGCGTTCTCGCCAGCGTCGCGGACGAACTCGAATCATCGACCGAGATCTGAACCATGACATCATCAAACCAACTCGACACCACAACCATCGTCCTCCTCATCCTCGGGGCGATCATCGTCCTCCCCTTGCTCACGATGGGGATGGGATTCGGCGGGATGATGGGATACGGTGGAATGATGGGTGGATACGGGACGACCAGCGGCTGGTGGCCACTCGTCGGGATGCTCGTCCAGCTGGTCTTCCTCCTCCTCCTGCTCGGTGGCGGATATCTCGTCTTCCGTCGCGTGACGGCATCGCAGTCGTCGCGGAATCCCGCAATGGAGGAGCTGCGTATGGCATACGCCCGCGGAGATCTCACCGAGGAAGAGTTCGAGGCGCGTCGGAACAAGCTCGAACGCTCGGAGTGACGGTCCGACCACCAACCTCCGGCGTTACTCACGTCCGGCCCCTTGGAATCCGAAATCTGTGACCCTCACAGCTTTCGGATGTGAATAGAAGTGTGCTAAAAGCATAAGACCATACTAGCTACTATGACGGAAGTTATCCTGTTCACACAGGAGACTTGTGGAGCGTGCGCAACGCAGCGAGAGAAAAACGAGGGTATCGAAGATGCGTATCCGGATGTCGAGTTCCGGGAGGTCGACATCCAGACCGATCTGGAGACGGCCGAGGAGTACGGTGTCCGAAAGACGCCAACGACGCTCGTGTATGCAAACGGGGAACAGACGGCCGAGTTCATCGGCATCGTCGACCGGGACGAATTGGAGGCTGCCATCGAGAGCGCCGGCCAGCAATCGCCCGGACTCACGAACCGGCTCGCCAGCATCATCCGTGGATAACAGAAGCCAACCAGCTACAATGACAGACTACAGTAGACGCCAGTTCCTGGGAGCGCTCGGTGCTGGCACAGTCGCGAGTGCGGGATTCACCCAACCAGTCGCCGCACAGGAGACGCCCGTCGTGAAGATGGGCAACAACTACTTCGACCCGATCGGGCTCCACGTCGAACCTGGCACGACCGTCCGCTTCGAGATAGCAGCCGGAGCTCACTCGGCGACGGCCTATCCGGACCGCGTTCCCGCCGACGCCACCGCCTTCGACAGCGGGACCATCTCGCAGGGGAGCTTCGAGCACACGTTCGAGGTGCCCGGAACGTACGACTACTACTGCATCCCTCACAAGACGGTCGGCATGGTCGGTCGCATCGTCGTTGGTAGCCCTGGCGGTCCAGCTGAAGACAGCCCGATCCCGGACGGCGAGGTCCCAGACAGCGAAACGATCGTCCAGAACGGCGCCGTTGCCGTCGGCTCGGACGTCGACGGCAGTGGGAGTACCGATGGCGGAATGATGGGTCCAGGGATGATGCACGGCCGGAACGGTGGATGGTTCGGTGGGCTGCCGTTCGTCGGCGGGGCACTCGGGATGCTGGGGCTGGTCGGCGGCTTCCTCTACTGGGCAATGGGTCGAGGCGATGCACCTCCAGAGAGTGACGATTCCGCTATGGAAACCCTCCAACGTCGTTACGCACGAGGCGAGATCGACGAAGAAGAGTTCCAGAAGCGTCGTGAACGGTTGGAGACTGGGAGTGAAGACCCATCTCGGTAAGGCGCGGTGTCGTCGCCATTTCTACACGCCTGAGGTCCCTCGCTCAGGAGTCCTTCGAAGACCTGTTCCTACGCCGCGGCACTTCTCCGCGGAACGTAAGCCGCACTCATCGGTGCCCAGAGAACGAGGGACACAGCAGCAACCAGAGTCCACCGAACCGTTTGCCCGATCAGACGGTCGTAGTGAAATCCGAGTCAAACTATCCAATTGAGCGAAGCTGGATATAGTGCTGTTTGGGTCTTCTCCCCTACAGTTACCGGAGTAAGTAGTCTACTGGCCTGATCTTACTTCTCCTGTGTAATTCGGTAGTAGACGCCGATTGTGAGGACAGCTACGAGGAGGAGGTATCCAGTAGCCCACACCAATGAGAGAGTCGTATCTACGTCCGTTGTGAGTCCGGTATCGACCATCACACGGACGGGCCAATAGCCGGGGAGTAGTTTCATCCACCATTCGGGCTCGGACTGGATGAACAGCGGATCCTGGAAGAGTCCGATATCGAGCATCGGGAGAATCAGCATTAGCCACATCCCGGCTAGGCGGTCGAAAACGGCCCCGACGAGCATCCCGATGAGACCATACGTGACCGAGACGACGAGCATCGCTGCGACGAACCACCAGAGATGCTCAGGCTGGAAATCGACGAGCATCACGCCGACTGAGACGCCGGTAACGATGAGAGTGATTGCTGCGAGGACCCCAAACCGGGCAGTGATTACCTGTCGTGCACGATAGCCGGCGACTGCCAGACGACCGTCTGTGTCTTTGGCTTCTCGCATCAGGAACAACCCGGCGAGTCCCGCGATGAGGGCGCTCGTAATCGGCGTCATAATCACGCCGTGGACCTCAGGCATCCCTCGCATGACCGTCACCGTCTCACCGTCGACGAGCGTCCGAACCGGCATCTCGACGTCCTGGGTGACTGCGAACGCCAACGTGATGAACGAGACCGGTAGGACGACCAGTAGAGCGACGAGGACGTAGTTTCGCGCCTGTTCTTTGATGCCGATTGTGAACGCCGTTGTCGTACGACTCATGCGGACCACCCACCACTGGTGCGCATCGTCACTCCGAACACTGCGGTGACGAGTACAAGCAGGACTAGCAGGTATCCGGCGACGAAGCCGAGATCACCCGTCGTATATGTGCCTTGGAACATCGCCTCCTGAAGGAGTTCCTTTGGATGATAGAGCGGGAAGTATTCCACGAACTCGGGAACGTCGGCGGCCAGCGGACTGTCGCCACTGAGGAACGCATCCATCATTGCAAGGAACACCACGACGAGCGAGCCTTCGAACAGTCGTGGAAGGAGCGCCCCGACGAGTGCGCCAAGAAACGCATAGACGAGGCCGGCAAGTACGAGGAATACGAACGTCAGGACAGGGGCTCCCGGTGAAATCGTCAGCCAGAGAACGCCGTAGTTTACGGCAGCCACGACAACGGTCACTCCTCCGAGCGCCGCTAATCGAGTCGCAAGCAGTGTTCGGGGTGGATAGCCTGTCTGAACGAGTCGCCGATCGGCTGCACGCGCACTAATCATCTGCGCGAGTCCCATCAGGCCGGCAATGATGGCGACCCCGAATATCGCTCCGAGAAGGCGACCTAGCTCGATCGGAATCGCCTCGACCGTCGGCATACTTGGTAACCCAGCCATTGCTTGTCCCCAGCCTTCGATAACGACAATCGGAAGGAGAAGTGCTAGGACAACATTCAGGGGGGTTCTGAGGAAGGTGGAGACGTTCGCCCGAATCCCCGTCCAAACCCTATTCATCGGTCTCTTCCCCCCGTTCACTGGCCGTTGCATCAGTCTCGCCTTCCTGGTCAGTCACGTCGTAGACCTGTCCGTCACGAACCTCATAGATGCGGTCGAGACGACTTTGCTCTTCGATCAGGTGTGAAATCATCGTGACAGCTGTTCCGTCGGCAGCGAGTTCCTCGGCGAGATCCCAGAACGTGAGATACGTTTCCCAGTCGAATCCAGTGTAGGGCTCGTCCAGCATGAGGACGTCCGGATCGTGCATCAGGGCGATACTGAGATTGATTTTCTGCCGGTTTCCACCACTGAGTTGGTCGATTCGGTAGTCAAGGTACTGCTCGAAATCGAGTTTCGACGCCAAGCGGTGTTTGGCCTCGTCGATTTCTTCGGCGGTCATTCCGTATCCGGAACCGAACAGTCGGAACGTCTCTCCGACCGTCAAGCGGTCGTAAAGCAGTGGTTCCTGTGGACACCAGCCAACGGTTCCCGTCCGTTCGACTGTTCCGGAATCCTGTTCGAGGACACCGACGAGGATGTTCATGAGCGTGGATTTGCCCGACCCGTTCGCGCCGACGATCCCGACGATTTCCCCCGTCCGAATTTCGAGATCGGCATCGGTGAGGACGGTCACTGACCGCGTAAATGGAAAACTCGATCCGTACGTTTTTTCAATCTCATTAGCACGGACGAGTACCTTGTTGCTTGTAGCTTCTCCTTTGGTGGTTGTGGACGCTTCCATAGGTGTATACACACGCTTCTAATTCACTGCGATTACTGTTTCAAATCAAAACTATTTGCAGCAAACTCGTAAGCAATCAGGAATTGAGTATACAGCTAATGCTAGACTCTAAGCATCAGATTTCTCTTGACTTTCTGTATACTGTTCCCTATACGTTGTTTCACAGTTCTCACTGCAAAACTGCTGGAGTGAACCACCGACACGGGTGGCTAGTCCGTCTTCACCGACAGTGGTTCCGCAATTTGCACATTTGAGTGCGGATTCAGTCCCCTCGGCATACGCTGATTGAGCAGCGTTCGACAGCAGTTGTACGTCGTATCGCCGCACGTCAGTCAGTGGTAGATATTGCTGCGCCCAGTTTCCGACTGTATTCCGCGGCGGCGTCGCAACAGCTACGATTTCGCCCTCCGCAGTTGTGAATACGTGTTCTACGGCTGGGGTCTCGAGGATCGATTCTCGAAGAGAATCCGTCTTTCCGAGCTCAGGCTGGAGGCGTACCATGACGTGTATCCGGTTTTCGTACTGTGTGAGGTCGAGATCAACGGTGAATCGACGAATGACATCTTCTTGCTCCAACTGACGGACGCGTGCTGAAACGGACGGGGGTGAAAGATTTACAGCCTCAGCAATAGTGCTGTAGGGTCGTCTCGCGTTCTCCGCTAAAAGACGGAGGATTTCGCGATCCGTGTCGTCAAGTTCTGGTTGGGTCATCGAAAGGCGGAATGGGGGTGGGTGTGGGGGAGCTACGACGCAGGTGTGGGGTGTGACGGTTAGACGTACTCCTCCGGTGTCGAGGTGAACGTCTCCTTGCAGCCCTCGGCACAGAAGTAGTACGTCTGACCGTCGTACTCAGCTGTGGCCGCCGGATCACTTTCATCGACGTCCATTCCACAGACTGGATCAGTTGCCATTCGGTTTCACCCCACATCAATGGTACGAGGGCCTGAATCAAGCAATTTGTTCTTAGCAATCCAAAGTCGGGATACATAGCGATTTGAGCCGTGCTGCACGGTTTGGCTTTTCTGACTCCACAATCAACGGTTAGTACCTCACAATCCCGAACTATCGTTCGAGTATACCAACGGATTCCTATCTGTGTCCTATATAAATACTGGAGTCTGAACCAATTCTAAACCTATGGGTCACGATCCACCACACGACAATCACGAGCAGTGAAGACCCTTCCTGTCTTGACGATACCTGATATGGATCCCTCTGATCCGGTAGGAGAGTTATCTACTAGTCAGTTCACAGATATTCTCGTGCCTACGGATGGATACGACGAGGCATCTGTGGCCTTCAAACATGGGCTACAAATTGCTAAACGGTATGATGCAACCCTACATGGACTTTTTATCATTTCCGAACAGTCCTATTCGAGTCGGCCTGGATTCACGTGGGAAGAGGTCACTGACTCTTGGGAACAGCGGGGAACTCGGCTCTTGGAGGACATTACGGAGAAGGCAGCGACCTTGGACGTTCCTGTCCGAACTACGTTGAGCTTTGGTCAACCTCAGCAGGAGATTCTCAAATACACTGAGGTGACTGACATCGACCTTGTTACAATGGGGACACGAGGATTGACTGGCATTCGTCGGCTATTACAGGGAAGCGTCGCAGCTCAAGTGATCGAGGAAGCAGATTACCCCGTTCTAACGATTAACCGAAGGACAGCTGAATTGAAAAAACACCCGTACACCTTTCTTCGAAAGACAAACCAGAATCGGAAGTCAAGGCTATATTGAAATATTATTTGTAATATACTAATTTCAGTCTTAAATTCGGAAATTCTAATTGCGTATTAATCCCCGTTTCTTCTACCAAACCAAAGAGTGTTAAGTTCGTTCTGCTGAATAAAGCGCGCGTACTGACCAGAAGGAAAACCAAGAAACGACAGGGCTACTCCTAAAAATCGTGTTTGTCTTCACGTTTAGGTGCATCAGATGGACGTTAGTGCGAGCAACGCGAAAAGTTAACTGGCAAATGGCTCCACGGACTGAGTTGTTGAACTAGTCGTCCATGCCGGATGGGGTTTGGCCCGTAGTCGATCCCGACGGTGCCGACCCTGCGGCAAACTTGTAAACGGCGACGAGTCCCCAAATCACCAAGCCGAGCAGGATGATGCCCGCCCTAATGTCGATGGGGACCACTGCAGCGTGTTCGATTGCTCCCTCGCTATCGACTGGGTGCCCGGCTCCCAGTAGCATGTCGAGCAGGCCGATCACGACGACGCCCAAGACAACCAGGCCACCGCCGACGTACATGGCGATTTGGTCTGCCGTTGATAAGTCACTCATTGGTAGTCACCCGAGGAGTTTCCGTAATCGCGTGTTCTCGAACAGTTCCATCTCACGCAGGCGGTTATCGACTGCCAGGACGCCGCCCGCTCCAAGTGCCACAATGGTTCCGAAGACCATGATCCCAAGGAGTTCACCCGTGACCATACCGTTGGCCCAGCCGCCACCGTAGCCGTTGATGAAGTAGAAGAACAGCATCATGAAGGCACCAAAGAAGGCGGCGGTCCTCGTGAGGACACCGAGTATCAGCCCGAGACCGATGGCGGTTTGCCCAAGCGGTACCGCCACGTTGACGAACGCCAACAGGATGCCGTCGCTGAACGGCGTGACGAAGGGGGCGAGAATCGTGCCCTGAGCGGCTCCGCCGACGAACCAGCTGGCGTCGAAGGGCCACGCCCAGATTTTGTCAAGGCCAGCGTGGAGCATCCACCACCCGGCGGTCAGCCGGAGCAGCAGGATCCAATACGACAACCAGGCTCCCGAGACCGAGAACGACGTCTCGGTTCCGAGAAAATTCGTACGGATGGATTGAGTTGACATGGCATACTTCACCTCACGGCTGATTTTGTCAGATGTAGTAAAAAAGATTGATGGTGTTCGTGATTTCTAAGAGTCGGGGCTCATTTCAGGAACGCGGATATCCGAGGTGAGTTGGATGATTCTCAAGAAGGAATTCGGTCACCCTCTACGGACTGATTGTGTGCTGGGGCGTGTAAGCGGGAACACTGATGAAGCCGAGCCCACCGAATTCTGGATCTCGGAAAATTCGCTTGAGGGACTCCATTTGCTGATTTAATCCTCTGTACTTACCGATCCTCCCAGTAGCTAACAGATTCTGAGAATTTAACTCGAGCGGATGTCAATTAATCAACTCCCATTGGTTAGTCATTCCTCCATAGACACGGTTTAAAACTCGTCGTCTCGAGAAAATACGGGCAAACAAAACAGGGTGGCGGAGGAGACGCAGTAGAACTGTACTCGGAGACCGGTCAACGTCTTCAATATCGATCCCGGCAGCGGCACGAATTGCTGCTCCCAGAACCTTGGGATTACGAGTTTCAAGAAAGTATCTCACAACTGTGGCGAAAATGTACTCCGTTTTCATCCTCTGATATAAACTGTCAGGAAAATTGTGTAATTGGCCGCTGTTAGCCAACTCTGCGGCCAAGAATCCCGATTCAACGGCCTGTGAAATTCCTTTTCCAGTGAGTCGGTTTGCGATCCCCGCAGCATCACCAACCCGTACGACGGAATGCTCCGGTAGATAGGTTCTGTCGGGATCGAGACTGGGTCCCTCGGGAATGATTGCGACGTTCGTCCGTTCCTGCGACGGGACTGGCCACCCATTCCGCTTACAGGCTTCCCTCAATGCCTTCATATAATCACTAGGCCGGTCACTGACCGTCCAGCCGATACCAACGTTGGCTCGTTGCGATGTCTTCGGGAATGCCCACGAGTACCCTGTATAGTTCTCCAGAATTATCCGGCTGTTCGGGTACAACTCGGTGAAGTCCCCTTCGACATCACTGTTAAGCGCTACCATATATCCTGAATACTCGTTGGTTGTTCCGAGCGCTTTACTAGAGAGTGATGGCTGACCGGTTGCATCAACGACGAGATCATACTCATCGGTGAACTCGTGGAAATCTGTCCGTGTGATAGACTGGTTTTCGTGGATGTCAACACCCTTCTCTGAGAGTTGTTCTGCCCAGGACTGCTCAACGACATTTCGGTCCGTTATATATGTATCCGCAGCAGGAAAGGTGCCGGCTCCAGTGCGGTGGCGATCGGCGTCGATTCCGTCATACACCTCCACTTCCATCGCTGGCAGCGGATTGAGAAAGCCGTTCTCTACAGTCGGCTCGAGTGGGATCTTCGATACCGCTGTCATCGCTTCTCCGCAATTAACGCGTTTGCTATCGTAGGACTGCCGCTCATATAGTTCGACGACGAATCCAGCGTCGTCGAATCCAGCAGCTGCTGCAAGCCCGGCCATCCCTCCACCTATTACCGCAATTTTGGACGTTCGTGTCATCGGTTTTTGCCAATCTTTGAGGCCATCGTTAAGCTCCCAACAGCATCCGAAGTGACCCACGAACGCCCATCGGGAGTCCGATCGCTCCGATGAAGAACGTCATAAGCCACCACCACGTGTGATTCATCTCCTCTTTCGCATCGGCGAGATACCACACGATGCCGACAGTCACGACGAGTTTCAGCACGAACGTCGATCCGGAGAATCCAGTCGCCTGGTACACGAGATTCGTCACGACCAGCTTTGGGGAGTAGCCGAGGAACGTCACACCGATGAGATTCTGCGCAGCGTCCCACAACTGGCCGAAAACGGCCAGCAGAATTAGCGGGTGTCGAAGGTGTGTGATATTGACGAAACTCGCGCCCCAGTAGTAGAGTGCGGTTACGCCGAGCGCTATCCCCGTCGTCGCGACAGGAACCCATAGGCGGAGTGGGGTCGATGTCGAGAGGCCGTGCCAAACAGCCCACCAGACGGCCCCGACAGCCCACACCGACCCGACGAGCCCGACTGTTAGCGGGATAGATCCGATATTTTGGTCACGCAAGAGTGCACCGACACCGAGCGCGAGGATGGTGACAGCGGTGACGACGATGTAAATCGATGGCGTGATGAACCACACCGCGTAGTCCCCGAGCAGCCCGAGATCCTCGAGGGCGCGCATCGCCCCACCTGCGATGATGATCGGAGCGAACCCGTAGGCCAGTCGTGCGTCGAACGTGACGTCGAGTTGGTCGAGATACGCACGTAGTCCGGGGAGGCTGTATACGACTGCCGCGAGGTAGATTACCGTGTTCACCGCGTTGTAGCCCTGGACAGCACGAACCCCCTCGTGCGTGACTGGCTGACCGGCCGCATCGGCGACGACTGGTCCCCAGAGATACTGCCAGATGAACCGGTCGTAGACCAACGTCGGAAACACGAGGATGCCCCCACCGAGGAGGACGAGCGGGGCCAGCAGGTACAGCGCCCACCACTCGCGTGAGCCGGTCTCCGGAAGGACAGTCTCGACGCGGCGGGTGACAGTACTCACGACCCGTTCACCTCCAATCGCCACGTCGTGCTTTTCGAGCGCCCCCACTGTTCGAGTGAAACGATTGTGAGTTCGTCCTGGAGCTGGCTGAGATACTGCGCGACTGCCTTGGGAGATCCGTCGAGGTCGCTGGCAATCTCGCGAGCCCGGAGGTATGTCGGTTCGCTACTGGCTGTCTCGACGAGGTACCTTCGAACCGTGTGCCGGGAAATATTCGACATTGATCTAGAGGTGACGGTTAGCGAAGAAATCCGAAGAGCTTGTAGTCGTGATCGGGGGTGTACCGCCGGAACAGGAGACTGTTCGTCAGCACCGACACCGACGAGAACGCCATTGCTGCTGCAGCGAGCACGGGCTGGAGGAGGCCGAGCGACGCTAACGGAATCATCGCCGTGTTGTAACCGAGCGCCCACACGAGGTTCTGTTTGATCTTCTGGAGTGTCGCGTCTGAGATTCGGATCGCCTTTACCACGTCGAGCGGGTCGTCTCGCATCAGCGTGACGTCTGCAGCTTCGATGGCGACGTCGGTGCCGGAGCCGATTGCTGTCCCGACGTGTGCGACCGCGAGTGCCGGAGCGTCGTTGACGCCGTCACCGACCATCATCGCCTGCCGGCCCTCGTCTTGAATACTGTCGACCGCGTTGGACTTGTCCTCAGGAAGGACTCCTGCGCGGACGTTCTTCGGGTCGATACCCACCTGTTTAGCGACCGCACGGGCAGTTCGCTCGTTGTCGCCCGTAATCATCATCACGTCAACTCCCCGCTCTTGGAGTGCTGTGACAGCCTGCTTGGAGCTTTCCTTCACTGTGTCGGCGTCGGCGACCACACCCACGAGCTCCCCCTCGTAGGCGACCAGCATCGCCGTCTTCCCCTCGTTCTCGAGGCGTTCCATCGTCTCCTCAGCGGGAGAGGGGTCGATCCCGTTGTCCCGCAGCAGCTTGCGGTTGCCGACCAGCACCTCGCTGTCACCAATGACTGCTTTGATCCCGTGGCCCGGAACGTTCTCGAAGTCGTCAGGCTCAGTCACGTCCAGGCCGCGTTCTTCGGCCCCTTCGACGATTGCACGGGCGAGCGGGTGTTCGCTGCCGCTTTCAGCTATCGCCGCCAGTCGAAGCACATCATCCTCTGAGAGGCGCTCACGGGTGCTGAGCTGTCCACCATCTGGGGTCGGCTCGCCACCGTCAGTCACCACATTTCCATCGCTATCAAAGACGACCACGTCGGTGAGTTCCATTTCACCCTCCGTGAGGGTGCCCGTCTTGTCGAAGACGACCGTGTCGACGTCTTTTGCGCGTTCGAGGATGTCACCGCCCTTGAACAGGACGCCGTTCTGGGCACCAATCGTCGTCCCGACCATCGTCGCTGCGGGCGTCGCCAGCCCCAGCGCACAGGGACAGGCGATGAGGATCGAGGACGCGAAGACAATTATCGCGAACTCGAAGACTGAAACGGTCCCACCGACCGGGGCCGGGCCGCCAGCAACCTGACCCCACAGCGGGAGCCAGTCGACGAAGCCAGCGAGAGCCTCGGGGAACAGGAACCAGACGACACCCCAGAGAAGGGCGTTCGCGATGACCGCAGGCACGAAGTACGCGGAGATGCGGTCGGCGAGATTCTGGATGTCGGGCTGGCGCGACTGGGCCTCCTTGACTGTCTGGACGATCTGTTGGAGGGCCGTGTCTTCTCCAACCTTCGTCGCCTCCACGACAAGGACGCCGTTCTCGTTAATCGTCGAGCCGACGACCTCATCGCCCTCCTCTTTCTCGACAGGCACAGATTCGCCAGTGACCATTGACTCGTCGACGGCAGACTGACCGTCGACAACGACACCGTCTGTGGGAATCTTCTCACCTGGACGAATTTTCATCCGGTCACCAGTTGTGACCTCTTCGAGTGGAACTTCTTCTTCACTGCCGTCCTCGCGGACAATGGTCGCCGTTTCGGCTTCCATTTCGAGGAGCTTTCGGAGGGCCTCACCCGCTTGGCCCTTCGACCGAGCTTCGAGATAGTTACCCAACGTGATGAACACGAGGATGAGGGCTGCCGTGTCGAAATAAAGTCCACCTGCAATGAGTTCAGCAAGGACTGCCACAGAGTATAGATAGGCCGTTGTTGAACCGATCGCAATCAGCACGTCCATATTGGCGCGGCCGTTCTTCACGATCGCCTTGTACGAGTTCTTATAGAACGGCCAGCCGAGGATCGCCTGTACCGGCGTGGCGAGGAGGAACTCAACCCAGCCAAGTTCCACACCGAAGACGGCTTCAGGGACGATCGCGCCACCGAGCAGATAATTGTCGATGAGGAAGAAGAGCAACGGTGCCGATAACACTGCCCCAAAGAGGGTCAACCTGAGTTGTTTCCGAGTTTCGGCTTGACGGGCGGCATCTCGTGCGTCCTGGCCCGACTCTTCGTCGGCACCATCTTCGCGGACGGGCGAGTAGCCAGCCTCCTCGATAGCATCGTACAGCGCACCAATAGATACTTCCGCAGGATTGTAGGTGACCTGTGCTTCGTCGGTTGCGTAATTGACCTCCGCATTAACGACGCCCGGAATATTTTCAAGAGCGGTTTGGTTGGTCTCGGCGCAGTTGGCACAGGTCATATCGGAGATGGCAATCGTTACCGTCTCAGAGACTGCGCCGTACCCGGCCTCGTCGATCGCGTCGTAGATTTCTTTGAGCGATACCTCTTCAGGGTCGTAGGTGACGGAACCCTCGTCGGTGGCGAAGTTCGCATCCGCCTCCGATACCCCGTCGAGCGATTCGAGAGTGTCCTGGATCGTCGCCGAACAGTTGGCGCAGGACATTCCCGTGATATCAAGATGGATTGTTTGGCTTGTCATGCTTGTTCTACTATACGGGGTCTAGGTTTAGGCGATTTACTGCTTCGAGAGGCGGGGTTTCGACTGCAGGAAAATTTGGATTCCAAAGACAGCGTTACGCTCCCTCTTCGAGTCGCTGATACCGATCGTCGAACCGTGTGAGACAGGACGGACAACAGAAGTGATAGATCTCTCCGTCGATTCTCGTCGTTTCACCTTGATTATCAACGGTATTGTTACATTCAGCACAGGTGAGTGCAAATTCGACGCCATCAACGGACGGCGTCCATTCAAGCTCGTCAATTAGTGTGACGGTGTAATCTGCTACATCGATCTCGTTAAAGAGTCCATCTACCCACTGACGTACGTTCTGGGCTTCAACACGGGCATAGAACCAAAGATCTCCTTCGGAGGTCGTGAAGACGTGTTCAACGCCATCTGACTCTCGAGCCCGCTCGCGGGCGGCCTCCAACGACGCTGAGCCGATTTCGGCCTGAATAAATACCGGTACACCAGCTCGGAGATGAGCCCGGTTGACGTCAATCGTGAAGTTGTTAATGATGCCAGCTTCCTGTAATCGCTTTACCCGGTCAGAAACGGCTGGCCCCGACAAGTCGACCTCCTCGCCAATATCGCTGAACGGGCGGCGGGCGTCATCAGCGAGTAACGAGAGGATTTCTAAGTCGGTTTCATCCAAATCGCGCATACGACCGCTTCGTCTCGCAGGATACATTATTGTTGCCCACAACACACCTTCGAAATCGGTGATCTAGGGCTGCGACAACATTGGATTCTAAGCAGAAAACCACATAGAATACTCGCCCCTATCTACGAATGGATATGACTCAGACAATCACCGTCGAAGGAATGACCTGTGAACATTGCGAGCAGACCGTCGAAGAGGCACTCGAAGAAGTTGAGGGGGTTACGTCCGCTACTGCGGATCGTGACTCAGAATCCGCGACGGTCGAGGGGTCCGCTGAACGGGATGAGCTTGTGACTGTGGTCGAAGACGCTGGATACGATGCCTCTGCGTAACAAATCCCGATTCTCGTCGAATCGGATTCGGAGAGGGATTGATACGACTGCCAATCCCAGGTGTAGATACTATGACTGATACACTTCCGTTCGATGCCGTCCGCGAGCTCGACGTCGACGGGACGACGTACAAGATGGCCGATCTTCGAGCACTCGAAGAGCAGGGGCTCTGTGACCTCGACACGCTCCCTGTGAGCATCCGTATTCTGCTTGAGTCGGTGCTCCGGAACGCCGACGGCGAAACTGTTACTGCAGCGGATGTCAAGAATGCTGCTGGCTGGAAGCCAGACGTACCGGACGCAGAGGTTCCGTTCTCTCCATCACGAGTCGTCCTGCAAGATCTCACCGGTGTACCCGCAGTCGTCGACCTGGCGGCCCTTCGATCCGAGGTCGACCGCAAAGACCGAGATCCCACCCTGGTCGAACCGGAGATTCCTATTGATCTCGTGATCGACCACAGCGTCCAGGTCGACTACTTCGACTCCGAGGACGCCTACGAGAAGAACGTCGAACTGGAGTACGAGCGAAACGCCGAACGGTATCGCGCGATCAAGTGGGCGCAGAACGCCTTCGAGAACTTCAACGTCGTCCCGCCGGGGACCGGTATCGTCCACCAGGTGAATCTCGAACATCTGGGTCGGGTCGTCCACGCCCGCGAGCAAGACGGCGAGAACTGGCTCCTGCCGGACACGCTCGTCGGCACGGACAGCCACACCCCGATGATCGGTGGCATCGGTGTGGTCGGTTGGGGCGTCGGCGGCATCGAAGCGGAAGCGGCGATGCTCGGTCAACCGGTCACGATGAAACTCCCCGAGGTCGTCGGCGTCCGTCTCGAAGGCGAATTACCCGAGGGCGCGACGGCTACGGATCTCGTGCTCCACATCACCGAACGACTCCGCGAGGTCGGCGTCGTCGACCGGTTCGTGGAGTTCTTCGGTCCCGGTGTGGAGAATCTCACAGTCCCCGACCGGGCCACGATCGCCAATATGGCGCCCGAACAGGGCTCGACGATCAGTATGTTCCCGGTCGACGAGCAGACGCTCGAGTATCTCGAACTCACCGGGCGTGATCCCGACCACGTCGACCTCGTTCGCGAGTACCTCGAAGCCCAAGGGCTATTCGGGGAACAGGAACCAGAATATACTGAGGTCGTCGAGTTCGACCTCTCGACAGTCGAACCGAGTCTGGCCGGACACAAGCGGCCACAGGACCGGATTCCGATGGGGGACGTGAAACAGAGCTTCCGGGGACTTCTCCACGGGGAGTTCGAGGACGACCTCGATGATGTCGACGAGGACGCCTTGCAGCGGTGGCTCGGTGAGGGTGGTGCAGCTGATGCGGAGACCGACGGTGGCGTTCAGGTCGAACCCGAATCGGAACTGCACCCGTTAACCAAACGTGTCGAGGTCGACCTCGACGGTGAGACGGTCGAAATCGGACACGGAGACGTCCTCGTCAGCGCCATCACGAGCTGTACGAACACGTCGAACCCGTCGGTGATGATCGCTGCTGGACTGCTCGCCCAGAACGCCGTCGAGAAAGGCCTAGACGTCCCGCCGTACGTCAAGACGAGTCTCGCACCGGGTAGCCGTGTCGTCACGCAGTATCTCGAAGAATCGGGGCTGCTTCCGTATCTCGAAGAGCTCGGGTACGCCGTCGTCGGCTACGGCTGTACCACCTGTATCGGTAACGCTGGGCCGCTTCCCGATCCCATCGAGCAGGCAATCGACGACCACGACCTCTGGACGACGAGCGTTCTCTCCGGGAACCGGAACTTCGAGGCGCGTATCCACCCGAAGATCCGCGCGAACTACCTCGCGAGCCCGCCGCTCGTCGTCGCCTACGGGCTCGCAGGGCGGATGGACATCGATCTCGAACACGAGCCGCTGGGCACTGACGATGAGGGTAACCCAGTCTATCTGGCGGACATCTGGCCGGACGCAGCGGACGTGCAGGCCGCAATCCACGAGAACGTCTCTCCGGAGATGTTCGAGGAGAAGTACGCCTCCGTGTTCGAGGGCGATGAGCGATGGGCTGCTCTCGACGCGCCCACGGGTGACGTCTACGAGTGGGATGAGGACTCGACATACATCCGTGAACCGCCGTTCTTCAAGGACTTCCCGGTAGAGAAACCCGGCGTCGCCGATATCGAGGACGCACGCTGTCTACTGACGCTCGGCGATACCGTTACGACCGACCACATCAGTCCAGCCGGCCCGTTCGGTCCCGACCTCCCCGCAGGTCAGTGGCTGCTCGATCACGGTGTCGAGCCACACGAGTTCAACACCTACGGCGCACGTCGGGGCAATCACGAGGTGATGATGCGGGGGACGTTCGCCAACGTCCGAATCGAGAACGAGATGCTCGACGACGTCGAGGGTGGCTACACGATCCACCACCCGACCGACGAACAAACCACGGTGTTCGAAGCCAGTCGCCGCTATCGGGACGAGGGGATACCGCTCGTCGTGATGGCTGGCGAGGAGTTCGGAACTGGGTCTAGCCGGGACTGGGCGGCGAAAGGAACGGACCTGCTCGGTGTCCGCGCAACCATCGCCGAGAGTTACGAGCGCATCTACCGCGACAACCTCGTCGGCATGGGTGTGCTTCCCCTGCAGTTCGATGATGGCGACTCGTGGGAATCTCTCGGTCTGGATGGGTCGGAGGTCTTCACGATCCACGGCCTCGATGACGGGCTCGACGTGATGGACGAACTGACCGTTATCGCCGAGCGTGCGGACGGGTCGACTGTCGAGTTCCCGGTCACAGCACAGGTCGGCACGCCGGCCGCCGTAACCTATATCGAACACGGCGGAATCCTCCACTACGTCCTCAGACGCCTCCTCAGACAGTAACACCAACGCGGTCAGAAACGATCGTCGTCGGACACCAGGCGGGCGCGACGGCGATCAAACTCCTCGTCGTCGATTTCGCCACGAGCGTACCGTTCTTGGAGAACAGCGAGTGCGCTGTCATCAGTATGGCCGTCCGTAGGGGACCGCGTTGTCAGCCAGTAAACGGCGTAGACTGGGAGGGCGATCAGAAGTGCCATCCACAGGAGCCCGAACAGTATCATCCCCCAGCCCCAGCCACCCCAGCCGGCCATGTGGCCGCTGTTCCACATGCCGTCGTGCCAGCTCCACATCATTGATTCTGGGACGGTCGCGTGCGTTAGCGCCATTCCGGCGACGACGGCCAGAGTCAGTGCCCCAACGACGATGAATCCCAGAGAACGAATCCCGCGTGCTTGAATTGGATTTTGCATTGTTGTACTCCCAACGGTCTCGGCGTGGTTAGCCGAGGATGTATTCGAGGGCGGGGTAGCGCTCGACGAGCGTCTCGCCGCCGACGTCGTAGTTCTCGATGTACTGGTCGAGGCCCAGGATGCGGCCCGCGGCGAACGCGGCGACCGCGAGGAACACGAGCATGTACGCGAAGTCCCCGTTGATGAACCCGTGACCCATGTCCCAGTTGCCGAAGTAGAACATGAGCATCATCAGCGCGCCGAAGAACGCCGCGAGGCGGACGAACGCGCCGACGAGGAGGCCGAGGCCGATGAACAGCTCGCCGTACGGCACGGCGACGTTCGCGAACTCGACAAACCACGGCGTCGAACCCATCCACGCGAACAGGCCCGCCAGCGGGTTGCCGTTCGTCGCCGCAACGTTCGAGAGGTAGCCGCCGGCCGCGAACTCGCCGGTGATCTTCGTGAAGCCGGAGTACGCGAACGCGTAGCCCATCATGAGACGGAGCGCCAGCACGAACCACGCGCTGAGGCTGTGGACTTTCCCGCCGACGGTCAGGCCGCCGACTCTGCTCTCAAGCTGGTTCATGCCGGAGTCGAGTGTGGACATAATTATTGCACCTTCAACTATCAGTAGGCGGGTAGAGACGATATAATAGCGAGCCGGCGTTCTGAGTCAGAAAACCGGCGGGCTATATTACCCTCCTGTAGCGAGTACGGACGTGTGACTGAGGAGGCCGACCCGTCGGACATCTTCGCCACACTCGACGACGAGTACGCCCGCAACATCCTCGTGGCGACGAAGACCGACCGACTCTCCGCGAAGGAGCTCAGCGAGGAATGCGATATGTCACGCCCGACCGTCTCGCGGCGTGTCACCCGCCTCGTCGAGCAGGGCCTCCTCGAGGAGTACACGCACGTCGACCCCGGCGGACGGCACTACAGCGAGTACGAGGCGCGACTCGAGCGTGTCGAAGTACTCCTCCAAGCAGAGGGCTTCGACGTGCAGATCGATGTTCGGCCGGACCCCGCCGACCGGATTACGTCCATCTTCGAGGAAATGCGGGGAGACTGACTCATGGAACACACGTTATTCGTCATCGGCAAGCTGTTCACGACCGCCCTGGCGCTGGTGATCGCCTACCAGGCCTATCGCGGATACCAACGGCATCACACGCAGTTACTCCTGTACGTCGCCGCCGGCTTCGCATTGGTCGGGCTTGGCGGCCTCCTTGAAGGCGTCCTCTTCGAACTCCTCCAGGTGTCGATCTTCGAAGCAGGATTCGTCGCAGCACTCGTCACCGCAGCCGGGATGCTGTCTATCCTCTACGCCCTGTATGCCCCGAATCCATAAGGATTCAGGACGCCCATTCGACAAGCGGCCTCTGCGCGTCGTGCCCGGTTCGAAGCCGCTACTGTTCGGACTCCCCTCGTTCTCGATAGTGTAGCGTCGCAGTGGGAGTTATATCCATATCGGTCGTACCATATCGTATGATTCGAACACTCGTCGGTGTCCTCGGCGCTATCTCAGCGCTGTTCCCGGACGAAATCGTCGAGCTCTTCGAGAAACTCGCGATTTCGAATCCAGACGAGGGAACAGTGAGAGGGTGGATACGTCCAGCAGTCCGGTCGGAGGGTGTTCTGATAGCTGCGCTTTCACTCTTTAACGGGCGAGCATACGCGTTGCTGATGAATCTTACCGGCGTGTTCGGCGCGATAGTCCTCTTATTTCCCGACCTGTATCAGAGATTTGCCACCGCGTTCCTGTACGAGCGTCCAGAGTCGATAGAATGGAACGAGCGATTCCGCTTGGGCATTCGGGCTATCGGCGCACTCTATGTCTTTTTAGCGGCGAAGACGTACAGGGAGCGTCACAACGATACTTGAGCCTTCTCGCTATTGACACCTGGCGCATCCGATGTCTAGTTCGTTACGGCCGCAGGTATCGCTTTGAATCTAAAGTTTGAGCCCCACGATATCAGTATGATCGAAGGGGAAATCCGCTAAAGAGAGGAGGCCGTGTGTATCCCTGTATGACGACGACGATCATCGTGGAAGGCATGACGTGCGGTCACTGTGAGCAGACGGTCGAAGAGGCCCTCGAAGAGGTATCCGGCGTGACTGACGTGACCGTCGACAGGGAGAGCGAACAGGCGAGCGTCGATGGCGAGGTAGAGGTCACGACCCTCGTGGAGGCCGTCGAAGACGCCGGATACACCGCTCACGCCTGAAAGTAGTTCTCCCCCTCGCCAGGAACCCCAGTTTACTCCCCCATCAAGGAGATGATTGACGCCGTCCAGCCCTAAATTGCGGATTTACTTGCGACGTTAACGGACAAGATAGTCCGGATATTCGAAGCCAAGTACTGAGATATTTCACAGGCAAACTGCAAATCCGTAATGCTTTAGGGTTGTTTTCGGTGGTCTCGTCGCTCCCAAAAACGAGCGAGAGGACCATGGGAAATCGAGCCTTCGATATACTGTCTTCCCAGCTCTGTAATCCGGTATTTTCCGCGCTCAACCTTTATGACAAACCCGCGGTTTTCAAGTTCACTAAGCCGGCGGTTTACTTCCTCACGACTGTAATCAATATTGTACGCTATAATTGTAGGAGTTAGAATCAGCTCCTTTGAGTGGAAGAGGCCGAGAATAGCATCGTCAATCGGCATCATCCATTCATCCTGCTGTCGAACCTGAATCGGTTCTTGGAGAAAAACATCTGCCCACGCGTCTCGGCGCAGGTCGTTTTCAAGTGGATTATAGAGACCAAAAATGACCAAGAGGGCTGCAACTCCGTGTACCCAATGAACCAGTGACGGGAATAATAGCTCAGTGATTGGCCCACCAATCAGGAATAGTATCAGTCCAGCGACAGTGAGTAAGAGGAACCGATGGTAATCTACGACAGTGGGCTTGAAGAACAGAAAATAGAAGACCCCGAAACCTGTTATAAGGCCAACTGCGAGGTTATAATAGGTGAACAGAGAGTTTTCGAGCACCGCTAATCACCCTTCTACCGCGCTATTCTTGATTTGCTGATGGGTTGCGATAACTAACCAAAGAAAGATAGCCACGATAGTATAGAGGGCGCTTCGAATAGTGGCAAATAGTACGGTATCTGGTTCAAGGATGAACAGGATAACGTGATACACGATCGTCGCGGTCATCGTTACTGAGAGAAGCGCAATGACCGTACCAAAAGGGGATTCACGGAGAATGCGCCAGAAAAAGAGCGCTAAGAGCCCGGCTCCTGTTCCACTCATGATCGCAAAAATCGCGCTGAGTGTGTGAATCGTAGAATCGACCATAGTCGGGCTACGGTCCCAACAACCTTTAGTCCAGTTGCAAAATCCGTAGGCTGCCGATCACTTTTCCCTTGGAACGTCAAAGAGACGTCTCTAACACGGTATTAATAGGAAAATCGGATCTGCAGGACCTGCTTCTCTAGATATCACTCCCGACGATGCAGGGGAAATACGATATTACTCTCCGTCTCACCTATTGTGTAAATCAGGGTTACGCAGCAATAGGCCGTCTCACTAGTTCTCGTTAGGGCTCGGGGTGCTGATAACAAAGTGTGGTCGCGTTAGATGAGATAGTGAAATGGCTCTGACCCAGATCGACCACGTAGGCGAGAACGAACAAATGGCTGAATGTATCGATAACTGTCTCGCAGCGGCCCAAGCATGCGAGTGGTGCGCTGATGAGTGTCTCGGTGACGAGGAGATGGAAGAGTGTGCCCGTCTCTGTCGAGACGTCGCTGATCTCACTACGCTGCACGCGCGCTTCATGGCACGGGACTCGAACTACAGTCCGCAGCTCGCCCAGGCCTGTGCCGGGGCCTGTGAAGAATGTGCTGAGGAATGTGAGCGTCACGATGCAGAACACTGTCAGGTCTGTGCTGAGGTACTCCGCGACTGTGCGGAGACCTGCCGCGAGATGGCTTCATAAACGTAGAGTTCCATAACTGTCCATATTTGTTGGACCCGTTTTCATGGATACACCAACGAAGTCTATTACAGTCTTCACCGGGGCCCTCGGGATCTGGCTCATGGCTTTCCCGTTCATAGTGGGCTCACCGTCTCCTGCCAAGTGGAACGACGTAGTTGTAGGTGGAATGATCGCCACATTAGCAGGGTATAATTACTCACGTGAGCGAATACAGGGTGGACCCAGCAAGGGAATTTCTGGGATACTCGTGCTGCTTGGCGGGTGGCTTCTGTTTGCCCCGTTTGTCACCGGAGTCACTGGAGGTCTTCTTTGGAATGACGTGGCTGTCGGCGTTCTAGTGACCGCGTTTGCAGGATACAACGTGTACGTAGCCCCGTCTGAAGAACAGACGGTTACTCATACGCCAACCAATGATACCTGAATTCCCAGCTACAACTGACCGTGTAGATGCCTTTCAGACAATGAGCGCCCACACGGGCAACGTTCGAAAACAGCGCGGGGTGAGCTAGTAAATGGATATCTGGAAATTGGTAGCGATGGGTGTCGCTGCCATTGTCGCGATTCTCGTCGCTACACAACCGGTCTTCGTCGTCGGGCTGACGTTGTTCGACTACGGGCAGGCACCGAGTGAATCGTACACCACGATGCAGACTAAGGACGTGAGCAGATTCCCTGTCAATGATCCACAGCGCCAGAGTGAACTCACTGCCCGGGCTGCACGGCCACCTGACTCAGGTCTCAATTATTCAACTGTGGTTCGTGTTCCCGAGAACGACTGGCAGACGGCTATGGCGGCATCTCGACTACGGGCGAGCGAAGACGCTCTTCTCCTCTTCGGGAACGCCACTCCCCCCAGTAGCGCAAATGGAACGAACACGTCCAGCGTCTCTACTGTTGACATCTCTGGTGGAAACCCCGCTGAGACAGCCGCTTCTATCGCCACCCGTGGGAACGGATCTGACGACATCAGTCAGAACAACGTCATCATTGTGAACTCTGACGAGCCACAGTGGGCACTGCCCGCTGCCGCCTGGAGCGCCTACTCTGGTGACCCAATTCTATACGCGAACGAAGACGGAGTCCCAGATGCCACCCAAGAGGCAATTGAGGAACTGAACGCCTCACACGCCTATGTCCTCGCACCGCCCGGCCTCGTGAGTGACGAAGCGCTCTCTGACCTCAACGTCGAGTGGACACGAGTTTCAGGGGACACCCCACAGGACCACGCCATCGAGGTGGCAGAGTTCCGTGATGAGTCGCGAGACTTTGGCTGGGGAATCCATGAACGTGATAAAGTCGGTTACTACAACTTTATGCTCGTCAATCCCAGTGAGCCCGAGCACGCAGTCTCGTCGACAAATCTTCAGTGGGGGAAAGCTGGCCCAATCCTACTCGTCAACGATGACGGGAGCCTGCCAGCGGTAACTGAAAACTACGCGTGGCAGTCACAGCCGGCCTGGTTCTCGACCCCCGCAGAAGGGCCGTTTAACCACCTCTTCGCAATGGGGTCGACGGATCAGGTTTCCTGGGTGTCCCAGGGCCGGCTCGATTACGCGGTTGAGATCACGCAGTACCGCCATCAGGGGGCCGGCCTCAGTCCGCTAGAATCGCTCGCTGCGATCTGGGCCGGGTTCAGTATCCTCGGGGCGTCGTTTGTGTTCGCCCATGCACGTCACCGGCTACCTGAGATGAACGACTGGACGACGATGGTCTGGCCGCTGCTAACCCTTGTCCTTGGCCCATTTGGGCTGGCCCTCTACTGGCTCTCCTACAGGGGAAGACAGATCGTTACAACTGATCAGGGACCACGCG